>CAMNHY010000001.1 GCA_946540005.1 uncultured Clostridium sp.
CAACTTAAAAGAAACAATCTGTGCAAAAATCTAATAAATGTTAAATTATTTAATAGAGGCTTTTAAATTGTCACTTAACGATTTTTAAAAAAATAAAAAACCTTATAGTTTTAAAGTCTATAAGGTATAATTATTGATTAATTATCGTATTTATCTTCGTATTCATCCATTGTAGAATTATACTTTTCTTCATCAAATTCTGATAAATCATCATCTGAGTCATCAGTATAATCGTCTTCTTCATCTGAATCTGAATAACTGTCCTCTGAATCACGATCGATTAGATCATCTTCTTCATCATCTTCATCGTCGTCTTCTTCATCGTCCTCGTCATCTTCTTCATCTTCATCATCATAATCATCGTCTTCTTCATCATCAACGTATCCAAGATCAAGATCTTCCTCTTCGCTTTCTTCAGCATTAACGAATTTAGATCCATCCTTGTCATATTCATCTAATGAATGACGAGTTTTTAAATCCCACTTCTTAGTAGTTAAGAAGACAAATTTTGAACTAGTACAAATTTCCATATATAAATTAGAAAGTGTTTCAGCATCAGTGCTATCTAATCCAGCAGCTTCTAATGTTTTGCTTAAAAGTTCAGATATTTCTAAACCATCTTCACTTTCTTTAACCATCTCATACGCAATGTCAATTAAAGACATGTTGGCAAAATTCTTCTCCATATTGTTCCTCCGTTAAAAGACTACAAAATATTTTACATTAAAGTTTACTTTTTTTCAAGTGGTTAGATTGTTTTAGAAAACTTGATATAGTTAAACTTTAATTTATTTTTTATTCTTTAATTAATAATACAATTCTAATATTACCTATTAATTCATTTTCATAAAAATAATCATATTCAAATGAAATATGATTATTAGTAACTTTTACATTATACGTATTTACTTCAAAAGGAAAAGATAATGTTTCTGAATGATACATTGATTTTGTTCTTTTACCTTCAATATAATTAATTTCAGAATTTATATTACCACTTCTTTTAAGAAGTATTTCTTTTGAACTAATTGGCTTAACATAAATAGAAGTACCTATATTTTTTTTATCTTCAAATTTATAGCCACCATCAATTAATTGACAATCAGCTTCAAAACTTAAATTAGAATCGCCTCTTTG
The DNA here is from genome assembly GCA_946540005.1 of uncultured Clostridium sp. Taxonomy (GTDB): domain Bacteria; phylum Bacillota_I; class Bacilli_A; order Acholeplasmatales; family Anaeroplasmataceae; genus JAEELC01. The sequence goes on from CAMNHY010000001.1 coordinate 1,138, forward strand.
ATAACTATAAAATTTTACTTTCATACTAATATTTAATCCTACCTTCAAGCGCTTTTAATACTGTCATTTCATCAGCATAACTTAAATCTCCACCTACAGGTAGTCCGTGCGCTATTCTTGTAATTTTAACATCACTTTCTTCTAAAAGTGTCTTAATATATCTTGATGTTGTTTCTCCTTGTAATGTAGCATTACAAGCTAAAATTACTTCTTTAACAGTACCATTTTTAACACGCTCTAATAATTCAGCAATTCTAATATCTTCAACACCTATGCCATTTGAAAAATCAATTGCACCATTTAATACATGATATACACCTTTATATTGTCCTAATCTTTCTAAGACAAATAAATCTTTAACATTTTCACATACCATTATTTGTGTTTTATCTCTATTTGGATCATTACAAATATCACAAATATCATTTTCTGTTAAATTACCACATATTGGGCAAGTATGTAGGTTTTTCTTAACATTGATAAAGCTATTAGCAAAATTATTAGCTTCCTCTAAGCTCATATTAGAGAATACATACATCGCTAATCTTTCGCTTGTCTTTCTACCAATACCTGGTAGACGCATAAAATTAGCTATTAAATCCTCAATAGGCTTTGGGTAATCCATAGACTAGAATAAGCCTCCAAATCCCATGTTACCAAATGCACCCATAGCTTCTTGACTATCTTTTTCAATTTGACTAATACAATCTTGGAATGCAGCAGCTAATGCATCTTGAATCATTTCAATATCATCTTTAGATTCAAATGCATCTGGTGAAATCTTAACACCTTTAACTTCATGAGCACCTGTCATAGAAACTTCAACAATACCAGCAGATTTACCAGTATATACTGTTTCTTCAATACGCTTTTGTGCCTCCATCATTTCCTTTTGCATCTTTCTAATTTTCATCATTGCAGCTTGATTCATAATATTTTTCCTCCTAATATTCTAATTAATTATCAAAAAATTCATCAATTGGGTCTTTAACCTCAATTTTGACTTCTTTTGCAACATGTTTAAATATTTTAATCTTATATTCACTAATTTCAGGTTTAGTTTCACCTGATTTAAATTTGTTAACCCATTCATTTGAAATTTCATTCCAAATAGAAGAATTTACAAAATAGATTTGTTCAAATTGATAATCTTTATTTAACTTATCTAAAATATCTTTATAAAGTGGATCTTTCATAGCTCTATTACATGTACCTTCAGTAGGAAGAGTGAATATAACAGCTTTTTCAGATACACATACAACTTTTGCACTTTCTAAAATTGGAAAATCTATTTTTAAATTCTCTAATTTTAGAGTGACATCATTTCTTAATTGCTTATTACCATTATTTAACACTTCATTTAATTCTTTAGAAGTTATACAATTTGAATAATCAAATGTATCAACTAAAGTGTTTCTATTTTCATATGCTGGTATATCAAAAGATTCATCAGAAAAGCTAAAATCATTATTATTTGTGACTTTCATGTTTTTTAACTGTTCTACGGTATTTTCTAATCTTTCTACCTTTCTAAATAAGCTTTGATAATCTACATTATCCTTATCTGACATTTTTAAAATACACATTTCTAAGAAAGCTCTTTTTTGATTTGTATATTTAATATCATTTAATGTGTCATTTAATAGACTTAAAAAATTATAAACTTTATAACTTGAAATTGTATTTGCAAAGCTTATAAATTCAGGACTTTTATAGATTTTCTTGCTAGAAGAAATCTTATTGATTTTAAACAATAAAACATTTCTAAGGAAGGTCATAAAATCACTAATTACCTTAGATATTTCCTTTCCTTCATCTAAAATTTTTCCTAAATTATCAAGTGCTTCTGCACCTTGATTATTTAAAACATTTACCATTAACTCTAATATAGTAGAATCAGATACATTACCAGAGACAGCTAATATATCTTTTTCACTTACTTTCCCAGCAGCATAAGATATTGCTTCATCTAATAAGCTTAACGCATCTCTCATACCACCATCACATAAAGTTGCGACAAGTTCTAAAGCTTCATCATCAATATCAATTTTCTCTTCCGTTACAACTTTTTTTAATCTACTTACTATATCTTGTTCAGCTATAGCCTGGAAATCAAATCTTTGACAACGAGATAAAATTGTTGCAGGAACTTTATGAGGTTCTGTTGTAGCTAATATGAAAACAACATGTGCAGGTGGTTCCTCAAGAGTTTTAAGTAATGCATTAAAAGCTCCTTGAGATAGCATATGAACTTCATCGATAATGTAAACTTTATATTTACATAAAGAAGGTAAATATTTTACATTATCTCTTAACTCTCTAATTTCATCTACACCATTATTAGATGCAGCGTCAATTTCAATAACATCAGAAATTGTACCTTTGCTAATTCCTAAACATATAGGTGAAGATTTATCAAAATTATCATTAGGACCATCTTCACAGTTAAGTGCCTTCGCCATAATTTTAGCCATAGTTGTTTTACCTGTACCACGTGGTCCAGCAAACAAATATGCATGAGCGACCTTATTTAATCTAATTGCATTTCTAAGTGTTTGAATGATAGGCTTTTGACCTGCAACTTCATCAAAAGTTTGTGGTCTATACGCTCTATATAAAGCTACATATGACAAAGTAAATCACCTCACTAGGATTATTATATCATATTATTAATTTCTTTTTAATATCAAAAAAATAAGAGTTTGGGTAGCTAAAATCTGACATTTTTCGACTAGTATGTATAGAAATATGATACTTTATTCTTATATTCTTTATATCCAACAATTTTAGTATGTCTCGATACAATTAAATCTATTACAGTAGTAGCACCAAAATCCCAATTTAAATTAATATTAACTTTACTGAAAGCTTTTGCAACAAGATCACTACAATAACTTGTAGTATCAGTATTTAATAAGAAAGTAGCATTATATGGTTCTCCAAGTATTGAAACAGCCTCATTGAATACTTCAATTGCCTCTTCCTCAGTTAATTCAACTCTTAAAATATAATAAGAAGGGAATACATAATGATCATCCCAATTAAATACACTATATATACTTGCACAATTAGCTCTATCATTTAATGTTGTATCTATTGTATCTGTTGTAAGGATTGAATAATATTCATCATTATAGCTTATACCAACTAAACCAGCATGTCCTCCAACAGTATTACTTAAAATATTATATATTAAAGGTATTTCAACTGATGAATCTGTTGTAACTAATATATCGCAAAATGAAGGAGCAGCTAAATAATCAATTCTTTTTTTAAAAGACTTATTATTTTTATGATAATATTTTATAGTTTCCGTTGATAAACTTTCATCTAATATTTGATTGTCTAAAAAACTATTGAGTTTGACATTCATAACAATATTTTCAGCTATTGTAGTAAATAATATAAATATTATTATTGATTCAAACAACATTAGTATAATTCGTCTTATCGTTCTCATATTTAAGATTATATTTCATAATTATCAATTTAACAATGTTTCACGTGAAACATTATGATTTTTATTTTCAGGTTTCACGTGAAACCATAAAAAAGAAGCCCGAAGGCTTCAATTTTATAAATTAGTTATTAAACTCTAGGCTTAACGACGATAGCTCTATCTTCGCCTTCACCCTCAGATTCAGTATAAACGTCTCTCCAGTCAGCTAATTTTTCATGGATTATTAATCTTTCATATGCTGACATTGGTTTAAGCTTAACTGGTTGCTTTGTTGTAGCAACTTCTTTACCAATCTTAGTAGCTAGGATTTCAAGTTGTCTCTTACGATTTTCTTTGTAATTACCAATATCTAAAGTAATAACAATTTTATCATGAGTAAAAGTACCAATTAGGTTCTTTAATAAAACTTGTAATGCATCAAGTGTTTTTCCCTTAATACCTATTAATAAAGGATTCTCTGAAGAATCAACGATGAAATGAAGTTCTGATTCACCATTTAATGTTCTAACCTCGATATTATAGTCAACACCAAGATTATTTAAGATACTTTCAACGTATTTTTTACCCTCTAAAGCTAAAGATACATCTAATAGTGCTTCATATTTATTTTCAGATATTTCATTTAAGAATAATCTGTCAGATGAAACATGTAATTTTTCAACAGCTAATTCTAAAGCCTCTTCATAAGAAGTAGCATCTATTTCTATTCTTTTTTGCATATGATTTCACCTACCTACTTAGTAATAATGTTAGATTGTTGTTTTAATTTATAATACTTACGTTCGTTCATCTTTCTACCAACGAATGATTGGAATGTTTGATAAATACCTCCAATTAGCCAGTAAAGAGCTAACGCAGTACTTGATAAAGAGAAGAAGATAAACATTAGAATCATTACAACATTCATAATATTCATCATCTTTGCTTGTTGTTGTTGTTCTGCAGTTTGAACTTGCTTTCTTTCTTTTTGCCACTTAGGTTTACGCTTTGCAAGTAGTTGATTTAAATATGTAATACCAGCAAATAATAAAGCAAGAACAATACCAAAAATAATGTCTTTTGGTTGTGTAGCTTGAGGAACATCATAAGATCCACTTGCTAATACAGATGAATTTATTTCAAATACACCAAATAATTTTGTATTAGATAGTGAGAAAATTCCAGCTGTTGTAGTTTGAATAGCACCATTTGCAGAATAAGTTATAACTGATGCATTAATTCTACGTACACACTCATACATTGCCATGAATAATGGGAATTGAATAAGCATTGGTAATACACAACCTAAAGGATTCATATGATACTTTTTATAAAGTTTCATCATTTCTTGGCTCATTCTTTGTCTTGCTTCAGGACTATTTTGACCTGCATATTTTTGTTGAATACGTTGCATTTCAGGTTGAATAATAGTCATATTTACTTGCATACTGTTAGTTCTTGAATAAATAGGCCATGCAAGAGTTCTAACAATTAATGTAGTAAAGATAATACCCCAAGCATAAGAATTACCAAGTCCAACTCCAATGCTATGCATTAACCATGCAATAGGATATGAAAGAATTGACACAGGCCATCCTAGTAATGCTTGCCAGAAATTAAATGCTCCATTATCTTCAACAAAGTTAAAATCAGCTACCCAAGTAGTATATGGTCTAGAATACCAAGAAGCGGCATTTGTTCTGCAACTTGCAAGAGATACAACAAAAATTAATAAGAATGAAACTAAGATAAACTTAGTTAAATTTCTTTCAAAATAACGTTTCATTTTTTCTCCTTTAGTCAATTATATGTAATTTATGTAACAAATAATCAATTTGTTTAACATAGCCATCAAATGTTAAATCATTAACAGTTGGTTTAGCTATAATGAAAACATCCATATTCTTGGAAGTAAGATCAAATTTTTCTACAGCTGCACGAATTCTTCTTTTAGTTAAATTCCTTGTAACCGCATTGCCTATCTTTTTTCCAACACTTGTCGCAAATCTAAAATGACTGGTTTCGTTAGTTTCTAATTTATAAAATATAAAGTATTTAGAAAAAGCCTTTGTTCCTTTCTTAAGAACATCTTCAATTTCACTACTTTTTTTTATGCGATATTGTTTGTTCATGAATATCTCCTAATAAAAAAAGAACCACCACATCATTAAAAAACTTAAAATTTTATTTGATCTGGTAGTTCTAGTATTTTCAAATATAACTTTTTATTTAGTTAATTGGTAACGGCCCTTAGCACGTCTAGCAGCAACAACCTTACGGCCTGACTTTGTAGACATTCTGGCACGGAAACCATGAGTTACTTTTCTCTTATGTTTGTTTGGTTGATATGTTCTCTTCATAATATAGCCTCACTTTCGTACGAAACCATGCAATGACCATTATAAATATTTTTTAATTTTTTGTCAACTAGAATTTATAAAATTGTGCGTAAACCATTTTTTAATTAAATGTTTATTTGTCCATACGCGCGTGCGTATTATATATAAAGGATTAATATTTAACTTTTATCGAAAATAAAAATATTTAATTTTGATTAAAAAAAGTCTTTATTTTTTATATATTTTTTTATAAGATTATTGCATGATAATTTGAAAGATTAATCACTATATATTTTATATTTATTTTACATCAAAATTTTATATCTTTAAACCTTATAAATGATTTATTGAATAAAATGATAAAATAAATTTTAAATTTAATCATTTCTATTATCAATAATTAATTTTAATAAATTAGCTTAAAATGTGGATAACTCCACAAAATAAAGTGGATTTTTAGACCCATAATGTGGAAAACTTTTCAACTTTTTATAAACAATGTGGAAAAGTGGATAACTCAAATAATCCTTTAGATACAGCATTATTTCTTAAAATAATCCACATTTTGTAAAAATATACCTGATTTTGGCAAAAAGTTTTCCACATTTTATGTTGATAACTTTTTATTTATTAATGTTGATAATATGTTATACTCAAATTACCTAAATAATTTTGATAAAAAAATGCTGAGTTTTTTTGTTTAAGAATAGGAGTAATTATATGGATTATGGTTTAAAACACTATCAAACTTTATGGGACCAAGCTAAAGAAGAAATTGCTAGTTCTCTATCACCTGATACATATGAAGATACTGTAGGAAAAGTTAATTCTGTAGTCAAAGTCTTAAATGGTACAATTTATGTGCTTTGTCCTGATCAATTAGTTAAGTCAAAAATGAATAGAATGTTCAATAATAGACTAAACGAAATTCTTCAAGGATTAACAGATGAAACACTAAAATTTAAATTTGTAGTATCTGAGGATGTTACAACTAAAGAAAATGTTCCAGAACATAAACCTCAAATGTTAAAATCTAACTTAAAACCAGAATATACATTTGATACCTTTGTTTCAGGACAATCTAACAAACTAGCCTATAGAAATGCTGTACTTTGTGCTCAACAAGGTTCTTTCTTAGCTAACCCACTATATATATTTGGTGGAGTAGGTCTTGGTAAGACCCACTTGATGCAAGCTATAGGTAACTCAATTCTTGATATTGATATAAATAAACAAGTTTTATATATCGAATCTCAAGATTTCGTTGATGAATATTCAAGAGCTGCACGTACAGGAGCCTATGAAGAATTTGAAAATCATTATAAAAATCTAGATGTTTTACTAGTAGATGACATTCAAATGCTATCAAATGCTCCAAAATGCCAGGAACAATTCTTCAAAATCTTCAATGATATGTATAATAATCAAAAATTAATTGTTATTGCTTCAGATAGACCAAGCAATCAATTAAAAAATATCATGGACAGACTTACATCCCGTTTCGGATGGGGTATGCAAGTAGATATTGAAAAGCCTGATCAAGAACTTCGTGTTCAAATTTTAAAAAGAAAGCTTGTTGAATCTACTGACCAAGTAGTTCCAGAAGAAGTTTTAGAGTATATAGCTAAGAATTTTACTGATAATGTACGTGATCTAGAAGGTGCATTAAGAAGAGTTTTAGGTTATGCAGTAACATTTAATGAAGATATTACTCTAGATTTAGCTAAAGAAGCTTTAACTTCTTTACTAAAAGATAGAAGTAATAATGGTGAATCTACAGATTATGATAAATTAAAATCAATTATTTGTGATTTCTATCAAATTGACGTTAGTGATTTATTATCTTCAAAGAGAAATAATAAATATACTAACCCAAGACATATTTGTATGTATATTTTAAAGACTAAATATAACCTTCCTTATAAGAAAATTGGTTACCTTTTAGGGGGAAGAGATCATACAACAGTTATATCTGCTGTTGAGAAGATTTCTCTTCAATTAAAATCCGATAAAGAGCTATCTTTAGCCGTTAATACAATACTTAAAAAAATTAATTAAATTAGTGTGGATTCCACAAAATAATACTACCAAATTTACCCATTTTATGATATAATAAAAATGTGGTAGGTAAAGCATTTTTTGATGTTTTCCACATTTCCACCAACACTTATTATTAATACAATTAAAAAGATTAAAGAATATTAAAAAGGAGCGAGTTTATTTCTATGATTTTTACAATTGATCGTGACATATTATTAGAGAATTTAAATATGATTTCTCATGGTTTACCTGTTAAAACTCCAATGCCTATCCTTACAGGAATTTTCATTGAAGCTACTGACTCAGATTTATATTTAACAAGTTCTAATGTTGATTTATCAGTAGAAACTGTAATTTCTGATAAATCCCTTATTATAAAAGAAAAAGGTAAAGCTGTTGTACCTGGTAAATTCTTTATTGATATTATTAGAAAAGTAGACAGTAAAAAAATTACTTTCTCATTAATTGAAGATAGAATTTTATTAATTGAAGCTGATAGAGGAGAATATAAATTAAGATTAATGGATTATATGGATTATCCAACAATTGATTTTGTAGTATTAGAAAATCCATTAACTATTCCTTCTGCTACTTTAAGAAAGATTATTAAACAAACAGTATTTGCTACTTCTAATTCTGAAGCTAATCCTATTCTTACAGGTGTTAATTTAAATTTACATGAAAATGTATTAACAGCTGTTGCAACAGATTCATTTAGATTATCTCAAGATAAGATTAATCTAGATTCATCATATAATGATTTTAATATAACAATTCCTGCTAAATCTTTAGATGAATTAAATAAAGCTCTTGATGGATTTGATGATTCTATTTCATTATATTTTGCTACAAATAAATTATTATTTAAGTTTAAGAATGTATTATTCCAAACTCGTTTATTAGATGGTACATATCCAAATACTTCTCGTTTAATTCCTGATAGCTATCCTATGACAATTTATTTTGATAAAGAAAGCTTAGTTCAAGCTGTAGAAAGAGTTTCATTATTATCACCACATGATAAGGTTACTGATAAAGAAGTTAATTTCTCAGTTATTAAATTAGAAATTAAACCAAATAAGAGTGTTGAGATTTCTACTACTAATGCACAAATTGGTGATGCTAAAGAACAAATTACTCCAACAAAGCTTGATATCGAACAATCATTAAGAATTGGATTCTCATCAAGATATTTATTAGATGCATTAAGATGCATTAATGCACAAGAAGTTCAACTTCATTTCTCAGGTGAAGTTAGACCTGTTGTAATTTCAAGCGAAAAGGAACCAGATCTTACTCAATTAATTCTTCCAATTAAGATGGATTAATTATTGTAATTTCTATTTTTAACAACTATATATGCGCTAAATTTGCCTTAGATTTGATTCTAAGGCTTTTTTTATGCAAAATGACTAGAATCTCATTTTATATAAAAACGTTAAAAAACTTTAAATTTTATATACATTATGTTATAATTATTACAGTGTGGTGATTTATTATGGAAACAATTAAAATCAAAGATGACAAAGAGTTTATTACCCTTGGACAATTACTAAAAATTGAAGGAATTATTTATACTGGCGGTGAAGCTAAAATATTCCTTGAAGAAAATGAAGTTTTAGTAGACGGACAAAGAGATACTAGACGTGGAAGAAAACTTTATAGAGGAATGAATGTCCAAATTGGAGAAGAAATTTACAATCTTATATGATTAAAAGCATCTCACTAAGTAATTTTAGAAAATTTGATAAGCTTAACATAGAAACTAATAAGAATTTAGTAATTCTTGTTGGATCAAATGCGGTAGGAAAGACAACTGTTTTAGAATCAATTTATTTAGCAAGTACCTTTAAAAGTCATAGAACTAATGATTTATCTGATTTAATTAAAGAAGGAAAACCTTATGCAAAAATTTTTATTAATTCAGATCATAAATATGAAGTTATTTTATCTCAAAATAAGAAAAAAGGACTTATAGATGGAATTGAACAAAAAAAGGCTAGTGATTTTGTAGCTAATTTGCATACAGTAATCTTTTCCCCATCAGATTTATCTATTGTAAGTGGTTCACCTTCAGTTAGAAGACATTTCTTAGATATTGAATTATCTATGCTTAATAAAAAATATTTAGATTGTTTATCTAAAACTAAATATTTTTTGAAACAAAGAAATGAATTACTAAAAAAAGATAATATTGATTTAAAGATGTTAGAGGTTCTAACGAATCAATTTATTGAAAGTCAATCTTTAATTATAAGAAGTAGATTAAAATTTATTAATTTGTTAAATCAAAAATTAAATTTAATCCATGAAACAATTTCTAATGGTGAAAAATTAGAACTTAAATATATATCAACAATAGATTTAGATAAAGCTAAAGAAATTTATAAATTACAATTAAAAAAAGAAATGTTCCTGAAAACTACAACATTAGGTTTTCATAGGGATGATTTTGAAATATATCTTAATGATCACTTAGCTAATGCATATGCTAGCCAAGGACAGATGAGAAATATAGCAATTAGTATAAAAATAGCATTAGTAATGGTTTATGAACAATATTTAGGAAAATATCCTATTTTATTGTTAGATGATGTATTTTCTGAGTTAGATGATTCAAGACAATCTAATTTAGTTAAATTTTTGTTAGATAAACCACAAACATTTATTACAACAACAACACTTGACGGAGTTTATAGTGAGCTTTTATCAAAAGCTTTAGTTATAAAATTATAGGAGGATAATATGGCTGATTTAGAGGCAGAGAAAAAATATAGTGCATCTTCTATTAGAGTTCTAGAAGGTCTAGAACCAGTTAGAATTAGACCTGGTATGTATATAGGTTCTACTTCTTCTCGTGGACTACATCACCTTGTTTGGGAAATAGTTGACAACTCAATTGACGAAGCACTAGCAGGTTTTTGTACGCATATTGAGGTGGATGTATTACCAGGCGATATCATTTCTGTTACAGATAATGGTAGAGGTATGCCAGTTGATTTACACCCAAAGACAAAAAGACCTGCTGTAGAAACAATTTTTACAGTATTACATGCTGGTGGTAAATTTGATGGTTCAAGTTATAAAGTATCAGGTGGTTTACATGGTGTAGGTGCATCAGTTGTAAACGCCTTATCAGAATGGTTAACTGTAACTATTAGAAGAAATGGACACATTTATGAAGAAAAATTCGCTCGTGGTAAGGTATGTGAAGATCTTCATATTATTGGTGATTGTGACATTAATGACACAGGTTCAAAAGTAACATTTAAAGCTGATAGCGAAATATTTACAGAAACTACTGTTTATAATTTTGAAACATTACGTACACGTGTTCAAGAATTAGCATTCTTAAATAAAGATTTAAGAATTACTATTCGTGATTTAAGAGATGAAGCTAATAAAGTTGAATTCTCTTATTTATACAAGGGTGGTATCATCGAATATGCTAAATTTATTGATGAGAAAAAAGAAAATTTACCATTTAACCAAGACAAAGTAATTTATGTAGATAAAATAGATGAAAAGACTAATATTTCTGTTGAAGTAGCAGTTCATTATAATTCTTCATATTCTTCTGATGTCCGTACATTCACTAACAATATTCATACTATTGAAGGTGGAACTCACTTAGAAGGATTCCAATTAGCATTAAGAAGAGAAATTAATAAATATGCTCATGATCAAAAATTATTAAAAGATAATGAAGAAGATTTAAAAAATGATGACTTTAAAGAAGGTTTAACAGCCATTATTTCAATTAAGCATCCTAACCCTGAATTTGAAGGTCAAACAAAGACTAAACTAGGTAATTCAGAAGTTAGAAATATTACTTCAAAGATTTTTGGTGATGCACTTGAAAACTTCTTATTAGAAAATCCTGATGCAGCAAAAGAAATAGTTGAAAAATGTACAACTGCAGCTCATGCTAGACAAGCAGCTGAACGTGCTAGACAAGCTACAAGAAGAAAGAGTCCTCTTGATTCATTTGGTATTGTATCAAAACTTGCAGATTGTCGTTCAAAAGAAGCAGATAAATGCGAATTATATCTAGTAGAGGGAGACTCTGCCGGTGGTAGTGCTAAACAAGGTAGAAACTCTATGTATCAAGCAATTCTTCCTCTTCGTGGTAAGGTTTTAAATGTAGAAAAAGCCACTTATGAAAGAGCTGTTGCTAATAACGAAATTCAAACAATGCTAACATGTATTGGTACAGGTTTCCGTGCACATGATGAGAACGGAAATATAATCGATACATTTGATATTACTAAAGCTAGATATCATAAGATTGTAATTATGACAGACGCCGACGTTGACGGTGATCATATTTGCATTCTATTATTAACATATTTCTTCCGCTTTATGCCAGGTTTAATTGATGCAGGTTATATTTATATTGCAAAGCCACCTCTATACAAGATTCAATCTGGTAAGAGAGTTGAATATGCATATAGTGATGAAGAAAAAGATAAGTTTGTATCTGAAATGGGTGAAAGATCAGCTATTCAAAGATACAAAGGTTTAGGTGAAATGGACCCTGAACAATTGTGGGAGACTACAATGGATCCTGAGAGAAGAACATTAACTCGTGTAACTATGGATGATGCTGAAGAAGCTAATAAATATTTCAGCATGTTAATGGGTGACGAAGTTGAACCTCGTAAGGAATTTATTAAAGATAATGCACAATTTGCAACAATTGATGCATAAGGAGGAACGCTATGGAAGATAATAAAGATGAATTATTAAACAACGCGCCTGAAGTTGATGAAGAGGAAGATCTTCAAGTAGGTGAAGTATCTTCTAATGTTGAATACAACCATGGTAATATTGATAGCGTTCAATTAGCAGGAAAACTTAAACAATCATTCTTAAATTACGCGATGAGCGTAATTGTTGACCGTGCATTACCTGATGCACGTGATGGTTTAAAGCCTGTTCAACGTCGTATCTTATATGGTATGGACGGATTAAAAATCACTTACAATGTAGCACATAAAAAGAGTGCCCACATTGTCGGTGATGTAATGGGTAAATATCACCCACATGGTGATTCTTCTATTTATGAAGCACTTGTTCGTATGGCTCAAGATTTCTCATATAGATATCCTTTAGTTGATGGACATGGTAACTTTGGTTCTATCGATGGTGATGGTGCTGCTGCTTATCGTTATACAGAAGCTCGTATGAGTAGAATTTCAGCAGAAATGCTAAGAGATTTAAGAAAGAATACAGTTGATTTTGTTCCAAACTATGATGGTACCGAAGAAGAACCTTCTGTACTTCCATCTCGTATTCCTAATTTACTTGCAAATGGTGCTACAGGTATTGCGGTAGGTTTAGCTACTAATATTCCACCACATAATCTAGGTGAATTAATTGATGGTTGCATTGCCATTATGGAAAATGAAGATTTAACTAGTGATGAGTTAATGCAATTTGTTAAAGGTCCTGACTTCCCTACAGGTGGTATTGTTATGGGTCTAGATGGATTAAGAGAGGCTTATAATAGTGGACATGGTACTATTGTAATAAGATCTAGATGTGAAATTGTAGAACCAAAGACTAAGAAAGGTCATACTGAAATTATTGTTTCAGAAATACCATATGGTTTACGTAAATCAGCATTACTAGAACGTATTGGTCAAGTTGCAAAGGAACACTTAGTTGAAGGTATCACTGATTTACGTGATGAATCTTCAATGAAGGGTATGAGAATCGTTATTGAATTAAGAAATGATGTAAATGCCCAAGTAGTTTTAAATAATTTATATAAATATACTCCTCTTCAATCAAGCTATGGTATTAATATGATAGCCTTAGTAGATGGAGCGCCTGAATCATTATCACTTCGTCGTGCACTTGATGTATATATTGATCATCAATTATCAGTTATCACAAGAAGAACTCAATTCGATTTAGATGAAGATTTAAAGAGAATGCATTTATTAGAAGGATTCATTATCGCATCTGATAATACAGATGAAGTAATTAAGATTATTAAGAATTCTAAGAATGGTGATGAAAAGGAAAAATTAAAAGAAAGATTCAATCTTGATGATATTCAAGCTCAAGCTATTCTTGATATGCAATTAAAGAGATTATCAGGATTAAATAGAGAAAAGACTGAAGAAGAATATCATGGTCTTGAAGTTGAGACAAAGCATCTAGAGGAAGTATTAGGTTCTAAAGAACTTAAGGAAGAAATTCTTAAGACTGAATTACTTGAAATTAAACAAAAGTATTCAGATAAGCGTAGAAGTGAACTTCAATTACATACTGCAATGTCTATAGAAAATGAAGACTTAATACCTGAAGAAGAAGTAATGATTACAGTTACTGAACAAGGTTATGCTAAACGTATGAATTTAGCTGAATATCATTCTCAAAATAGAGGTGGTATTGGAGTATCTTCAATAAAGACAAAAGATAAGGATCATGTAAAACTATTCTTATATACAAGTTCACATAATTTCTTATTATTCTTCACTAATACTGGAAGAATTTATAAGATGAAAGCTTATAATATTCCTGAATCATCAAAGAATGGTAAAGGAATGCCACTTGTTAATCTTTTATCTCTTAAAGATGGTGAAACTATTGAAGCTATTTCTTCAATAAAGACTATTGAAGATAGTGATAAGTATTTATTCTTTATTACTAAGAAAGGTATTGTAAAGAGAACTGCTCTATCTTACTTCCAAAACATTATGAAGTCAGGTATTAAAGCTATTAATTTAAGAGATGATGACTCATTATTAACAGTACTAGTTACAAATGGTAATAATTACATTACTTTAGGTGCTTCAAATGGTAAATCAATTACATTTGAAGAAAATGAAGTAAGAGATATGGGACGTTCTGCATCAGGTGTACGTGGTATGCGTATAGCTGATGATGAAGAAATTGTAGGTGCATCTGTAATTCAAAATAAGGAAGATTTAATTTTAGCTCTTTCTCAAAATGGTTATGGTAAATTAACACCTGCAACAGATTATCGTCTACAAAGCCGTGGTGGTAAGGGTGTAATTACATTGAAGACTACTGAAAAGAATGGTAATTTAGTAGACTTAGAAGCTGTAATTCCTACACTTGATTTAATCCTTACTACAAACAAAGGAATCACAATCAGAGTACATATTTCTTCTATTTCTCAATCTGGTAGAAATAGCCAAGGTGTTAGAATTGTAAAATTACGTGAAGGTCAATATATCACTAATGTTGCGATTGTACCACATGAAGATGAAGAAAATAATGAAGAGAATGTAGAAGAAATTACTGAAGAATAATATAAATCCCCTTTCGTAGGGGATTTTATATTATTTCAAAATGTGTTATAATTAGGCAGTTAAGAAAAGAAAAAAGGAGAAATTTTATGATATTAACTCAAGCATATGATAAATTCATTCATGTGGCTTCAAACGATCCTATTGTTCAATTAATATCAAATGCTACAGGAAATTCCTTTTCAAGTCTAACTTGGTACGCCATAATTATTAGAATATTATGTGCAGTATGCTTAGGTTCTATTATAGGAGCTGAACGTGCTACAAAGAGCCATGCTGCTGGTTTACGTACATATATTCTAGTTTCACTTGGCGCTTGTGTTGCAATGCTTGTTAATGAATTCTTAATGGGCAATGCAGATGAAGCAAGAATTGGTGCAGGTGTAATTACAGGTATAGGTTTCATTGGTGCTGGTTCAATTATTACCACATCAAGAAATCAAGTAAGAGGTTTAACAACAGCTGCAGCATTATGGGCTTGTGCTTGTACAGGATTAGCGTTTGGTTCAGGTTTTTACACATTAGGTTTAATAGCTACATTATTAATCATAGTTGTAGTAATGCTAATGCCAAAAATTGAAGCTAAGCTTCAAAAGAATGCTAGAATGTTTGAAATCCATGTTGAATTACATAGTAGACCAGATTTGAAAAAATTATTAGAGTTTATTAGATCCAACAACATAAGTATTAAATCTATTTCATATGATCCTGCATATGCAAATTCAGGACTATCAGTATACACTCTATCTCTATATTCTTGTGGTGAAAATTATATTAGAAGAGATGAAGTTGTAGAATTAGTTATGAAACAAGATTATGTTAATTTTGTTGAATTAGTTGAACAATAAAATCAGTACCTCAAATTGAGGTACTTTTTTTAAATATATTTTTAATATTAAAAAGTGTATAATTAAGAGTATAGAAGAAAGGAGAAAAATTCATGAAGAAAACAATCGCAGTAAAAGAAATGGCACAATTTCTATATTCATCTGGTGACTTAACTAATGAGTTTTTCTCTAACAAAAGCCAATTAGATGGTAAACATGCTCATCAATATCTTCAAAGAAAATATAATGAAGATAGTAAAAAAGAATATTATATTAAACATGAAGTTAAATTTAAGGATGATGAATTTATAATTCATGGGTTTATTGATGGGGTTTTAATTGAAGATAATAAAATTATTATTGAAGAAATTAAATCAACTCAAACAAATCTAAAGAATATAGATTTATCTTTCCATAAGGAATATTTAGCACAATTAATGCTATATGCATATATGTATTCAAATATTAATAATATGAATGAAATAAATATAAGACTTACATATATTCATATTCCAGAATATGAAATAAAAAAATTTGATATGCTAAAAACATATCAAGAATTAGAAATATTCTTTTATAATTCAATTGAAAAATATAGTAATTGGATACATTTATTAGATTCTTCTAGCGAAGAAGGACTAAATTCTTTAAGAAATATAAAATTTCCTTTTAAAGAAAAAAGAGATGGCCAATATGAATTAATGAAGGCTACATATTACACATTAAAGAATAATAATATATTGTATGCGATTGCCCCAACAGGAATAGGGAAAACAGTGGCAACTCTTTTTCCTGCCCTTAAAACACTTGAAAATAAGAAAGAAAAATTATTCTATCTAACAGCCAAAACAATGGGTAGAACTGTAGCTATTGATTCCATTAATTTATTATTAAATGAAGGATTAAAGATTAAATCAATAGTATTATCTTCAAAGGCTAAATCCTGTGCCATGCATGCGAAAATATGTAAGCCTGAAAAATGTCCGTTTGCAAAAGGATATTTTAATAAATTAAGAACTGCAATAGAAGATATATACAAAAATGAAACATTATTTGATTTTGAAAAAATAAATGAATATGCAATGAAGCATATGATTTGTCCTTTTGAATATTCATTAGATTTATCTGAATTTTGTGATTTAATAATATGTGATTATAATTATGTATTCGATCCTAAAGCGCATTTAATTAGATATTTTGAGGATACAAATTATAAATCAAAAATATTATGTGATGAAGCACATAATTTAGTTGATAGAAGTAAAGAAATGTATTCATCTATATTATGTTCAAAAGATGTTAAAACGTTAACTGATATTTTAGTAAAATACGATAAGATCTTATTTAAAAAGAAAGAAATATTTTTTCAGTTATTGCATGAATATGATGAATTAATGAGTGAAGATTTGTATTTTTATTCTCATTTTTTAGATGAAAAAATATTTAGCACATTAAATCAAATCATTAATATTTCATTTAATATTTTAACTGATAATGAGGAATTTAGTGATAGAGATGAGGCATTAGAAGCTTATTTTAATGTTAAAGATTTATTAGATACAGCTGAATATTTTTCAGAAAATCATATGTTTATGATTAAAAAAGAAGAATCAAATTATTATATTGAAATAAGATGTATGGACGCTAGTGAATTTATATTAAGAACTATTAATAATAGTGTAGATGGAATTGTATTCTTTAGTGCTACTATGTATCCAATAGAATATTATATGGATTTGATTAGCCATGGAGAAGGTAAGTTTTTAACACTTAAATCTCCATTTGACCCAAATAAATTAGACTTAATAATAAATGATAGTATATCAACTAAATATAAAGATAGAGAAACTACAATTAAGGAAATAGTTGATAATATTAAAACTTTAGTTAGTAGTAAAAAAGGTAATTATATAGTCTTTTTTCCAAGTTATAAATACATTGAATTAGTAATGAATCATTTAAATGATTTAGATACTAATATAATTATTCAACTTCCATCAATGGATGAACGTCAAAAAGATGAGATATTAAAAGAATTTACAAATACAAATAAACCTCATTTAGGTTTGTTTGTAATGGGTGGTTCATTTAGTGAAGGAATTGATTACCAAGGCGATTTATTAAATGGTGTAATAATTGTAGGTGTAGGTTTACCTCAGGTTAATATTGAAAATAATTTATTAAAAGAATTTTTCGAAGAAAAATATAATATGGGTTTTGATTATGCATACACATATCCTGGATTTAATAAAGTGGTTCAAGCTGCAGGTAGAGTTATAAGAACTAAAGATGATTATGGTGCTGTTATATTAATTGATAAGCGCTATAAATTTAAAAAATATCAAGCTTTAATGCCACAAAATTGGTCTAATAAGAAGGATATTGTTACAAATAGTGAATTAAAAGAAGAATTATTTGATTTTTGGCAAAGGGAGGAAAAAAATGAGTCTTAATGAAGAAATATATGAAGCTTATTTAAACTCAAATGAATTAGATAGGGAAAAATTAATATCTAAATTATTAAATACTAGTGAAACTAAATCAATAATTAATGCTCAATTAAAAAAATATAGAACATTTAAAGATATTGAAGATGATTTAATTCAAGCTGCAAATGTAGGAGTATTTGAAGGTATTGTTAATTATGATAAATCATTAAATATCCCATTTAATGCCTACATTAGTCAGTGTGTTAATTTTTCTATCTTAAACACAATCAATAGTTTAAATAAATCACTTAAATCAGGACGTGGTACTTCAATTAAAATACAAATATTAAAAAGATTAATGAGTGAATATCCTAATGATGAAGCTAAGGTAAGAGCGCTTTTTAAGGAAAAAACAGGTATAGAAAAAGATTCTACAATCGATGATTATTTTAGATATGTTAGTCAAGACGAATCTATGATTAGACTTGATTCAAATATAAAGGATGATACAACACTTGAAAGGATAGATGTTTGTACAAGTACTGAATTAGATCCGGAAGAGATATTAATGCGTGATTCTTTATCAGAGACTTTAATGGATTATTTTGATAGATTCTTAACAGAAAATGAAAAGAAATTTGTAATGAATTATATTGGATTTGATACAAAAAGATTATCTATATCTGAAATTGCAGAAAAATATAATGTTTCAAAACAATATGTATCTAAATCTATAAAAAATTCGTTAGAAAAAATTAAAAAGAACAATCAATTATTAAAAGATTTGGTTCAATTAAATAGTTCAAGGGGAAAGTAATATATGAATACAATGTCAGATTTAATGAAATTTTGGGATACTAATTTCAAATCTTTAAATTTAGATGATAATCAAAAATTAGAAGAATTATGTCCTAGTAATAAATTTATAGATTTGTTCAAACAATATAAAAATATGCACGTATTAGATTATGGTGCAGGAATTGGATGGGCAAGTTATATATTAGCACTAAATAATAAAGTATTAAGTGTTGATACATCTGATGGAGCGATAAAAATAATTAATCATTATAAAGAACTACATAATCTTAATATAGATGCTAAAGTAATTAATACGAACTGGATTTATGATAATAAAATGAAATTTGATTTAATAAATTCAGCTAATGTATTAGATGTATTACCTTTAGATACATCAAGAGAGATAATTAAAGCTTTTTATAATATGTTAAATAAAGATGGTATAGCAATAATATCATTTAATTATTATATTGATTTAGAAGAGGCTAAAAAAGCTTATTTAGTTAAAGGAAAAGAAATATATATAGATGGTATTTTAAGATTATCTTCACTTAAAGATAATGAATGGATTAATGAATTTAAAAACTATTTTGATGTAGAAAAATTAATATATTTTTCTTGGCCTGGAGAAGAAAAAGAAAGTAGAAGATTATTTATACTAAAGAAAAAATAATGGTGATATTTTACTATCACCAAATTTTTTATTTATTGATTTGAGCTAATACGTCTTTTAATTGATATTTATCGCTATGATCTTTAAATTTAATTTCTAAATCATCACCATTATAACGTGGAATAATATGGACATGCATATGCATTACAGTTTGACCAGCAGCTTCATAAGAATTATTTAAAATATTAATACCATCAGCATTTAAATTAGTCTTAATTTTTTTTGCTAATTTTTTAGCTACGCAAAATACATGTTCACAAGTCTTATCATCAGCGTCTAAGAATGTATCAAAATGTTTCTTAGGTAATACTAATGTATGACCTTTTTCTGCTTGAGATAAATCTAAAATTGCAAGAACTTCATCATCTTCATATACTTTTGTTGAAGGTATTTCACCATTTATTATTTTACAAAATACGCACATAATAATATCCTCTCTTTTCTTTTATTATATACCAAAAATAAAGTTTAAAAATAGTGATATTTTATATCTTAAATTAATTTTTAATTAAATATGATATAATTATTTTGTAAATAAAATATATTTATTTCACATGACCTTTAAAGAAAGGCAGGTAAGTCGAACTGGTCTATTCGATATTTATATGTACGAAAAATTAGAAAGAACAGAAGTATTTAGAGATCCTATATATGGATATGTGAAAGTTGATTATAAAGTAATTCATGACTTGATTGATACAAAAGAATTTCAAAGATTAAGAAGAATTCATCAATTATCAGGAGTGCTTGAGGTTTTCCCTACTGCTGAACATTCTCGTTTTACTCATTCTCTTGGTGCATATGAATGTGCACGTGAAGTATTAGAGGAAGCAGAGGGAGCTAGTGAATTAGATGAGTATAGTCAAATCTTATTTTTGACTACAGCCCTGTTGCATGATATAGGTCATGGACCTTATAGCCATGCGTTTGAAAGCGTAACAAGCGTAAGCCATGAAGAATTAGGAAGCATGATTATTGAAAGTCCTTTAACTGATATTAATCATGTCTTAATCAAATATAATGTAGTACCTACAGATATTACTAATATATTGCGTCATTTAGGAAAATTTCCTTTAATTGAATCGCTTATTTCGAGCCAAGTAGATGTAGATAGACTTGATTATTTAGTTCGTGATGCATATTTTACTGGTGCAACTTATGGTGCAATTGATAGAATTAGAATACTAAGGTCTATGATTATTAAAAATAATAGAGTATACTTTAGAGCTAGTGGAGTTAATTCACTAGAAAATTATATAATGGCAAGATATCATATGTATTGGCAGGTTTATTATCATAAAGCTGCAAAAGGATATGATTTATTGTTAGAAACATTATATAGAAGAATATTTGATTTGTATAAACAAGGAAAATCAATTGATTGTGATGCAACTGATTTAATTAATGTATTAAAAGATAACACAAATATCATGAGCTATATTATGTTAGATGATGGATATATATCAGGTCTTGTTAAACAATTAATTAATTCAAAGGACAAAATATTAGCTGATATTTGTCAATCAATTGAATCTAGAAAACTATATAAATCAGTTATAGTTGAAGATGATTTAGAACTTGCACAAAAAATAAAAGAGGAATATAAAAAATATCCAAAGTATTATTTTTATAAAATAGTAGTTTCTCAAGTAGCATATCTAGATAGCGGAAATAATCCTAAATTAAATGATATTATGATTATGAGAAAAGGTGGAGAACCTGAGAACTTAGTTGCATATTCTAAAATTATCGAAGGGCTAATTAAAAGTGGTAAGAGGAAATCTATAAGATATTATTATAAGGAGCCTTTAAATGTATAATAGCGTAATCGTTGTTGAAGGAACTCATGACGAAGAAAGAATTAAAAAAGTATATCCTGATGCCTTTTGTATTATCACTAATGGTAGTGAAATATCAAAAGAAACATTAGATATGATTAAGGAATATTCAAAAAAATATAAGATTATTATTTTCACAGATCCAGACTCTCCAGGTGAGAGAATTAGACATAAAATTCTTGAAGTATTACCTACTGCAAGTGAAGCATTCTTACCAAAGAAAATATGTATTTCTAAAAATCATAAGAAGGTTGGAATTGAACATGCTCCACTTGAAGATATTAAAGAAGCATTAAATAATTATCTTGATAAAGATAATATTAAAGCTGATAATCTTACAAATATTGATATGATGGATTTAGGTCTTAATGGTGGTATTAATTCTAGTAAATATAGAGAATATATTTCACTAAAATTAAATATCGGACATCCTAACGCAAAAACTTTTTTAAAGCGTATTAACGCGCTAAATATTAAAAAAGAAGAATTAATTAAATTAATTGGAGAAGCTAATGAAGAGTAAAAGCGGCACAATAGAAGCTATTCAAAATCTAATTAAAGAAAATGATTTTTTTATAAAAAAGAAATTTGGTCAAAATTTTATAACAGATACTAATGTATTAAATTCTATTGTAAATGTTGCGGATATTAAAGACTGTGATGTAATAGAAATAGGACCAGGTCTTGGTAGTTTAACTTGTCATTTACTTGATTATGCACATAAAGTTGTAGCATATGAAGTAGATTCTGATTTAATACCTATATTAACTGATTTATTTAAAGATTATGATAATTTTGAATTGGTTCATAATGATATATTAGAAGTAGATATAGATAAAGAAATAAGTGAAAGATTTGATGGCAAACATAAAATATGCTTAGTTGCAAATCTTCCCTATTACATTACAACAGCAATCATTTTAAAATTATTATCTGAAACAGATAAGATTAAATCATACACTATGATGATGCAAGATGAAGTTGCAGATAGAATATGTTCAAAGCCTGATGTAAAAGATTACAATAGTTTATCTATTGCAATCCAATATAGAGCTCGTGCTAAAAAGGTATTAAAAATATCAAGAAATATTTTTATCCCTAAACCTAATGTAGATTCTGCAGTCATTAGACTTGATTTATATGATGAATCACCATATAAGACTAAATATGAAGAAGAGTTCTTTAAATTAATTAGAGACGCATTCAATATGAGAAGAAAGACTCTTGTGAATAATTTAAAGAACACAGGTTATGATAAAGATAAAGTATTAGAATTTATTCATAAATATAATTTTAATGAAGCTGTAAGAAGCGAACAATTAAGCGTTTCAGATTTTAAGAATCTTATTGAGTTTTTAATGGAGAATTAATATGATTACTGAAAAAGCATATGCAAAAGTTAATTTAGCACTTGCGGTAAGTGATACATTAAGCGATGGATACCATGATTTAAAAAATATCATGGTACCTATCGATTTATATGACATATTAACTTTTGAAGAAATTGAAGATGGTATTATTCTTCTAGATAATACTAATTTAAAAGCGATAGATAATATTGTATATAAAGCTGCAAAATTATTCTTATCAAATTATAAAATAAAAAAAGGTGTATTAATAACTCTTGATAAACATATACCTCAAGAAGCCGGTCTTGCCGGTGGTAGTGCAGATGCAGCTGCTACGTTTAGAGGATTAAATAAATTATTTAATTTAGATATACCACTATTTGAATTAGCTGAATTATCTACAAAGCTAGGTAGTGATATAGCATATTGTGTATATGATAAAGCTGCACTATGTACAGGACGAGGTACAAATATTGAATTATTAAAAACTAAATATCCTAAGTGGAATATATTACTTATTAAACCACCATTTGGCTGTTCAACTAAAAAGATATATGAATTATATAAAAATGATAAAACAGAAAAAGATGAAAAAATTAATAATGTAATAAAAGCTCTAGAAGTTGGAGATTTAGATTTATTAAAAGATAATATGTTTAATGATTTAGAAACACCAGCCTTTAAATTAAGACCAGAACTTGCATATTTATCAAATCAATATAATAAAGAAATTAAATGCATGATGTCTGGAAGTGGTTCTACACTATTTATGATATCTGATAAAGAAGATGTACTTGTTAAGATTAAAGAGAAAAGTAATGAATTTTTACAAATATATTTAACAAAGTTATTATAGTAAAATGCTTTCATAGGTTTTCTATCTTTTCAAACTTTGGAATTATTGTATAATAATATTGGTTAAAAATTTAATACATAGGAGTAGAAAAATGTCTAACACAGAAAACAAAACAAAATTATTTGCATTAAGTGCTAATGTAGAATTAGCTAAGGAAATATCTGAATACAGTGGTATTCCTCTAGCTAAGTGTGAGGTATTACATTTTGCTGATGGGGAAATTAATGTTAACATTGAGGAAACAGTTAGAGGTTGTGATGTATTTGTAGTTCAACCAACAAGTGCACCTGCTAACGATCACTTAATGGAATTATTAATCATGTGCGATGCATTAAGAAGAGCATCTGCTAAAACTATTAATTTAGTTATTCCATATTATGGTTATTCAAGACAAGATAGAAAGTCTAAATCAAGACAACCTATCTCAGCTAGATTAGTAGCAGATTTAATAGAAAAAGCTGGAGCAGATAGAGTTATTGTAATGGATATTCATGCTGCTCAAATTCAAGGATTCTTCAGCATTCCAATGGATAATTTAATGGGATTATCTACACTTGCTAATTATATTTTAGATAAGAAGCTTGAGAATATTTGCGTTGTATCACCAGACCATGGTGGTGTAACTCGTGCTCGTGAATTAGCTAAGGTTTTAGAAGCTCCAATCGCAATTATCGATAAGAGAAGACCTGAACCTAATAAGGCAGAAGTTATGAATATTATTGGTGATGTAAATGGTAAGAATTGTGTCATGATTGACGATATGATTGATACAGCAGGTACTATTTGTGCTGCAGCCAATGCACTTAAGAAGAATGGTGCATTAGATGTATATGCATGCGCAACTCATGGTGTATTATCAGGTCCTGCCATTGAAAGAATCAATGAATCAACTTTAAAGGAAGTTGTTATAACTAATACAATTGCCCAAGGTCCTGAAAAAGCTAGTCCAAAGATTAAAGTATTATCAGTAGGTAAACTTCTAGGTCATGCTATCAGAAGAATAGTTGCTGATGAACCATTATCAGGACTATTTATGTATACATACGATAAGGCAAAGAGAGAATTATTATAATGAAACTTATTGTTGGACTTGGTAACATCGGCAACGAATATCAAGGCACTAGACATAATGTTGGTTTTTCTACAATTGATATGTTAGCTGATAAGCTAAATATGCAATTTAAACTTGAAACAAAATTTAAAGGATTAATTGCCCAAACTAATATTGACGGCGAAAAGGTTATTTTATTAAAGCCTACTACATTTATGAATTTATCAGGAGAAGCTGTAATTAGCGTTCTTAATTTCTATAAGATAGACATCAAAGATATGATAGTTATATGTGATGATTTAGATATGGAATGTGGTAAATTAAGATTTAGAACTAAAGGTAGTGCAGGTGGACATAACGGATTAAAGAATATCATTCTTCATACTGGTACTGAAGTATTCAACAGAATAAAGATTGGTATTTCTCGTGATAAATTAATTCCTGTAGTTGATTGGGTATTAGGTCATTTTAGCAAAGATGATCAAATTAAGATGGATCAAGCATTTGAACGTGCTAGCGAATCTTTAAAAGATTATTTAACTCTTCATAAAGATATTCAGCATTTAGCGCTTGATTTAACAAAATAATATTAATAAAGTGAAAAGTTAATTATTAAGACTTTTCACTTTTTTCCTTATAATTAATCCCACCTTTTCACTTTAATTTCACAATGAAACTATAATTAAATGTCTGAATATATTATTTTAAACATTTTATTTTGTTATCATTTAATTGTCTTATAAGACACGAAGTTTCTATCATAATTCTCCCAAAGATAGATAATTTCATAAACAAACTAACTCTCCCAATTTAGTTGATGGAAAGAGACTTCGGTCTCTTTCTTTTCGCTTATAAGCCAATTTTCATTAATTGTAAAAAAATTTGGCTTAATATATAATAAAAATAAAGAAAAGAGTAAGAAAGCGAGGATTCAATATGTTTAAGATAGGTTATGTTGAAGATAATGAAGATTTTGCAAGTCTTGTGAAAGAGTATTTAGAACAAGAAGGATATGAAATAGATCATTATAGTACAGGTGAGGATGCGATAAAGCATGCTCAAGATAATTATGCCTTATGGATATTAGATATAATGCTTCCTGGTAATATTTCAGGATATGATATTATTAAAAAGATAAGAGATAAATCTGCTACTATGCCAGTTATTTTTGTAAGTTCTCGTGATGAAGACTTAGACAGAGTTATGGGACTTGAACTTGGTGGAGATGATTATATAGGAAAATCAAGTATTAGAGAATTAGTTCTTAAAGTAAAGAAATTACTTAGTAGAGCTTATCCTAAAAATGAAAGTCAAAATAATGTTGTTGAATATAATGGCTATGTAATAGATTTAGATAAGAGAATGGCCTTAGAAAATGGTGTTCAAATTAATTTAACAGCCAAAGAATATGATCTTTTAACATTCTTACTTGAAAATAGAGGAAAAGCTTTCTCTCGTGATCAAATATTAGATAACGTTTGGGGTAGTGAATATTTTGGTTCAGATAGAGTTGTAGATGATCTTATGAGGAGATTAAGATCAAAAATGGAAAAAATGAATGTTGAAACCATTTATGGATACGGATATAGACTTCTATGAAAAAATTAAAAATTACAGGTCAGTTGATGATTTTGTATGTAATAATTGTAGTTGTATCATTTGTACTATTCTTATCACTAACATTCTCTAGAATGCATTCTGAATCTAGAGAATTAGTATATGATAAACTAGGTTATTATATAGTATCAACTCAAAATAAATGGAAAAATGGTGAAAAGATAACTATATCAACAGATGAAGGTTATTATTTTGTTTCAGGTATAATGGAACAAAAATATGATAGTGAAACCGGACAATTAGAATTTGATTTAGTTGAAATTACAGGCGCATCTACAAATATTGCAGATAATCTAAATATTCAATCTAATATGTTTGAATCATTATTTGATGCAGTACAAATATTACCAAATCAAATGGGTGGAGGTAAAGGACATGTAACAAGAAAACCAATTGATTTGAATGGTAGTCAAATGTATTCATATTATGAATCAACAGAATTAGTTAATGATAGATTTTATTTTATCTTAGCATTGTCTGATTATAAGAATGCTGAAGATGTAGGTACAAATCTAACTCTTCAAATGACTTTAGTATTTGCGGTAGCACTTGCAGTTACATTATTAATTTTAATTGCTTGGTCAAGAAACCATATTAGAAGAATTCAAAGATTAGAAAAGCATATTACTAACTTACCTAAGACAAATTATACGGAAGAATATAATGATGAAGGTAATGATGAACTTGCTGAATTATCTCGTTCAATTGAAAATATGCGCCTACAAATTTTAAGAAATGAATTTACTAAACAGGAAATGTTACAAAACATTTCTCATGATATTAAAACTCCAATAGGTATCATAAAAAGCTATGCAGAAGCTATGCAAGATAAGCATTTTATTGAAAATGGACCAGATATTATTATTAAACAATCCGATATTTTATATAATAAGACACAACAATTAATTACATATAATAAATTATCATATTTAACAAAAGATAAAGAATTTGAAGACGTTAATATGAAACGTCTAATTGAATCTGTTGTGAATAATTTGAAGATGACAAGACAAGAAATAAAATTCGAATTAGATTTAGATAGAGTTTATTTTAAAGGTTACTCTGATAATTATAGTACAGTTATAGAAAATATAATTGATAACGCATTACGTTATGCTAAAAGCCTTATTAGTATAAAATTAAGAGAAAATTTAATTGAAATATATAATGATGGTGAAGCAATTGATGAAAAATTTATTCAACAAGGCTTTAAACCTTATGAAAAAGGTAGTAAAGGTAAATTTGGATTAGGTATGTCAATTGCGGTAAAGACATTAGATTTTTTCAATTATAAATTAAGCGTAAGAAATGAAAAAATTGGTGTAAGATTTATAATTAGCCTAAAAGATTTATAATTAAAAATCTTGACATTAAATTTTAAATAAATTAAGATATATATAAATCAATGAGAAGACCAAATCTAGATTTTAGTTAAGAGAATTGATGGGTGGTGCGAATCAATCAATAGTCTAGAGGAGAACAGCTTTGAGAGATGGAAGAAATTAAGTAGAACCATCCGTATATCCGCGTTAAGGATTTAAGGGCAGTATTTATATACTGAACTAAGGTGGCACCGCGTTTTAGACGTCCTTAGATTAGGGCGTCTTTTTTTATTTATCAGGAGGATAATATGAAAAGAACAAAATTAAGAGAATTATTTAAAAATTATAAAGCTTTAGCTTCACAAGAAATTTGTATTTGTGCATGGGTAAAGACAAATCGTGCTCAATCACAATTTGGATTCTTAACTGTATCAGATGGTACAGAATTTAATCCACTTCAAATTGTTTATCCACAAGAGCTTGAAAACTTTAATGAAGTATCAAAGATAAGAGTAGGATCATCAGTAATGGTTATTGGTACTGTAGTTCTTACACCAGAAATGAAGCAACCATTTGAATTACATGCAACTAAAGTTGAATTATTAGGAGATTCTCCTGAAAATTATCCAATTCAACCAAAGAGACATACTAAAGAATTCTTACGTGAAGTAGCACATTTACGTCCAAGAACTAATTTATTCCAAGCTGTATTTAGAATTCGTTCTGTTGCAGCTATGGCAGTTCATAGCTATTTCCAAACAAATGGATATGTATATGTAAACACTCCATTAATTACATCAGCTGACTGTGAAGGTAGCGACCAAATGTTTAAGATTACAGCACTAGATGTACAAAACCCACCTCTAACTAAGGATGGTGCAATTGATTTCTCTAATGATTTATTTGGACATAAAGCATTCATCACAGGTTCAGGTCAATTACAAGGTGAAACATTTGCAATGGCATTTAGTGATATCTATACATTCGGACCTACATTTAGAACAGAAAATTCAAACACAAAGACACACGCAAATGAATTCTGGATGATTGAACCAGAAATGGCATTCTGTGATCTTGAAGGTTGTATGGATGTAGAAGAGGAAATGTTAAAATATGTAATTAAATATGTATTAGATAACTGTCCTCTAGAAATTAATTTCTGTGATCAATTTGTTGAAAAAGGATTAAAGGCAAGACTTGAAGCATTAACTTCTGCTAAATTCACAAGAATTAAGCATCATGATGTTGTTGAATTATTATTAAATTCAAATGAAAAGTTTGAATTTAAGCCAGGATACGATGAAGATTTAGCTCACGAACATGAAGTATGGTTAACTAAGCATTTCAACGGTCCTGTATTCGTTACAGACTGGCCAAAGGATATTAAAGCTTGGTATATGAAAGTTAATCCAGATAATAAGACTTGTGCTGCTGTAGATTTACTTGTACCAGGTTCAGGTGAACTTATGGGTGGTTCTCAACGTGAGGAAAACTTAGATGTTTTACTTAAGAGAATGGAACAAATGAATATTGATAAGGATAAGATTGATTGGTATTTAGATACTAGAAGATATGGTGGATGCGTACACTCAGGTTTTGGTATGGGATTTGAAAGACTTGTTATGTATTTAACAGGTGTTGATAATATACGTGATGTTATTCCATATCCACGTACTCCAAACAACTGCAATTACTAGTGCTAAAAAATGAGCTCTTTTTACAAAAAGGGCTTATTTTTTTTGCTTTTTGACAAAGGTAAGCGTTTTAAACGTGTCATTTTTTAAATTTTTGCAAAAATTAATCTTTAAATTAAGAGTGAGAATTATTGTATTAAAATTTTGATTATGATAAAATAATACTTACAAGGGGAATATACATTTTTTATTATGGAGGAATGTTTATGAAAATTATACTTGAACATTTAACCAAAGTATTTGAAAACAAGAAGGCTGGACGTAGAGTTGTTGCCGTAAACGATTTAAACGTCGAGATCCCATCAGGAAAGCTTATTGGTTTACTAGGACCATCTGGTTGTGGTAAGTCAACTACACTTTTCATGTTATCAGGTCTAGAAGAGCCTACTTCAGGTAGAATCTACTTTGGCGAAGATGACGTTACAGACTTAGCGCCAGAAAAACGTGGTATTGGATTAGTTTTCCAAAACTATGCCTTATACCCACATATGACAGTAGAGCAAAACATCATGTTCCCTCTACTTAATATGCGTATTAAGAAAGATGCAGCAAAGGTACGTGCTGCAGAAGCTGCAAAATTAGTACAAATCGAAGACTTATTATTAAGAAAGCCTAGTGAGCTTTCAGGTGGTCAACAACAACGTGTTGCGATTGCTCGTGCACTTGTTAAGTTCCCATCAGTATTACTTCTAGATGAACCATTATCAAATCTAGATGCACGTCTTCGTTTACAAACACGTGAAGAAATTAAGCGTATTCAAAAGGAAACAGGAATTACAACTGTATTCGTTACACATGACCAAGAAGAAGCAATGTCAATTTGTGACTCAATGCTAGTTATGAAGCATGGTATTCTACAACAAGCTGGTGTACCACAAGATATTTATGATGATCCAGCTAACTTATTCGTTGCAAACTTCTTAGGTACTCCACCAGTAAATATTTTTGAAGGTGAGATTAAAGACCATAAGGTATATATTGGTGATGAATGTGTTCAAGAATGTCCATTTGAAGATCAATTAATCTATGTTGGTATTAGACCAGAAGGATTCATCGTTGATGCTAATGGTCCATTAACATTATTAAAGGATCATATTGATGTTATGGGTAGAGACAAGTCAATTGTTTCAGTACATCCAGCTAGCACAAAGCCATTTGTAAGATCAATCATTGACTCTGATATTCAATTACCTACAACAGAAACAATCAAGTTTAGCTTAAAGCCAAACAAGGTATTCTTATTCAATCGTGAGACTGAAGTAAGATTAAGAGTAGAAGAGGAAACTACACCAGAAGTTGAGGTGGCATAATGGAACAAACAGAAAATGTCATCTATGAAGACGATAAAGCTGTCTTAAGAAAAAGATTTTGGAAGAAAGCTGCTGTAACAGGTAAAGGATGGTTATTCGTATTACCAGTTATCGTATTAATGGCTGTCTTCACATTCTATCCAATTTTCAAATCAGTTGTATGGGCCTTCCAAGAAAAGGTTGACGTCATTGCTCAATTAAGTGGTGAAAAAGGTTATGAAGGTATTGGTTGGGGTAACTTCCAATACGTAGTTAACTATCACTTATTTAGATACAATCTTATAAATACATTATTGTTCGCGTTTATTTCAGTTCCAGTATCTACATTACTTGCGTTATTTATTTCAGTAGGATTAAATGCTATTAAGCCTTTAAGAGAAGTATTCCAAACATTATTCTTCTTACCTTACTTAACTAACTCAATTGCTGTAGGTGCAGTATTCGCTGCTATGTTCTCAGTTATTAATATCTCAGGTAATGGACAAAGTGCTTCATCTTGGGGTTTAATCAATACATTATTTGGAAAGAAAATTGACTGGACAAATATTAACATAATCTTACCTAGTAAAAGAAAAGGTTTCTCATTCCTAGGTTGGACTCATTTAAGTGCTTATGAGGGATTTAGTGCATGGCTATATGCAGTAATAAATCCATATATTTGGCCAGCACGTTGGGTTGTAATAATTTATGAAATTTGGGCTGGTCTACCATTCAAGATTCTTATCTTATTTGGTGCATTACAAAACGTTAATAAGCAATATTATGATGCTGCAAAGATTGATGGTGCTTCAAAGCATACAACTCTTTGGAAAATTACTGTACCTCTAATTTCACCTATGTTATCTTATTTAATCGTTACTGGTTTCATCGGTGGATTTAAGGCATATACAGCATTAGTAGGTTTATTCGGTGCTGAACAAATTAAAGGTTCATTCATCAATACAATGGTGGGTTACATTTACGAAAACGTACAAAATCAAAGTCCAAATTATGGTGCTGCAAGTGCTGCAGCTTTAATCCTATTTGCAATTATTTTATTATTTACTCTAATTAACTTACGTTTAAGTAAGAAGAGAGTACATTACTAGGAGGTATGAAGATGGAACAAACTATCGAAAACAATCAAGTTTCACAAGAGCCTTCTAACGAAATACATGCTAAGGTTGATACTTCAAGAAAAAGAACAGTTGAAGAACAGGAAAAGCACGATAGAATTGTTAAAATAATTTCTAGAACTATTATCTATATTCTTTTAACAATTGGTGCATTAACATGTGTATTTCCATTCTATTGGATGATTATTTCTTCATTAAAGACAATTGAAGAATATGAATCATTCGTTCCAACTTATTTCCCTCATCAAATTACTTGGGATGCTTATAAATTAGCAGTTGGATATAGTGAAGGTCTTTTCTGGACTACGTTAGTTAACTCTTTAGTTGTTGGTTTTGTATCAACAGGAGCTTCAGTAATATTTACTATTCTTGCTGCTTATGCATTCGCAAAGATTGATTTTAAGGGTAAAAACCTATTATTCTCAATCTTATTAGCAACAATGATGATTCCTGGTGAATTATTTACAATTACTAACTATCTTACAACAAAAGCAAAATTCGGATGGTCAGATACATATACAATTATGATCTTACCTTTCTTATGCTCAATTTATTATATTTACTTATTAAGAAACTCATTTATGTCAATCCCAGATAGCTTATATAAAGCTGCTAAGGTTGACGGATGTTCTGATATTAGATTCCTTGTAAAGATTATGATTCCTCTTGCAGGTCCAACAATCATTTCAATTACAATCTTAAAGTTAATTGGTACATGGAACTCATATATTTGGCCACAATTAGTTAATAGTGAAACATGGGGATTAGTATCTAACTGGATGGCTAAATGTGGTCTTCCAGGTAGCGTTAAGGATCCTGTGACTGGATTAGCTCGTACAATTTATACAGATTACCCAGTACGTATGGCTGCTTCAATGATTATCTCTATTCCATTATTTATTGTATTCGTTTTATTTAGAAAATACATTATGCGTGGTGTTTCAAAGAGCGGTATTAAGGGTTAGTTTTAATGATTGTTTATTCATATCATTGGGATATGGAAAATTTCATTTATGATAGTATATAAAAGTACAAAGGAGACAAAAAAATGAATTTTAAGAAAATTATTGGAGCTGCAGCTCTTTCTGTAGCAGCAGTTGGTTTGGCAGCCTGCGGTGGTAATCAAACTACTTCAACAGTACAACCTGAATCAACTCCATCAAAGAGTACTAGTACACCTAGCACATCTAAATCTACTAGCTATACTAGTGTTCCAAGAGGAACAACTCAAAGTGGAAAAATTAAGTTCTATGCATCATCAGGAGACAACTTAAAACCTGTTCTTCAAACTGCAATTGCCGCATTCCAAGCAGCATGCCCAGGTTGGACAGTTGATTTACAAACTCCAGGTGGATATGATACAATCAACGAAAAGATTAATGCTGATTTAATGGCAGAACTACAACCAAACTTAGCATTCTGCTATGGTGACCACGTAGCAGGTTATTTAAAATCTGGTAAGGTTTTAGATTTTGATCCATATATTAATGATGGTGAATATGGATTAAGTGCTGATGATATTCAACAAATGAAGGCAGCTGGTTATTATGATGAAGGTACAGTATTCGCTAGAGAAGGACGTTTCACTATGCCTTTAAATAAGTCAACAGACATCGTTTACATCAACAAGACAGTTTGTGACCCAGTATTTAAGAAATTAGGTATTGATCCAGAAAATAGCGTTAACTGGACTTGGGACAAGTTATGGGAAGCTGGTGCAGAATTAAAGAGAATGTATCCAAGCTCAACTCCAATCGGCTATGACTCAGAAGCAAACTGGGCTATTACATATCTAGAGCAAGCTTCTAAACAATCTGGTAAGAAGCTTTATACAGATAAGGATAAAGCAGGTGCTGATAAGATTCAATTCAATAATGACGAAACATTTAACATGTTTAAGATGGCTTATGAACAACGTCAAAAAGGTATTTTAACAACTAAGGGTGTTTCTGGTTCATATACATCTGGTTTATTCGTTAAGTATGACCAAACTAAGGAAGATGACAAGTATAAGTCTTCATATGATGGATCATTCATTTCAATTGGTTCATCAGGTGGTGCTTCTCACCAAAAGCCAGCAAATTCAAGTGCATTCGCAGTTTCTGTAGCTGAATCTCCATCAATTGATGGTACAGACAATACATTAAAGATGATTTCTCAAGGACCATCTCTTGTAATGTTTGACAGTGGTGATGATGCAGTTAATCTTCATACTTGGATGTTTACAACTATTTTATTATCAAAAGAAATTCAAGCAGCATACGCTTTAGCTTCAGAAGGTTATTCTCCAGTTCGTGCAGATGCAACAGCACTTGTATTAAATGATGAAAATTGTTCTGAAATCAATAAGACAGTTCTTGCCTTAATTTCAAAGATTACTGCTAATAATGGTGCTAGAAATATTTTCTATACTTCTGATTGTTTCGATGGTTCAGCAATTTCTCGTACTCAAATAGGTAACGCATTAATCGCTGTATTAAAAGATACTTCAGGTAGAGATGCAGAAGACTTAATTGATTCTTCTTTAAATATAGCTGAAGCGGAAGCTAAAACATACGCAAAATAATAAAATTCATTCAAAAAACTAAGGGATAATGATGAAAAGAATTACAAAAAAATTATCTAGAGTTTTCGCAGGAGCAGGGCTTATTTTAGGCCTTGTTTCTTGCACTACTAATAACACTAGTGTTACAGATAAACCAGCAACTGAAAGTACTGCTGAAGGAACTTCAGGTACAATTGCAGAAAGTAGTTCAAAAGCACCTGCAATTTCAAGCACTTCGGTATATGAACATATTGATTATGTATCATCATTAAAACTTGAAAGATCTTATCAAGGAAAAAAATTCTTTGAGGATGGAATTGAGGAAGCTACTGTTCAAACAATTACGGATGGTGATACATCAACATTCAAATTGAAGAATAGTGGAAGAACTATTACAGTTAGATATTTAGGAATTGATACTCCTGAATCTACAGCTGGTTACGATAAATGGGGAAAGGCTGCATCTGTTTGGAATAAGAGCATTCTTTCAAATGTTACAAATATTGTTATCGAATCTAATGATAGAAAAGCAAATGTCGATACTAACGGTACACGTTATTTAGCGTTTGTATGGTACAAAACAAGCCCTGATGGTGAATGGAGAAATCTAAATCTTGAAACACTTCAAGAAGGATACACTGCATACACAGGAACAGCCTCTACCATAAGAGGTAATTATCACGAAGTTTTCACTAATGCTAATTTACAAGCTATTAGAGAACAAAAGCATTTATATGGTAATGAAGAAGATATTTATTATCCATCTGAAGTATTACCTGTTTCCTTAAAAGAATTAAATTCTAATTACAGTAAATATTATGATGAAAAAACAGAAATTCCAACACATGTAGGATTTGAAGCTTATATGGTTGATAGAAGAGTAAGCAATAATTTCATTACTGCAACTGTTGCCCAAAATATTAACGGTGAGATTTCTACATTTGAAATTACAGTTGGTTATAGTGGTAATACTGTTTCTTCGATGTTCTCTGAAGATGATTATCTAAATGGAACATTATATTATATTTCAGGATTTACTAATAAAGGTTACAGTTTACATGGTTTAGAAGCATCTAGCATCTTAAAGAAAGATGAAACTACATGCTACAGAGTTACTAAAAATTATGTTAAAAATGTAACTAATTTAGCTATACAAAGTGCTGAACAAGTTGGTGCAGACGTTAAATTAACTTGCGATAATTCTTATACAATTACTGTAAAAGGAGCAAAAGCAAGCGATTATTCTATCGGTCAAAAAATTTCTGCAACAATATATCTTAATGAAGATAAGACGACATATTTTACATATGTTCAACAAATAAAGTAATACAAAAAACAATAGAGGAGAAATACATTAAATGAAAAAATTTAAAAAGGTTTTATCAATGGCTGCAATTAGCATGCTATTGGTTGGAGGTTTAACTGCTTGTGATAAGAACAAGCCTACTACAACAAGTGAAACTCCAACAAGTGAAACACCTGTACCATCTACATCTGTTTCAACAAGTGCAACAGATGATTTAGAAGCTTTATTAAAAGCTGCTGCTAATTTAATTAGCGTTAAATATAATCATAATAAGATTACTGATGACTTTGATGTTGTTGCATCAGTTAAATACAAAGGTGTTGTATACCCAGTTGTATGGCATTCAAATGATGAAAAATTATTAACATTTGAATCTAAGCCAGCTGAGGGCGGTTTAGAAGCAGAGTGCAAAGCAGTTTTACATCGTCCTGCTCCTGATGCTGAAAAGGAATACACTACTGTATCATTCTACGCAACAATTGAAAAAGATGGTAAGTCTGCTACATCAGAAGAATTTGATGTTCGTATTAAGAGACAACAATCTCAAAAGCAAATCTTCGATGAATACTATGAAGCTGATGATGGTGTTACTGCATCATTTGAAGGATACATCGTTGCTAAAGTTGGTTATGTAGAAAACTATAAAGAAGGTAATGTTATCGTTTATAACCCAGAAGCTGGTGGTTCATATTTCGTTTATAACGCATATATTGATAAGGCTGTTTATGATGCACTTGAAGGTGGAGAATTCTGTAAGGTAGCTAACGCTGTTAAGTCAACTTATAATGGTTTAGTTGAAACTAAGTATGGTGCAACTATTACAGTTGATGCAAATCATGAAAAATTAGACTTAAGCCAAATTGCAATAAAGGATATTTCAACTGATATTATTAGCGGTAATGCTAGTGGCGTAGAATTCTTAAAGAAGCAATCAAGCTTTGTTAAGGCTACTAACTTTGAAGTTAAAGCTATCAATACATTCTCAGCTACAGCTGGTAAGTATGGTACTACAATGCAAACATTAGTTACATTAGAGCGTTGTGGTGAAAAATTAAATGTTGTATTATACGAAGGTATTACTCCATTCGCTGATAAGGCTACAAAAACTTTATACAATAGTTTAAAGGATAAGATTAAAGTAGGTAACTATGTAGATGTTACTGGTCTATTAACTTATGCTGAAGGAAATGCAATTGCTATTGATTCAGCTGATGATGTTGTTGTATCAACAAAGGCTGCAACAGCTTATGACAAGGCATATGATGACTTAACTGAACAAGTTGCTAAGTTTGTTCCATTCTATAATAAAGAAACAACTGTTACTTTACCTGCTACAGGTACTAATGGTGCTGCTTTAACATATGAGATTAAAGAAGGTACAAATGTTAAAATTGATAATGGTGTATTAACAATTGCAGCTGGTGAAAAAGAAGGTAAGGCTAAATTAGTTATTACTTCTAAATCAGGAGATGCACAATATTCTGAAGAAGTAACAATTACTTCACAAGCTATTTCTGATGAAGAAGTTGCAAAGAAAGTTGCTGATTCATTAACTATTGATTATACAAAGGATCCTGCTGCAATAGTATTACCTACAAAAGAAAAGACTTATGGTACTACATTTGCTTGGGAACTTGTAAATGGTGATGGTGTTGCTGAAATCGTTGATGGTAAGTTACTTGTATTACCAACTACTGCTGCTAAGGAAGTAACAGTTAAAGTTACTGTAACAAAGAATGATAAGACATCTACTAAGGAAATTAAGGTAACTGTTCCTACTTATTCTTTAACTTCTTATACTTCAGATTCTAAGTCTGATTATTCTAAGTTCGAAAACACTAAGTTCTACTATGTAGAAGGTTATATCACTACTGCTCCAAATAGCTATGGTAATACATATATTTCTTCAACATTAGGTGGAGATGCTAAGATTCAAATCTATGGTATGTATGATGTAGCTGGAACTAAATATGACAAGTTCGGATTTGAATTACCTGTAGGTACTAAGGTAGTTCTATATGGTGAATATGTTGGTACTGATAAGTATAATGAAATCAAGAATGCTGTTCTTGTTTCATATGAAATTAATGAAGATCTAGCAGCTCAAAATTTACTAGATGCTGCTAAAAAAGCATTTGCTGCTTCATATGATTCAAATAAAGAAATTACATTAGCTAAAGGTGTAACTGCAGTTGTAACTGCAGGTACATCTGCTACTGTAGCTGACGGTAAGGTTACAATTACTCCAACTGAAACAGAAGAAACTGTAACTTTAACATTATCTGCTAAATATGGTGAAACTACTAAGACTGCTGAAGTAACATTCAAGACTAAGAAGGCTGCACCAGCTCCTGTAGATGGTACTAAAGTAGTAATTGAAAGTACAAAACCTAGTTCAAATACTCCTATTACTACATCAGATAATCAAGCTGAAGCTTTAGGACTAGATTCAAAAATCTTCTCAGTAGTATTTAATCAGGGAACTGGTTCAAATCCACCTGCATATAACAAGCAAATTAGAGTATATCACGGAAATACTATTACAATTTCTGTTGCAGAAGGATATATTATTTCAAGCATTGAAATAACATATGATGGTTTGGCAACTGGTGGTCAATTATCAGTTGACGGTGTTGCTCAATCTCAAGTTGCTGCTAATGTTGTAGATACAGTAACTGTTAATAAAGCTCAAACTGTTATTTCTGTTACAGGTCAAACAAAGACTGGTATTGCATCAATTGTAGTTACATATAAGACTATTTAATTTAACTTTTTTAAATATTAAGTTTTGAGAAAAAACTAAGGGAGGAATGACTTTATTCATAAGTTATTCCTCTTTTTTATAAAACAAGGATTACATTATGAAAAAAATAATTTCTATATCATTAATGGGTTTAGGGATTTTGGGATTAGTTTCATGTGATAGTAATTTACAAACATCTACTACAAGTAGTATAAGTAGTGAATCTAAAGAATCACAAACAAGTCATAATTCAAATAATAATGACCATAAAACTGATGTTAAAATCGGAGAAGTATATTTAAGCAATTATTATGAAGGATCATATTATGGTTCAGTTAATGATGATTTATCTAATTTAAAGAAAAACTTAAATGTATTAATAAATACTGGCTTTAAATCTCAATCATATTCAAGTGATTCAAATCATTTAAAGACCATTGATTCATATGATGGAAATTATGTTGAATGTTTCTACACAGGTTTAAGATTAGATAAAGAAGGTATTTCTTCATCTATTTGGAATAAGGAACATGTATGGGCTAAATCACTAGGATTTGGAGATCAAAAATTTAAGGCTTATTCAGATCTTCATCACTTACGTGCTACACAAACTCAAGCTAATTCAGTAAGAGCTAATAAATATTTTGCTGAAGGTGGTACAAAATCTGAATATGGTTATAGTAGTACATCTACAACATATGAACCAAGAGATGAAGTTAAAGGTGATGTTGCAAGAATGATTATGTACATGACAGTTATGTATGATGATTCTGAACTAGACCTTGAATTAACTAATGATACTTCTAAAATTCAAACTAAGGCTGGTGGAGAAGCTTATATAGGATTAATGGATACATTATTAAAATGGAACATGGAAGATCCTGTAGATAGTCGTGAAATAAAGAGAAATGAAGATATCTATACTATACAAGGAAATAGAAATCCATTCATAGACCATCCTGCATATTCATATTATTTATATAAAGATGAATATGAAAGACTTGGATATAGTATAGAAGATGCACAAAATTTAGAGTTATCAAGAACTTTAAAGGATGAACAAAAACTAAATCAAATTGAATCTTTAATTAAATCTATTCCTCAAGATTTAACAACATCTAATAGTGTTGAATTTGGTACAAGATTAGAAGAAGCATTATCCTTATATGATACAATAGATGATGAGACAAAATCATTTATTAAATCATATGATAGTTTAATTTCTGCAGAAATTAAATGGGAAAACTATCAATCATTACAAGGTCAAGATACAACAATATCTACAACATTTAATCTTTCTGCATTAAATGCGGTAAGTGGTAATTTAAATGTAAATGGTGTAGCATTAGCTTATAAGAGTTTTGTACAAGTAAATAATAATGGTATATATGTTCAAAAAGCTAAACCATTAACTATTGACGTATCTAATTTATATAATTCTTTAAAGACTTTTAAAATAGATTTAAAGACTAATAATTCTAATGTTGTTACATCTATTATAACCATTACAGATGGAACTAATACTATAACAGATAACTTAAGTGTATCTACAACTAAAAAGACTTATAGTTTTGATTTATCTAAATTTGATTTAAGTAAAGAATTAAAAATAACAATTACTAATGAAACAGGAAAGAGTGTATTAGTATCTAGTTGTTCATTTAATATTTAATAAAGAGTCACTATGCGCGAGCATAGTGCTTTTTAAATAGACATTAAAATTAAATTATGCTATAATGTAATATCAAGCGCAAGGAGACATTTATGGTTAAAAATTTAATTAAAAAAATAAAAAAATATAATACTATAATTATACATAGACATAATAGACCAGATGGAGACGCACTAGGTAGCCAAATTGGTTTAAAATTATCAATTCAAAAAACATTTCCAAAGAAAAAAGTATATGCAGTAGGAGATATTAATCCTAGATTAGCTTGGATTGGAGATATGGATGAAATTAGTGATGATTTATATAAAGATGCATTAGTCATTATATGTGATACAGCTTGTTCATATATGATTAGTGATGAAAGATATAAATTAGCTAAAGAATTATATGTTATTGATCATCACACAAATAAATGTGATGTTGAAGATGAGAATGTCATCATTGATTCAACAAGAGCTGCTGTTTGTGAATTAATAGCGGAAATTTTATTAACAAATAAATTTGTAGTAGATGAAGAAGTAGCTAAGGCTTTATTTACAGGACTTGTAACAGATTCAGGAAGATTCCAATATAGTGAAACTAGTCCTAAGACATTAAGAATAGCTGCAGATTTACTTGAAAAAGGATTTGATTCACAATCTATTTATAATAAGTTATATGTAGAAACTCTTGAAAAGAGAAAGCTTACAGCTAAGTTTACTGATAAATTTGAACTTACAGAACAAAATGTTGCATATTTGATGAACACAAAAGAAGATTTAGAAAAATATGGTTTATCATTTAATGATTGTTCACGTGGAATGGTAAGTGTAATGGCCGGACTTGAAGGAATAAATATCTGGGCCAATTTCACTTATGATGAAACTAAAGATAAGGTCATTGGTGAATTTAGATCAAGAGGATTATCAATTGTTGATATAGCTAAAAAATGGGGTGGCGGAGGTCATGACCAAGCTTGTGGTGCAACTCTCGATAATTTTGATGTTGCAAGAGAAGTATTAAAGGATTTTGATAAGAGAATGGAGGAATTTAAGAATGCCAATAACTAATACAACATTCAAACAAATTTTAAAATATATAAAGAAATATCAAAGAATCATTATTCATGGTCATATTAGACCAGATGGTGATTGTGTAGGTAGCCAATTTGGTCTACAACAACTTATATTAGACAATTTCCCAAATAAGGAAGTTTATGTTGATGGTGACATTTGTGATTATTGTAGTTTCTTAGGAGAACCTGTAAGAGTTCCTGATGAATATTATAAAGGTGCATTATCAATTGTTGTTGACTGTGGTAATTGTGAACGTATAAGTGATCAAAGATATAAAAATGGAGATTTCTTAATTAAGATTGACCACCATATTCCTGATGATCAATATGGAGATTTATATTATGTAGAGGAAGAAGCTGCAAGCTGTACTCAAATCATTGTTGATTTTGCACGTAAGAATAAATTAAGACTTACAAAAAATGCTGCATATCCTTTATATGTAGGTCTTGTAACAGATTCAGGAAGATTTAGATATGATAGTGTTTTACCTCATACATTTGAAAATGCAGCAATCTTATTATCTACAGGTGTAGATATTGCAGATGTAGATAATAAATTATCTGTAACTACATTAGAGACTCTTAAATTAAATGGATATACATTAAATAATATGCAATTTACTGACAATGGATTTATCTATATTAAGATTACGCAAGATGTTGTAAAGGAATATGGAGTTACCAATGAAGAAGCTAGTAACCAAGTTAGTAATTTAGCTGGAATTGAAGGATATCCTGTATGGGGTCTATTTATGGAATATCCTGATGAGATTCGTATTAGACTTCGTTCACGTGGACCTGAAGTTAAAACATTAGCTAATAAATATGGCGGTGGAGGTCATGAAAAGGCTGCAGGTGCTAGACTTGAAAGTTGGGAACAACTTCCAGAGTTTTTAAAAGATGTTGATGAACTTGTTAAAAATTATAAAGAAAATTCTTTAAATAAATAGTAATTTAGGACTACATTTATCGTGTAGTCCTTATTTTTATTTGTATATTTTAAAAATATTATACAAATAATAAAAAACAACTACATATAATGATAAATGTTGTAAAAAATTCATCAAAAATTGGCAAAATACGCTTTATATGATATAATCAACTTAGAAGATTAGGAGTTTATTTATGGAAAAAAAGCCTCGTAATAAAAAACTAATTGGTGAGTTATGTCTTATTGTTTTACTCATAGTATTCGTTTGTGTTTTATTGTTCAACGATAGAACAACAACACCAGAAAAGATTTGGGAAGCAATTAGTACAGCAGATTATAAATATTTTGCTGCAGCCATAATTACATTGATTTTATATACAGTATTATATAGTTTATCGCTTGTTGTCATTTCTAAAAATTTAAAAGTAGAAGTTAAAGTGGGAGATTTATATTTAATATCAACCTCAGAATTTTTCTTTAATGGTATTACACCAATGGCTGTTGGAGG
This sequence comes from uncultured Clostridium sp., assembly GCA_946540005.1. Taxonomy (GTDB): domain Bacteria; phylum Bacillota_I; class Bacilli_A; order Acholeplasmatales; family Anaeroplasmataceae; genus JAEELC01. The sequence goes on from CAMNHY010000001.1 coordinate 43,880, forward strand.
ACAACCATTTCAAGTGTTCGGCTATAAACAAGTAAATGTAGAAGCTAGTAAATCAACAGGAATTATACTTATGAATTTCTTAGCTTCTCTAGCCTCAATGGTTATTGTAAGCTTAGTATCTTTATCATATTATCCATTAATTGTTGAAAATTGTACAATACAAATGAGAGTATGGTTTTGGGTAGGTTTTTGTATAAATTGTGCTGGATTTATAATTTTCACAATGCTTGGAGCTAGCAAATTTTTCAGAAAAATCATAGTTGGATTCTTTAACTGGATTTGTAGATGGAAAATTATGAGAAGAGTTAAAGGAATAGATAAGAAGTTTGAACAATATATTACAAATGCACAAACCGCATTTAAAGATGCATGGAAGAATAAATTAACATTTGTATTAGCAGTATTATCTAAAATAATAGCTAATGTAGCTTTATTTTCAATTCCATTCTTTATTCTAAAAGCTTTAAAATTACCTGTAGGACACACCAAAGGTATGTTAGATGCAACAATGTTTTTTGAAATATTGTGCTTAACATCTTTTATTCAAATTACATCTAACTTCATACCAACACCAGGAGCTGCAGGTGGTATGGAAGCTGCATTTAAATATTTCTTCTTGCCAATTGTTATACAAGCAGGTGCATTTGCTACAGCTGAAGAAACAGCTACAGCAACTGCAGGTGTCTTACTTTGGAGAATTGTTACATATTATTTATTAATGATTTATTCATTTATGTGCTATGTCATATTCTCAAAGAAGAAACATTCTAAATATCCTCATTTTATAGGTGATGATAAGAAAGATAATAAAGAACGCTTAGAGGATAATAATTCTTTAAATATTGAATCAAATGGTGAAATAATAGAAAAAGAAAAAGTAGCTAGTGTTGATACAAGTGAATAATTAGATGTCAAGTTATCTTGGCATCTTTTTATTAAGTAATTTTTATTTCTCTTTATCTCAAACATTAACAAGTTTTGAAACTAAAGATGATTGTTATATATTAAGCATTAATTATTCTTATACTGATTTTACTCATTATTCTTTTTGCTTTGCAATATGTGTAGAATTTGAAAATGGAGACTATTCTAAAGTATATTGTAATAATATTCCGAGTGATTCTACTCATCCTATAAATTTAATTAATAATTATTTGTTCTAAAAAATTGATGAATTAATATCTTGTAATTAATGCATATAAGAATTAATTCATCTTTTTTAACTTTCTTGCTGCTTAATAAGTTGAAGTAAAATCTTTACAAAACTATATTTATTTGGTAAAATAGGTTGATAAAAAATGATGATAAAGAAGAGTACTTAAAATCTTTTATTTAAAGCGAGAACTGATGGTGAAAGAGTTCAATAAATCTTTAAGGAAAGACACTTTGGAGTGATTCTAACACAATCCGTATCAGGCGTTAACGACAATGAGCTATTTATTAGAAAATAAGGTGGCACCACGTTAAGACGTCCTTTGTATGCGGGCGTTTTTTTATTTTTTAGGAGGTATTATGGAAAAAGCTAATATTAATAAATTGTATACTGATACAATGTATTATTTAAAGCTTGAATCATATTTAAGAAGAATATGCGAACTTTATAATTATAAAGAAGTTATGAATGATTTCTTAAATAATATCGATTTAAAGGATGAAAGCTTTAGAATGTTCTATTTTGAAAAAGATAGTAATACTTTTACCATTAAATCAAATAATATTAATCAAATATTAATATCAGATATGATTTCTCTTATAGCTACAATCCTTAAAGGATTAAGCTTTAAAGATTATTTAATTAATATATTTGAAGACACTAAAAATAATCATCATTTTAGAAATGTAAGTGATGTGTTAAACAATTTAGGCATTAACTACATAATAGAAAATAATTGCCAAGATAAAGTATTAGAAATAATACTAAATAATTCAATAAAAGTAGGTTATGGTTTTATTGAATCAAATGATAATTCATTTGAAATTAAACTTGATATGAATCAATTAATAGATTTATTATTTGATGTATCTAAATTTAAACCAAAGGCAAAAAGAATGCATATTTATTTTGTATCTAATTCAAATCGTACAAAATTAGAGAATTTAAGAATTATGAATTTATGTAGATATGGCGGACTTATTTGTGACATGGATTATCAAAATAGCGATTATTTAAGCCAATTAGAATTGGCAATACAATCAAATGCTATGTTTACTTGTATCTTAGGAGACAACGAACTTAACAATATGGTTATTAGCATAAAAAATAATGATACAGATGAAGAAGAATTGATACCACTTAATGATGTATACTTATATGTACTTAAGTATTTACAAAAGAATGTATCAAAGTGCTCATCATGTCACGCCAAGGAGGATTAATATGAGACGTGTTTTATTAAAGAACATTAAGCTAGGTGAAGTTAATCACGTAGCAGGTTTTGTTGAAAACATCCGTAATAAGAAGTCTATGTGCTTTATCGTTTTACGTGATATTTCAGGAAAACTTCAATTAACAATTGAAAAAGCAAAGCATCCAGAAATGGAAGAAACATTAGCACAAATTACAGCTGATTCTGTAATTGAAGCTGAAGGTTTAATTCAAGCAAGCGAATATGTTAAATTAAATGGTATGGAAATGTATCCAGATACTATTAAGATTGATTCAATTGCTGCACCAAACCCAATTGTTGCGCCTAAGGGTGAAGAAACAAATATCGATATGAGACTTGATTATCGTTGGGTTGATTTAAGAACTGAGAAGAACCAATTAATGTTTGAGGTTCAATCATGCTTCGTAAATGCAATGAGAGAATTCTTAAATCAAAATGAATTTACTGAAATTCATACACCTAAATTAATTGGTGCTGAATCAGAATCAGGTGCTGGTGTATTCAAAGTAGATTATTTCGATAGAGATGCATTCTTAGCACAATCACCTCAATTCTATAAGCAAATGGCTATGTCTGCTGGTCTTGAAAGAATTTATGAAACAGGTCCTGTATTCCGTGCTGAGAAGTTTGCATCACGTAAGCACTCAACTGAATTTACTTCATTTGACCTTGAATTCTCATATATTGAATCATTTAGAGATGTAATGAAGATGGAAGAGGACTTAGTTACATACGCATTAAGCGCTGTAAAAGAAAAATATGGTGAACAAATTAAGAAGGTATTTGATATTGATGTTGTAGTACCTACAAAGCCATTCCCTGTAATTGATCTTCATGATTTATATGATGAATTAGAAGCTCGTTATGGTTATAAGGTTCCTGAATCTGAGAAGGGTGATCTTACAACTGAAGGTGAGAGAATGTGTAAGCAATTTTCAATGGATAAGTATGGCCATGAATTCTTATTTGTTACAGGTTATTCAAAAGAAAATAGAGCCTTCTATCATATGAGAGATGAAAAAGGTGTTCCATGTGGTTATGACCTAATTTGGAAAGGTTGTGAAATCACAACAGGTGCACAACGTGAGCATAGATATGATATCTTAAAGGCACAAGCTGCTGAAAAGGGTCTTGGTAAAGATATCGAATTCTATCTAGAATTCTTTAAGTATGGTGTTCCACCACATGGTGGTTTTGCTATCGGTGTAGATAGAATGACTATGTTAATATTCAATGTTGGTATTAAGGAAGCTGAATTCATCTTCCGTGGACCAGATAGATTAAATCCATAATAGAGAGGTATTTATATGGCTCACATTAGTTGGGATGAATACTTCATGGGTGTAGCTTTACTATCAAGTTATAGATCTAAAGATCCACATACTAAAGTGGGTGCTTGTATAGTAAATACAAAAAAGAGAATAGTTGGAATTGGATATAATGGATTTCCATATGGTTGCAAGGATGATGAATATCCTTGGGACAATGGAAAAGAAATGAAGTTCTTAGATACTAAGTATCCTTATGTTGTACATGCAGAAGCTAATGCTATTTTAAATAGCACACAAAATCTTGAAGGTGCAACACTTTATGTATCATTATTTCCATGTAACGAATGTGCAAAATTAATTATTCAAAGTGGTATTAAACATGTAGTTTATATGGATGATAAATATAAAGAACAAGATTCTTTTATTGCATCTAAGAAGATGTTTGATAGTGCTGATGTTGATTATCGTATGATTAAACCTATTAAAGTTAATATAGGAGAATAATTATGATAATTGGATATTTAATTGCATTTGTAGTTGTTATAATAGACATTATCAGCAAAGTGATAGTAATGAATAATATGCAATTAGGAAATGTAATTGAAGTAATACCTGGATTTATTAAATTCAGGTATGTATTAAATACAGGTATGGCATTTTCATTATTTGATAATGCCACAGGTGCATTATTTGTTGTATCATTTGCTGCAACTATTGGTTTTGGATATTTAGTATTTAGATATTCAGATTATTTAAAGAGAAAGACATTGTCCATAGCTTTAGCATTTATGCTAGGTGGAACTATTGGTAATTTAATTGATAGATTTTTGACAATGATTGGTTTAAGAAAAGGTGTAGTAGATTTTATAGAATTATGGATTGGAAAAGTAAATATAATCGGTAATTCTACATTTAATCTAGCCGATGCATTCCTTGTAGTTGGATGTATCTTATTAATCATTGATTTATTAATCTTAGAATCAGTTAAAACATATAATAGAGAGAAACAATTAAAGGAGCTTGAGAACAATGGCACAGAAGATAATAGTAGATAGTAATATTGAAGGTATGAGACTTGATAAAGCCTTATCAACTGTTTTACCACAATCAAGAACTCAAATTGAATCATTTATTAAAGATGGTAAGATTACTGTCAATAATAAAGTAGTTAAAGGTAGCTATAAATTAGTATTAAATGACGAAATATTAATTGAAGAAGTTGAAGAAAAACAACTTAATCTTGCAAAAGAAAATCTTCATCTAGATATTGTATATGAAGATGATGATGTAGCTATCGTAAATAAACCAAGCGGTATGGTAGTTCATCCTGCTGCTGGAAATGAAGAACACACATTAGTTAATGGCTTATTATATCAAATGGATATAAAAGCCTCAATTAATGGTGTATTTAGACCAGGTATTGTTCATAGAATTGATAAAGATACATCAGGTTTATTAATGATAGCTAAAAATGATAAAGCGATGGAATCTTTATCAAATCAATTGAAAGAACATACGTGTCATCGTGTATATGTTGGACTTGTATATGGTGTAATAGGTGAAAATGAAGGTAAGATTATTGCCCCTATCGGAAGAAGTATTTCTGATAGAAAGAAAATGACTGTTACATCAAGCGGTAAAGACGCAATTACACATTTTAGAGTTTTACAAAGATATTTAGATAACACTTTATGTGAATTTAAGCTTGAAACTGGTAGAACTCATCAAATACGTGTTCATATGAAATATATAGGTCATCCTTTAGTAGGAGATCCACAATATGGCCCTAGACATGTAATTGGAAATAATGGTCAATTCTTACATGCAAAGACAATAGGATTCATACATCCTACAACAGGAAAATACATGGAATTTACTTCAGAATTACCACAATATTTTACAGATTACCTTCAAACTCTTAAAAAGAGAGAAGAGTAAGAAAAAAATATTAAAAAAAATACTTGCTTTTTTATATGCGTTAAAGTATAATGAATAAGCAAGTTAAATAGGACTATAGCCAAGCGGTAAGGCAAAGGACTTTGACTCCTTCACGCGCTGGTTCGAATCCAGCTAGTCCTGCCAGTTTTTATAAAAATACATTCTGTCTTTAGGCAGATTTTTTTTATGTCAATGATTAGACCTAGCAATAGGTCTTTTTTATATAGAACGAGAAACTTGTTGGTATCATTTGATACTAATAAGTATTGAACTTGTTGGTATCGTTTGATATAATATAGTTGAAAGAAGATGATGACTATGGATTATAATGTAGGAAAAGATTTAGCATTAATTCGTGACTTTTATAATTTATCACAAGATGATATAGCTATAGAATTAAAAGTTGAAAAATTAAGAATTACAAGGACTGAAACAGGTGAGTCTTATCCAAGAAAAGAATTCATAGAAAGAGTTTATGATTATTGTTTTAATAAAGGACTTAGATTAAATATTCAAAAAGAAATGTTTTATAAGGACGATGTTAAGAATGGACATATATTATTGACTCATGCTTCTAAAAAAGGAATTGTTGGAAATATAGATGTAAAACTGGGTAGAACAAACAGTGATTTTGGGCAAGGGTTTTATTGTGGTGAATCATATGATAAATCCATATCGTTTGTTTGTAGAAGTGATGATGCATCTATTTATTTTATTGATTTTAATCCTGATGGTTTGAAACGTATAGAGTTTAATGTTGAAGAAAATTGGATGTTAGCAATAGCATATTATAGAGGAAGATTAGAAGAATATAAAAACAATAAAAAAATATTAGACATAATTAAATCCATTGAGGATTCTGATTATGTTGTTGCACCTATTGCTGATAATCGTATGTTTGAAATAATTGACCAATTTATTGAAGGATATATCACAGATGAACAATGTAAACATTGCTTGGCAGCTACAAATCTTGGACTTCAGTATGTATTTTTGACTGAAAAAGCAGTAAGTAATCTTAAAGTTCTTGAAAAATGTTACATATCAAGTAGCGAAAAGAAATATTACATTAAAAAACAAGAAGATTATCAAAAAGAAGGCGTAGATAAATCTAAGCTTGCTAGAATCCAATATAAGGGTCAAGGAAAGTACATAGAGGAATTGTTAAAATGATTAAAATAGATAGAGATGGATTAACATTATGTAAATTACAAGGTGAATTATTTGAAAATTCTATAAAATATGTAAACCAAAGCTCAAGTATATTTATTCGTAGATTTATGAATTCTAATATTGCTAGAACCTTTGATTCTAAGGACATTTTAAATGATACTAAACCTTTTGAAATGATTTATGAGATTATAGATGATGAATTTGGGAAAAGTGAATATGGTTCAAAAAAATTTGGAAGCGAATCTTTGTTTTGGATTGGATATATTTATAGGTATTTTTCATATACATATAACCTAAGTTCTAAACAAGTGTATAAAATGATTAAGCCTGATGAATTAAATGAGCGATATTATGTATATCATACATTCGATCCAGCCTTTGCTATTGAAAGAATGCTTGAAGAAAAAAATATTTCATTAGATGAAAAATCTCAAAACAAAAAGTTGTTAAATTTAATTAGAAATCAAAAGTATAATGAAGAAGTTAAATTAATTCCAATGACTAGAGAGTTAGCTCACAACCTCTTTGTAGATTTTAAAAATGATGTTTCGATGTTTGAAAGCGAGGAGTCTTTTAAAGAATATTTTTATGATAAAAAAAATATTGATTTATATGTTGATACTAAAAAAGAAAAAGGATATGTTTTATTAGCAATAACTTATAAAGATGAAGTTATTGGAGAAATAAGATTTAAAAATATAAGTAATGAATCTGCTGTATTAGGTATTGTACTAAAAAATGATGAATATAAGAATAAAGGATTAGGTTCATATTCATTATTAAAAGCAATAGATTATGCAAAAGAAGTGTTAAGATTAAAGAAAATACTTGTATCTATATTACCTAATAATACAAGATCGATTCATGTTTTCGAGAAAATAGGATTTAAAGAAATAAAGGAAGATAATAATTTTATTTGGTTTGAGAAAATAATTTAAAAAGTACTATTTTAGATTTATTTTATCCAACATATTCGAGAGGCAAAAGCCGTTATCATAGATGTTACATAAAAAGCAGTAAAAGATTAGACCTAGCAATAGGTCTTTTTTTGCATTTAATACTGAATACTTAAAAAAACATACCGAATACCTCAAATCTATTTTATTAATTAAATAAATTTATATAATAAGCTTGAGGTGAGGCGAATGGAAATAATTAAAATTAATAATGTATCAAAAGATTATAAAAATATAAAGGCCTTAAATAATATTAATCTATCTATAAATGAAGGTGAATTATATGGCTTACTTGGTGTAAATGGAGCTGGTAAAACAACATTACTAAAAATATTATCAGGATTAACTAATCCAACAAGCGGTGATTTTATTGTTGATGGACGTACTAATAAAAATATGGATGAAATTAAAAGAATAATAGATATATCACCACAAGAAAGTGCTGTTGCTAAAAATTTAACTGTATTAGAAAACTTAGAATTTTTTCAAGATTTATATAATCAAAAAGATGAAAAATATTTAAATGAAATAATTGATGATTTAGGATTAAGCGAAGTAGTTAACCAAAGAGCTAAAACCTTATCTGGTGGTTATCAAAGAAGATTATCAATCGCATTAGGAATGATGTCTAAGCCAAAGATATTATTACTAGATGAACCAACACTAGGCTTAGATGTTATCGCAAGAAGAGAATTATGGAAAATTGTTAATAAATTTAAAGGCAAAATAACTATTATATTAACATCACATTACTTAGAAGAAATAGAAGAGTTATGTGATAGAGTTGCCATATTATCAAAAGGTAATTTATTAATTGAAGGAACAATTAATGAAATAAAAGAAAAAACAAATGAGTCTTCATTTGAAGAAGCGTTTGTAAAAATTGTTGGAGGTATAGATTAATGAAAACTATTGTATTCATGAAAAGAAATTTAAAAGAAATGACAAGAGATCCATTAATTTATATCTTTTGTCTAGGCTTTCCTATTATTATGGTTTTGATGTTTCAAATTATATTAAAATATGCAGGTGATAATGTATCAATTTTTGAAGTTAAGAGCTTAATTCCTGGTATTATGATGTTTTCATATTCAATGCTAATGCTAATAGCTGCTTTATTAATTTCAAAAGATAAAACTAGTTCATTTTTAAAAAGATTATATACATCACCTATGAAAAGCCATAATTATATAATCGGTTATTTTGTTCCATTTTTAATTATTGGAATAATTCAATCAATTATTTGTATAATATTAGGATATATTTGTGGTGCTATTTCTAATACAGGCTTTATATCATTTTCTAATAGTTTATTATTAATATTAGAAATGCTTCCAATTATGTCTATAAATATTTTTATAGGAATGATTTTTGCAACATTATTAAATGAAAAATCAGCACCTGCAGTTACATCTATATTCATTTCATTATCTGGTATTATAGGTGGTGCGTGGATGCCACTTGAGACAATGGGGGATTTTGAAAAGGTTGCAGAATGCTTACCATTTTATCCATCAGTTTATTTAGGTAGAATAATAACTCATGCAAAGCATACACTACCTGATTTAAATGGAAATCTTAGTTATTATTCATTTAGCGATAGAGGATTAATGTTTTTATTAATTATATTTGGTTATTTGATTATAACTGGATTATTAACTATTTTATTTTTTAATAAAAAATTAAAAAAAGATTGTTAATATAGTATAATTATTTCAGGGGTGAATCCTATGAAATGTTATACATATATTAATGATAAGGAAGAAGAAAAAGTCTTAATTTATGCTCATGATAGAACAAGGCTTGTAGAAGATATAGAATCTTTAGTTTTATCATCAGAGGTAGATTTAACAGGTAATTGTGATAGTGAAATAATAAAAATAGATATTAATGATGTAGCATGCTTTATATCTGATAATAATAAAGTATATGCTTTAATCGGAGATAAGAAATATCAAATAAAATATAGATTATATCAAATAGAAGAATTAAATTTGAATATATTTATAAAAATTAATCAATCCTGTTTAGCTAATAAAACTAAAATAAAAAGATTTGAAACTACAATTGGTGGTGCTATAAAGGTAGTTTTTAAAAATGGATATATAGATTATATAGCTAGACGAGAATTAAAAAATGTTAAGAAAAGGATGGGATTATAATATGAATAAATATGTAAAAGAATTCCTTAAAAAAGGCTTAATGTTTTCTGGATTTGGACCTATAATTGCTGGAATTGTATATTTATTCATAGAACTATCAGGCATAGATTTGCATCTTACCGCAGGAACTGTATTTTTAGCAATAATAACAACATACATAATTGCTTTTGTTCAAGCAGGAAGTAGTGTGTTTAACCAAATAGAAACTTGGTCTAAGGCTAAGAGTTTATTTTTTCAAATGACATCAATCTATATTGTTTATATGGGTGGTTATTTAATTAATAATTGGATTCCATTTAAAATAGAAGTAATTATTATATTTACTAGTGTTTATGTAACTACATATTTAGCAATATGGTTAACGGTATATTTTATTACTAAAAATATGACTAAAAAATTAAATGATAAATTAAATTCTAGTGAATAGAAAATGATTAGACCTAGCAATAGGTCTTTTTCTTTATATTGACATAATTCAATATGTACGTTATAATGTACATAGAGGGGTGATGATTATGCAAAATACTAATATTACAACTGCTAGAGCTGAATTATTTAAATTAGCATCTTCATGCATAAAATATAATAATGTTATCAATATAAATACTAAAGAAGGTAATGTTATTATGCTAAGTGAGGAAGATTATAATTCGTTAATTGAATCATTATATTTAGCTGGTATCCCTGGTATGTATGAAAGCATAGTTGAAGGAGCAAATACGCCTGTTGAAGAGTGTGTGAAAGTAGAATGGAAATAGTATTTACTAAACAAGCAGCAAAAGATTTTGAAAAGATTAAATCAAATCCAGTTTTATTAAAAAAAGTAAGATCACTTTTAGAATTAATTGAAGAAAATCCATTTACTAACCCACCATCTTATGAAAAACTTGTTGGTATTGATAATACTTATTCAAGAAGAATTAATGTTCAGCATAGATTAGTTTATCAAGTGCTATCAGATATAAATACTGTAAAAATAATTAGGATGTAGTTCATTATGAATAATAATATATCAAAAGAATAATAGAAATGGTAATAATATTATAATAGTAGGATTTTATATTGAACAATAAATAACATTATAAGAATTGTTTTGCTAGCCGAGCGCGTCATTTTTTCACTAACCTGCTATGGCGCTAGATAACTAGAATTTAATTATTCTAGTTTTTTTATTGTCTACTTTTGCTTGACTAGTTCATAATACTGAGATAAGACTAAAAAAGTAACTATATCATTTAGAGACATAATTTTAAACAATTGTAAATTTTCTTTTTAAAAAATATTGAAAAAAATGATGGAACCATGCTATAGTTATTATAGAAGAATAAACTATTTTATAACGATTAATACAATCTTAGATTTAATGGGGGATGATTTATAATGGGATTTATTAAAAAAGTAGAGCGTTTAATGTTTATTATATTATGTTTTATGTGTCTTACAGGATGCAATAGTCCTTCTATAAGTAATACATCAAGTGATACTACAACAAATCATTTTGATGATAATTCTTTTGTTGAGATTACTAATAATATAGATAAAGAAAGTATTTTTAATTATTGCTTGGACTATAAATTATATGTTCCAGGAACAGAAATATCATATAGCGTATTATGGAAAGGCTATGATGATTTTAATAAATTTGGTCCATCTATTTCTTTAAAAAATAATTTTTATACTTATCTTGTTGAATATGAAGAATTTAAAAATGTTTATTTATGGATTACAATAGATAAAAACGAATTAAAGGAGTTTAATGACTGGTATACCATATATAAAAAAGAGCATAGTTATGATTCAAACAATTACCATTTTGACGATGATATTAACGTATTAGATGGAAAATATTTACTTTACGCACAATTAAAACATATAGATAAATATAAAGTTTATAGCACATCTAATCCGTTTGATACTAGTTTTATTAATTCTAACGAGCAGGCTGCGGTTTGCTTAGAATCAAAGGAAATACAAATTTTAAAGAATGTAAGTACTAATAAGGTTTTAAATAAAAAGATAACTGCTTTAAATAGATTTGAAGTTAAATTTGATGAAAAATCGAATAAATTTGAAAAATATTATTTTGATAATTTTGAATCATTTAACATTAATTATGCACAATATATTTTTTCATATTGTGGTAAAAGACTTGAGTGTTATTCGAACAAGTTCGAAGAAATGGATTATTGTTATTGCCCATTAATGGGATTGTTCGGATTTGGAAATTATAAAACTAAAAGGGTAGATTTAATAGATGATCAAACGGTTGTATTGCCAAGATATATAAAAACTAATAACGAAGAAGAATGCATTGATTTGTTAGATACAAATGGAAATTTTGATTCCATAGAAGATGTTTATGGTGATTTAAAATCTGCATTCTTAGAGGCATTTTTAGAAGACTATTATTTTGAAGGCATATATGAATATTCAATGTTTGATTATGATAAAATTGTTAAAATTATAGAAAGAAAAGATTAATTATAATAATTTAAAAAAATAATAATCACATAATTCTAACATAAACTTATGCAATAATATAAAGTGCAGGAAATGTTTTCGCCTGCATACTTTGAGGATTTTATGATTCTATTATCGTAGTGCGCTAATTACGGTTTTAGATGACATTTGACCGATTATTATAATGATAAAGGTCATCAAATTAAATAAAAAATTATTAGTAATTTTTTTCATCACCTCCTATTTATTAGATGAGGTGATTTTTTTATGAAAAAAATAATAACATTTTTAGTTTTAACAATCATGTGTTTTGTATCAGTTAAAACATATGCACATGAAGAACTGCCCTATAATCAACAAGGCATGGGTTTAAATTTACTTAATCCAGAATATTTTGAAAAGACGTCTAATACACATTTAGAATATAATGCCTGGATTGATGTAGATTTAGATTTTGGTTACACTATTTTATTTAGAGGAATAGAATCCGCTGATCCAGACGCAACCATCGATGTTGAATTTGAAACAGGTCAAACAGCTTCATTTAAAAGAAGAGAAGAATTAGAATTAATATTTGATATTAAATTAAACCAAGTTGATTATTCTTCAATGCCAAATTATTTTAGAATTTCTTCAATTAATTGTAAAGAAATAACAGAGAAGCCTATTGAATATATTAAAAATAATGTAACAATGTATTATTCAGGATATGAAGATTTTTATACTAAATATTTCTATGATGAAAATTATAATAATAAGGTAGAAAATCCAACTATTATTACATCTGTTGATGATAAGGTTGATGTAGATAAATTATTTTCAAAATTTATAGTTAGACATGAAACATATAATGTAGATGTTAAAAAAACTGATGTTGATGACTATGAACATAAATACAATATTCCTGGTGTTTATGAATATAAATATGAATTAAGCACAAAAGGCTCATGCTGTACAAAAGGAATTAAAATATTAGTATTTAAGCCAGATGAACCAATTCTTGAAGGTCCTAAAGAATGGTTAATATATTCAGATGAAGCTCTTTGTGGTGGATATACAACTAAAGAATATTTTGATTCATATTATGATTTAAAATATGGTAGTAGAGAAACTACACTTGAATATAAATTAGTTGATAAAGATAATAAAGAATATTTATTATCAGAAATTTCAAATGGTGATGGTGAATATAAATTAATTGTTACAGGTAAATATAAAGGACAACAAATAGCATATCTTGAAGCTAAATTTGTAGTAATTGATGATTCACCAATTGAAGTATTTAACCCTAATTTCTTAATTAATATAACAGATGCGAAAAATTATTCAAATGAACAATTATGTGATTATCTAGATACGCTTTTAAAAATGAATGATGTATATGCTAAAGATTTAACTATTTTATCTTCAACATATAAAGGAAATGAAAAGGTTGAAGGAATGTATGAAATTAATTATTCATATAAAGTAGGAGATAGAATAGAGTTTGCAAAAGCTAGCATAAATGTATCTAAAAATAATAAAGATGAAATTTTAGAAGTAAATAATAAAATATCAAAAGAAAATACTGATTATACACAAGTTATTATTTCATCAATTTTCTTAATTATTTCATTATCTATACTTACTTATATTGTAATTGATAAACATAAAAATAGAAAAAATAATCTATAAATGATATAATACATTAGTATTAATCAATTAAGATAAGAGGTGCTTTTTATGTTTAATGATCCAATATGCGCAATTGCAACACCATATGGTGTAGGTGCAATTTCTATTATTAGATGTAGTGGAGAAAACTGTCATCAATTAGTTAATCAAATATTTAAAGGTAAAGATTTAACAAAAGCTAAGCCTAATACAATTAATTATGGATATATTGTAGACGAAGGACAAGCTATTGATGAAGTTTTGATTTCTATATTTAAAGCCCCTCATTGTTTTACAGGAGAAGAATCATTAGAAATAAATTGTCATGGTGGTATCTATAATACTAACAGAGTGTTAGAATGCTTATTAAGTCATGGATTTAGAATGGCAGAACCAGGTGAATTTTCACGTCGTGCATTCTTAAATGGAAGAATTGATTTAACTCAATCTGAAGCAATTATGGATGTAATTAATTCATCATCAGACATAGCTTTAAGAGCTTCAGTTCATTCTTTAAGAAAATCAACAAATAAATTAGTTGTAAATATGAGAAGCCATCTTGTAGATTTAATTTCAAAGATTGAAGTTAATATTGATTATCCTGAATATGATGACGCTATTGTTATGACAGATGAGATAGCTATTCCAATGCTAGAAGAATTAATTAAAGAATGTAATGATGTTTTAGATAATTCAAAAATATCAGTAGTAGCAATTCATGGTATTAAGACTGCTATTGTTGGAAAACCTAATGTAGGTAAATCTAGTTTATTAAATAGATTACTTGAAGAAGATAAAGCTATTGTTACAGATATAGCAGGAACTACTCGTGATACTATTGAAGGTGATTTAAATTTAGGCGGAGTAACACTTAAATTAATTGACACCGCAGGTATTAGAAATAGTGATGATGTTGTTGAAAAGATTGGTATTGAAAGAAGCAAGAAAGCTATTAATGATGCAGAATTAATTTTATTAATGCTTGATCCTACAAATGAATTAAGTGATGTAGATAAAGAATTATTAGAATTAACTAAATCAAAGACTAGAATAATTATTTATAATAAAGCTGATCTTAAGAATGACTTTAAGCCAGAAGAGAATTCTATTTTAATTTCTGCAAAAACAGGTGAAGGAATAGAATTACTTGAAAAGAAATTAATTGAAATAACTAGAATTAATGAATTTAATGTTAATGATTCTAATTATTTAACAAATGCTAGACATGTTGCGAAAATGAGAGAAGCACTTAATTCGCTAAATCAAGCATTAGCTGGATGTAAGAATCATATTGATATTGATATGATAGAATTAGATGTTAAAGCTGCATGGTATTCTTTAGGTGAGATAATAGGTGATACTAATTCAGATACCCTAATTACTGAATTGTTCTCGAGATTTTGTTTAGGAAAATAAGATGTTGCGCAAAATGCAACATCTTTTCTTTATTATGCATAGAAAACGCTTTCATAATTATTATTGGCACTTTAGTGTTGACAGTGCCAAAAGAATAGAGTATATTATAGGTGTAAAGTGGTTGGCACTTTAAAGTATAGAGCGCCAATGCAATACAGATAAGATAAAAAAATATTAAAATAAGAAAAGGACATGGTGAAAAATTATGTATAACGAAATAAATGAATTATTTAATGAAATGAGCAAAGCATTTGAGGGTGCATGTAAGGATATTAAGAATCCTATATTAGTTGATGTAATAAAGAATGAATCATCTTATGATGTGTTAGCATCATTACCTGGTGTAAATAAGGAAGATGTTAATTTAAGTTGTGAAAATGGAAAACTTACAATTAGTGTAAATGATAAGAAAGAAGATGAGAATGAAGGTAAGGATAAGTTTATTATTAATGAACGCATTAGTGGATTCAATAAGAGAACAATTTATCTAAAAGATATTGATGAAACTAATATTTCAGCTAAGCTTTCTAATGGTGTATTAATGATTAATGTACCATTTGCAAAAAAGAAAGTTAGTAATATTGTAATCGAGTAATAGAATTTCAGGATTGTAAAGGAGTTGATATTATGTTCTATTTACGTGATGGTTTTGGTAATGAGTTAAATTGGCTTGATGGATTTGATAATTTTATGCAACAAGGATTTACAAAGGGCTTTATGGCTAGTGATCTTACTGAAGACGAAAAAGAGTATAAATTAACTATAGATGTTCCTGGTGTAGATAAAAAGGATATTAATATTTCCTTTGACAACAAGAATTTAATTGTTAGAGTAAAACAAGTTAAAGGCGAAGATGTTAAGGAAAAGCATTTTATCCGTCATGAAAGATTCTCTTCAAACTGTGAAAGAAGCTATTATCTAGAAAAGGCTGATGAAAATGAGATTCATGCTAAACTAGATAATGGTGTACTTAATATTACTGTTATGAAGAAGAATCAAGAAATTCAAAATAAGAATGTTATCTCTATTGAGTAATCATATATATTTTAACTTCCCCTAAAATTGACATGTCACATAAGTGGCATGTCTTTTTTTTAGAGGTATTTTAAATAAATATTTAATAATCTTAAAATAAATAAAATATTATCTTTAAAAGAATAAAATAAAAATGTAAAATAGAAATAGAGAAACGAAAGGGGTGCATTTATATGGCAATTCTTGCTGCTGATGCGATTGAAAAAGAATCAAAAGGAAATGCGTTACTTATAGGTCAAGAAGCTAGAGCTGCTAAAGCTTTAGATAAAACTGTGATAGATTCAACTATAGGTATGCTATATGATGAAGATGGGAAATTCTTTACTTTTAAAACTGTAGAAAAAGTAAGTAAAGAACTAAACGGAAAAGAAAAATATTCTTATGGATCTACTAGTGGATCTAAAGAATACCATGAGGCTTTATACTCATGGATTTTTAGACAATATGAAGATGAATTTAAATCAAATTGTCATTTGCGTTGTGTTGCAACACCAGGAGGAACTGGAGCAGTTGCAAATGCTGTAGCTAATTATCTAAATAAAGGTGAAAGATTATTGGTCCCAAATTATATGTGGACTAATTATATTCAAATTGCAAAAGAAAGACAATGTGGTTGCCTTTGTTATGATTTATTTGATGAAACAGGTTCTTTTAATTTAACAAGCTTTGAAAATGCTTGTCTTGAATTAAAGAAGACACAAGGTAGAGTTGTAGTTATTATTAATGATCCTTGCCAAAATCCTACAGGATATTCTATGTCTTATACTGATTGGATTGGTGTTGTACAAATTATTAATTCAATATCACGAGATTCAACTCCAGTTGTATTAATATATGATATGGCATATATTGATTATGATAAGAGAGGTTTTGAAGCTAGTAGAAATAATTTGCGTTTATTTGAAAAGTTTAATGAATCAGTTTTAACTATTATGTGTTTTTCTGGTTCAAAAACTTTAGGCCTATATGGTTTAAGAGTTGGTGCTGAGATTTGTATTGCACAAACTAAAGAAGATGCAGATATGTTCTTAACTGCATCTGATTTTACTGCAAGAGGAATATGGAGTGGCACATCAACTCTAGGACAAAATATTATTACAAAAGCTTTAACCGAATATAAGGAAGAATTTAGTGCAGAATTAGAGGTTGCAAGAAAATTATTAATAGATAGAGCGAATTTATTTATTAGTGAAGCTAAATCATGTAATTTATATCATTTACCATATAGTTGCGGATTCTTCGTAACTATTCCTTGCGATAATCCTCAGTTAGCATTTGAAGAATTAAAGAAAAAAGGATTATATATATTACCTATTCAACATGCAATTAGATTAACATTATCTTCAATTACTTTAGAAGAAGTTAAGAGAGCTGTTCATATTATAAAAGAAACAATTTAAGCTAAATTATGAAGCTAATTTTATTTAGCTTCATTTATTTTTTTAATAAAATTTATGTGAAAGCATTTTATCTTTAATTCTTTCTTTAAGGAAAAATTGAAATATGCTAAAATTGTTATGTACAAAAAACTAAATTAGATTTTAGAAAGGACTATAAGTATTATGACAGATTTAGAGATTGCTCAAAGCACTAAGGCTTTAAAAATTGTTGAGATTGCTAAAAAGTTAGGACTTAATGAAGATGACTTAGATTTATATGGTAAATATAAAGCTAAGATTGATATTAAGCATTCTAATAATCCAAAAGGTAAGTTGGTATTAGTTACTGCAATTAATCCTACTCCTGCAGGAGAAGGTAAATCTACTACAACAATTGGACTTGCTGACGCTTTTAGTTTGTTAAATAAAAAAGTATGTGTTGCATTACGTGAACCAAGCTTTGGACCCGTACTTGGTGTAAAAGGTGGAGCTTGTGGTGGTGGTTATAGCCAAGTTATTCCTATGGAAGATATTAATCTTCATTTTACAGGTGATTTCCATGCTATCACAACCGCAAATAATACAATTGCAGCATTTTTAGATAATTCAATTTATCAAGGCAATGAGTTAAGAATTGATCCTACACGTATCATTTGGCATAGATGTCTTGATATGAATGACAGAGCTTTAAGAAATGTTATTGTGGGTCTTGGTGGTTCTAGTAATGGTATTCCTCGTGAAGATCATTTTGATATTTCTGTTGCATCAGAAATAATGGCAGCATTATGCCTTGCATCAGATTTTGATGATTTAAGAGATAGAATTGGAAGAATGATTGTTGCATATGATTATGATAAGAATCCTGTTACAGTTGACATGTTAAAAGCAACAGGTTGTGTTCTTATGATTTTAAAAGATGCAATTAAACCTAATCTTGTTCAAACTCTAGCACATACACCTGCAATTATACATGGTGGACCATTCGCAAACATTGCCCATGGTTGTAATTCTGTTATTGCTACAAAGACAGCTCTAAGTTTAGCTGATATTGCAGTAACTGAGGCTGGTTTTGGAGCTGATTTAGGTGCTGAAAAATTCTTTGATATTAAATGTAGACAAGCCAATTTAAAACCTAATTGTGTTGTAATAGTTGCTACTATTAGAGCGCTTAAGATGCATGGTGGAGTTCTTAAAGAAGACCTTGCAAAAGAAAACGTTAGTGCATTACTTGATGGTGTTAAGAACTTAGAAAAACATATTGAAAATATTAAAAAGTTTGGATTATCTTATGTAATTGCAATTAACAAATTCTTAACAGATACCGATGAAGAAATAAACGCTTTATTAAATTGGGCTAAAGATAATAATCATCCAATTTCATTATCAGAAGTATGGGCTAAAGGTGGAGAAGGTGCCATTGATTTAGCAAATAAAGTATTAAATGAAATGGATAAAGAGAATAATTTTAAATTCTTATACAATGAGGATGATTCAATTAAAAAGAAAATTGAAACAATTTGTAAAGAAATATATGGAGCTTCAAGTGTTATATATACACAACAAGCTAAAAATGAAATTGCAAGAATGAAGAGATTAAACCTTACAAATTTACCAATTTGTATGGCAAAGACGCAATATTCATTATCAGATAATCCCAAGCTTTTAGGAAGACCTGAGGGCTTTGAAATAACAATTAGAGAAATAAAACCTAGTGCTGGTGCAAAATTTTTAGTCGTTCTTACAGGAGATATACTAACTATGCCAGGACTACCAAAGGAACCCGCTGGAACAAAAATGGATGTTAAAGACGGTAAAATTGTGGGATTATTTTAAGGAGAAACAAAATGGAAAAGAAATTTGATATCACAAAAAGAAGTATTATTTTTAATTTTAGTGCAGCCTATGCTAAAAATGAAACTGAAGTATTATCAAGTGAAGCATTCAATTGTATTTTAAATAAATATATTGAGCATGTTAAAGAAATTGATAATACTAATTTACTTGAGGTTATTAATTTAGTTAATAATCCTGTAAAAGTATTAACAAATTTATTTAAATTGTTAATCAGTTTTGAAATTGATGAAATTAAAACTGTTAATCCTGAATTTGATAAAGTTTTAAGTCACAGAGAACATTTATATGAATTAGTAGAAGATTTTTATGATTGGTGGCGTCATATGGAACGCTATGCAGTAGTAAAATCTCCTGCTGAAAGAGGAACTATTGAATCTGTTAACTTTATTGGAGAAACAGAAACATTTAACCAATTAATTTTAAAGACATATAGAGCTATTGCACAAAAGCTTCAAGGTGTTGATTTCTATATTTATAGACAATTAACAGCAGGTGTAAATGCAAGTTTATCCATTTGTAACAATAAGTGGGCAAAAAAGGGAACAATTTATGAACAATTAAATAATTTACCATTTATTAATCATGTAGTTATTAGACCCCCATTTATCTATTATTCTGATAAGAATACTAGAAAAGGAATATTCCCAGAAGTATTAAAAAATCCAATGGAGGAATTTAATACTCTTTCACCAAATGATTGGTTCTGTTATCCTACAATGGTTGGTTCTAGTTTAACTTATGTATATTTCCATAAAGATTATATGGACCATGGGATTGCTTTAAGCAATTTATTTGAATTTGTTCATATAGAAGATTGTTTAAATAAAAAACCAGATTTAATAATCTTCTTTGGTGCACCGCTTGATGGTGAACCTAAATTCCATTATGATGCTGAAAATGATATCTATGTTGGTGTATGTCCTCATGGAGTTGAAATAGACTATTTTGGATATATGAAGAAGATGTTATTAACATGTCATAATGTTAAAATGATTAAAGAAGGATATTTACCAATTCATGGAGCTGGTGTAGTTGTAAAGCTTAAATCAGGTATTGAAAAAATGCTTGTGCTTATGGGTGATTCTGGTGCTGGAAAGTCAGAAACATTAGAAGCTTTAAAAGCTTATGCTGGCAATGATATTGTCTCTACAAAGACAATATTTGATGATATGGGTACATTTAAGATTAAAGATAATAAAGTATATGCATATGGTACTGAAACAGGTGCATTCGTTCGTTTAGACGATTTAGAGAATGGATATGCATATAAAGAAATGGATAGATCTATCTTTATGAATCCTAACCAAACAAATGCACGTTTAGTTATGCCTGTATCTACTTATCATCAAATAATGAAAGGTTATCCTGTTGATATGTTCTTCTATGCGAATAATTATTCAGAAGATGAAGATATCATGGTTAAATTTAAAGATAAAGATAGTGCTATAAAAGTATTTAGACAAGGTGCTAGAGTTGCAAAAGGTACTACAAGTGAAAAAGGCCTTGTAACAAGTTATTTTGCAAATCCATTTGGTCCAACACAAAAACAAGATTTATGTGATCCATTACTTGATAAATATTTCAATTTATTATTTGAAAATAATATTCCTGTTGGTGAGATTCATACAAGACTTGCGGTAAGTGGTATGGAACATGAAGGGCCTAGAAATGTTGCTAAATTTTTATTTGAATTAGTTAAAAATTTGAAATAGGAGACTTATAAATTTAGCTAGCACACTAAATTTATAAATATTTATTATGACAAAAATAATTAGTGGTAAGCTACTAGCTAAAAGTATTAAAGATGCGATTAAAGAAGAAATAGATTCTTTAGTTAATAATGGTAAGCGTCGTCCTAAATTATCAGTTATACTTGTTGGTGATGATCCTGCAAGTAAATCTTATGTAAGTGGCAAATCAAAGGCTTGCGAAGAATGTGGTATTATAAATGAAACAATATTAATGCCACAAGATGTTAGTGAAGAAGAATTATTAAAAAAGATTGATGAATTAAATAATGATTCTAAAGTTGATGGTATACTTGTTCAATTACCATTACCAAAGCATATTAATGAATCAAGAGTTATTGAAGCTGTTGAATATAAAAAAGATGTAGATGGATTCCATTCACAAAATGTTGCAAAACTTTATAGCAAAAAAGAATGTATTGAACCATGTACACCAAAAGGTATTATTAAATTAATTAAAAAAGCTAATGTTAATATGGACGGTGCAAATGCTGTTGTAATTGGTAGATCTAATATTGTTGGTCAACCTGTTGCAAAACTTTTGATGAATGAAAATGCAACAGTTACTATTTGCCATTCTCATACAAAGAATATGAAACAAATTACTAAACATGCTGATATATTAGTAGTAGCTATTGGTAAAGCTAAATTTGTAGATAAGTCGTTTGTTAAGCATGATGCATGTGTAATTGATGTTGGTGTTAATAGAGATAAAGAAACTGGTAAACTTTGTGGAGACTGTAATTTCGATAGTTTAAATGGCTATGTTAAGGTTTTAACAAAGGTTCCTGGTGGAGTTGGTCCTATGACAATTGCATCTCTTATGGAAAATACTTTAACATGTTATAAAAATCATGAAAATTTAAAATAAAAATAATATTTAAAAAATGGGTCAAATTATCAAAAAATGAGGTGAATTTTTGTATAGTTTGGCCTATTTTTTTGTTTTTAGTTTTATTATGTCGAAAAATGAAAAAATGCTTTAGGTAAAATGTTTTAAATCTATTGACATGCATAAAATTTTGACATATAATGAAAACGATTTCAAGAAAACGCTTTTATAGGAGTTTTTTGATAAAAAGGAGAAAAAAAGGAAATGAAAAAAAGTTTAAAAGTATTAAGCGCTCTTGCTATCGCTGCAGCTGCAACTGCAACAGTAGCTTCTTGTAGTAAACCAAATACTACATCAACACAAGAGCCTACACCAAGTGCTTCACAACCTGTAAGCACACCAACAAGTACTCCAACCAGTACACCAAGCTCAACAAATGGAGGACAACAAGAAGAGCTATCTATTTCATTAGATACAACAGCAGTAAAGACTCAATATATTATTGGTCAAGAATTTAGTGCTGAAGGTCTTGTTGTTACTGCATCAGATGGTACAGTACTTGAACAAGGAATCGGAGATAAAACATATTCTGTTATTACAACAGGTGTTCAAATCGGTACAGTAGGTGAATATACAGTAACAATTGTAGGACGTTTAAATGGTAAGACAGCTACATCTACATATAAGATTACTGTAGTAGACGCAATTTGGGTTGATATCAACTCTGTAGAAGACTTCATGAAGATGCGTTCTGATAAGGACGAAAACGGATATAATGATAAGTCATATAGATTAACAGCAGACATTGATTTAAAGGATGTAACTATTGAAGATTCAGCAGTGATTTTCCGTGGTACATTTGATGGTAATGGACATACAATTAAGAATGCAACATATGCCGCAGGAACTTCAAAAGTAGGTTTATTATTCAAGCAATTAGCTGCAAATGCAGTTGTAAAGAATGTTCGTTTCTTCAACTGTAATCTAACTTCAAAGGAGGAATCTATCGCTCTTATTGCCGGTGAAATTAATGAAAAAGAATCAGATGTATTAGTTCAAAATGTTGAAGTTTCTATGTCTACAGTTGAAACTGATAACAGCTATGCTGCTGTATTAATTGCTAGAAATGAAACTAATGCAATTAATGTAACATTTGATAGAATCACTGTTAAGAATTTCACATCAGTTAAGTGTACTTCTTATGGTGGAGGTTTATATGGTGACATTCTTGGAGGATCATCAATTAAAGTTATCAACTCTGACATTGATTTAACATTTACAACTTCTCAAAATGGTTCTTATCTAGTAGGTAGAAATAGAGGAGCTAATATTGATGTTGAAAATGTAATTATTCGTGGTGATATAAAGGAAGGTAAGAATTCAACTGGTTATATAACTGGTGGTGGTAAAGCATGTAAGAATGCTATTATTAAAAATGTTTTAGTTCTAGGTACATCAGAAGCTACAGGTAATTTATTACTTGGTAATTCTACATTTGAAGCTATGGATGCAGCAAATAACTATTATGTAAATCAAGGATCAGCAAGTGCTGTAACTAATGCAACTCAAATTACTGCAGCTACATTTACAGCTGACTGGGCATTTACTACTTTAAAACTAGACAACACAATTTGGGAAGCAGATGATACTACTGTTGTTAAGCTAAAAGGTTCTAGCCAAAATACACCAGCTAGCGACGCTACAGTTAGCAAACTTGCTGTTTCAACTGCAGGTGTTAAGACAGAATTCTTTAAGACAGAAACATTCAATACTACAGGTTTAGCTGTATCTATTATTTGGTCAGATGGATGCTTAACAAGCGCTGAAGATGGTAGTGTTTCAGTTAAGTTATTAAATAAAGATGGTCAAGAAGTTAATAAGGATGATTTATCTCAATTAGCTATTGGTCAATATGTTGTTGAAGTTTCTGCAAGCGTTGAAGGTAAAGGTAGTGCTAAATATACTTATGACATTGATTTAGTTGAATATACTGCAACTAAGGTAGTTACAGATGATGCTAAATTAGTTTATACAGTAGGTGAGAAGTTATCATTCGATAATTTATATGTATTTGCTGTAAAGTCTAACAAAAACCGTACTTTATTAAAGACTGGTGAATATACAGTTGTATTAAAAGATGCAGAAAGTAATGTAATTGACTCAACTAAGGCATTTGCAGCTAGCGGTGTATATAATGTTACAATTTCAGCTAACGAATTTAGCCAAGAATTTAGTGTTAATGTTGTAGCTCCTGAAGAGAATAAAGCATTAGTTCAAGTTATCGTTTCAAAGATAGCTGAAGATGGTAAGTGGACTGCTGCTGAAGGTAATGATCCAACTGCAGGACATTATTCATTCTCAACTATTGAAAAAGCTATTAACTATCTACAATCTCTATCTTTAGCAGAAGATGCTGTTAAGTTAGTTTATGTAGAAGATGGTACATATGAAGAAAAGATTACTATTAATGTTCCAAATGTTACATTAGTAGGTCAAAGCAAAGATAAGACTATTATCACAAGTTCATTTGCTGAAGGTTCAAAGAGATTAAATGATAATGGTACTTATGGTATGGATTGTGCAACATTAGTTGTTACATCAGCTGCTAAGGGATTCTCTATGTCTAACATCACTGTTAGAAATGACTTTGACTATAAGAATTCTACAATTGCTGATAAGCAAGCATTTGCAATGCAATGTGATGCTGATGAATCAACATTCAACAACTGCTATTTCTATGGTGTACAAGATACATTATATGCAAATGATGGTCGTCAATATTATTATGGTTGCCGTATTGATGGTGCTGTTGACTTCATCTTTGGTCAAAAGGATGTAGCCGCAGTATTTGATAACTGTACAATTCACGCAGTAACTCGTTATAACACAGATGGTGTAACTCCAGCTGCAAATAATGGTTATGTATTCGCTCCAAAGAGCGTAGCTAATCCAGCTAAGGGATTAAAATATAACTATGTTGTAATCAATTCAAAATTTGAAGCTGATAGCAATACTGCTGATGGTTCAATGTCAGTTGCTCGTCCATGGGGTGCTGAAGGTGGTGTTGCAGTTCTTAACTCAACATTTACAAAGGCTTATTCAACAGCTGCATATGACGGTAAGGTTAAGTCTCGTTATGACGCAATGTCAGGTTCTTCACCAGAAAAAGCATTCTTCTTCGAATATAATAACACAGGTGACGGTGCATTAACTGCTGCTGTTAATGGTATGAAGATGTTAACTGAAGCAGAAGCACAAGAATATACTGTTGAAAATATTTTCAAGGTAGCAAATGGTGCTAAGACATTTGATAGAGATTGGAATCCAACAGGCTTCTATTCAGCAAATGAAGTAGTTTATGTTTCATATTATGAACCAAAGACTGCTTATACAGTAGGTGATGCATATACTGAATCATCAAAGGCATTCTATAGAGTTACATTTGATGCAATTGCAGGAACAACATTTACAATTGATGATTTAACTAGCGAAACTACTGAAAAGATTGTTAATAAAGACAATGCAGAAGTAACTAAGGAAAATATGGTTGCTACTGCTGGTGAATATACTCAACAATTAATTCATAATAATAAAGTTGTTGATAGTGCTAAGGTAGTTGTTAATGCAGCAGGTTTACAAGAATATACAACAGTAATTACTGGTGATTCTCTTGCTGTAAAAGATCCAGCGTTGGTTTCTGGTACTGATGAAGGTAAGGAATATCAATTTGATGGTATTACTGTTTCATTCTGGACTAAGACATCTTCAGGT
The DNA here is from genome assembly GCA_946540005.1 of uncultured Clostridium sp. Lineage (GTDB taxonomy): Bacteria > Bacillota_I > Bacilli_A > Acholeplasmatales > Anaeroplasmataceae > JAEELC01. The sequence goes on from CAMNHY010000001.1 coordinate 69,915, forward strand.
GCTCGTCAAACTGAAAAGGTTAATGGTGGAGCTCATGTAACAGTTGATGGTACTGAATATAAATATGCAGTTCAATTATCTGGTGGTAAAGCTGTTGTTTCCGCAACACAATGCGATAACTGTGCTAAGTTTGTTCTAGAACATGATAGTACTGTTACTATTATTTGTGGTGCAAAGAATAAAGATAAGGAAATAGGAAAGAAACCTGCAATTTATAATTCTGAATACACTGTAGTTAAAGAATTTGGTGATTTCCCAACATTCGGTAATGGTTCAGCATTAGTAATTACTCAAGAATTAAAGGCTGGTACATATTACTTTGGTGCATTCGGTGGAGATGGTTGCTACTTATATGCAATTAGCTGCACATATAAAGCATAATATAATTAATTAAGTTCACTAAAATGGGCGGGAGTGTTCAATTTCAATACTCCCCCTCATTTTTATGATAAAAAGAAAGCTAAAGGAGAAAATTATGAGAGCGAAAAAAATAGTTTTACCAATACTAGCTGGTTTAGTTTTAGTTGGTAGTGCTTCTTGTCGTGGAACTATAGTTGATACTACAACAACTCCAGTAAACACATCTAGCCCTACTCCATCTACAAGCGTTGCTCCAAAACATAATGGAGCATTAACAGATATATTAGTAAGTACTAATAATGCTGTTACAAGCTACGTATTAGGTGAAGAATTTAGTGCGAATGGTTTAATTGTTAATGCTGTTTATTCAGACAATTCAATTGAAACAATTCGAGAAGGTTTTAGAGTAGATTCATCTGAATTTAATTCTAAGATTGCCGGAACATATAACATTCATGTTATTTATATTGAGGGTCAAATCCGTAAAACATGTACATATCAAGTAACTGTTGCTTCATTACTTGATTCATTAACAGTACCTTATTTATTAGGTATTAATGCGAGCGGAATGAAACTTGATTATGGTATTAATGAACAATTAGATACTACAGGATTAGTTGTAACAGCAACATATTCTGATGGTAGTGAAAAAGCAATTACTAATTTTACAACTGACTATTCTAGATTTAATTCAAAAGATATGGGAACATATATGTTAAAATTCTCATATTCAGAGGATTATTCGTTAAATGGAAAGAAAGAAACAAAGCTAAGTGAAACATTCTTATTAGCTACAGTTGATGGTATTATTGCTGGTATACAATTTAAGTCAGGTACTACAACACTTGAACAAGATACAATTGGACCAGATGGTACAATGACTTCAATTGATACATCAGATTGGGTTGTAGAAGGTGTATTCTATGATGCAACATATTCAACAACAGTTACAAAAGCAATTCCAAATGATGAATTAGTAATTACAGGATTTAATTCTGGTAGTGCTGGTGTACAAAAAGTAACTGTTTCATATACTCACAATGGAACAAAAGTAACTCTTAAGCAAGATATTACTGTTACTGCAATTGAAGCGCCAACTTATACATTCAATGCATCAGATATTGCTGGTGAGGATAGAACACTTGCAACAGCTGAACAATTTGACAGCATCATTGAATTTGGTGGAAAGTGCCAAGTTAAGAATGAAAATAGTCCAAAGACATTTGGTGATTTATCATTCACTAAACGTATTCAAACAAATGGTAAGGGTTCATCAACAGCTAACTATATTAAGTTTACATTAACTTCTGATTCTGTAGTTGCAATCATTGGTAGAAGCCCTAAGGCTGCTACTGAAATTGGTTTCTATAATGAAGCTGGTACTGCAGTTACAAGTACAGGTACATATTCTGCAAATGATATTATGAAATATAAATATACATTAGCTGCAGGTACATATTACTTCTATGGTACACAAGCTATTCAAGTATATGGTATTCAAATTTGGTCTAAGTAGGAAAGGAGAAAATTAAATATGAAAAAAAGAAAATTATTATTAGTATTATCTTCTCTAGCAGCTACTGGTGCCATTGCTGCAACAACAATTAACTTTTCAAGAGCTGATTCAGGAATTACTTCATCAATTCCTGAGTCAAACGAATTAGATGCAAAAGTCGATTTATATGACAACAAAGTTGCAGATACTATTTATGCTGATCCTAGTGTTGAAGTTGAATATGATTTTACAAAAGAAATAGAAGGAGAAGATCAAGATACTCCTAAGCATAAAGGTACTAAAGAAGACCCAATGGATATCTATACTGCATTCCATAATATTGGTGCAGGAGATACAATCATCTTAAAGAATGGTACTTATAAGATGAAAGAGCGTATCACACTTCCACAAAGTGGTAACGCAAAGAGAATGATTACTGTATTACCTGAAACTAAAGGTGAGGTTCATTTTGATTTTTCTGAACAAGAATTTGGTGTTCGTGGTATTCAATTAAATGGTAATTATTGGCATTGGTACGGAATTGATATTTATGGTTCTGGTGACAATGGTATGTATATTGGTGGTAGCAACAATAAGATTGAAAGTTGCTTATTCCACGAAAACTCAGATACAGGTTTACAATTAGGTCGTTCATCTGGTTCATTATCACTTGTTTCAGAATGGCCAAGCAATAACTTAATTTTAAACTGTACATCATACAATAACTATGACAAAGAGACTTTAGGTGAAAATGCTGATGGTTTCGCTGCTAAGTTAACTGTTGGCGATGGTAATGTATTCGATGGTTGTATTGCATATAGAAACTCAGATGATGGTTGGGATATGTATGCTAAACCAGATTCAGGTAATATCGGTACTATCACATTATTAAACTGTGTAGCATTTGAAAATGGTTGGGTTTTAAATAAAACTAAATCATATACAAAAGATGCAAATGGTGAATATATTGATTCATATATGAGCCAAAATGGTGATGGTAATGGATTTAAATTAGGTGGTTCTGCAATGACTGGTGATATGGTTCTTAAGAACTGTATGGCATTCAATAACCGTATGGGTGGTTTTGCAGATAACTCAAACCCAGGTGTATTATCACTTTATAACTGTACATCATTTAATAACTCAGTTTATATGTCAATGACATCAAAGAAGACTGGTCTTATTGATGAAACTGGTGATACAGGTGTATTTAAAGCTAATGATGGAGAATCTGAAAACTTTGCAATGGCAAGAACAGAAGCTTCATATAACACATTCTATGGTTGTCTATCATATATTTCTAATATGACTGATGAAACAGTTGCATATGGTAATTATGATGAATATAGAGGTGCAGCTAGTTATTCAATATTTGCTACAGGTAAAGATCAATATACACAAATCACTACACCTATTGATGCTTCAAGCTATGAATCTAGCAAGAAGGGTAGCAAGTATAACGGTACAATTAATGATTCAACATTCAAAGCTGTAAGCCTTGGTGTTGAAATGAATGGTAATACTGAAATTGATTCATTATATAGAAATGAAGATGGTTCAGTTAATATGCATGATATGCTTGCATTAAATGATCAAGCATTATTAACATTCTGCTCAGGTAAATCTATTGGTTGTACATTAAATAAGACTAAGATGGAAGATTATGAACACGTTGATTGGAAAGATCTAACAGGTGTTTCAACTTCTAAGGATTATACTTATGCATTAAGAGGTTTAGAAGCCTTAACAGTTGCATGCAATGAAGATTATGTATTCCAAGATGTAAACTTAATCACAAAGATTAATGGTTTAGCTGTATCTTGGTATTCATCAAATGAAGATGTATTATCAATTGGTTATTATACAGTTGAATCTGTATCTAATCGTGATTACTTAATAGGTAATGTTAAGAGAAGTAGAGAAAAAGATGAAGTTGTTGATTTAGTTGCAACTGTATCTAGTGGCTCTGTTACTTTAAGCAAAACATTTAGATTAACAATTAAGAAAGAAGTTGCTGGTGTTGGTAGTGTTACAGGATTTGAACCAAAGTATATTGTTTCACAATATTCAGTTTGGAATAATCCTGAAATCGTAGTAACTGACAAGGCATCTTATAGTGGTAATGCATTAACTATTGATAAAGATTATAAGCTTGAATTAAGCTATGAATATGCTGTAAATACTTCATCAAAGTTCTATGAAGTAGATGGTATATATACAACAGTTCCTGGTGTTTATAAAGTAAACTATGTAGTTGATTCATTACTAGGTGATGGTTATGAATTAAGTGGTAGCTATTTAGTTTATGTATTAAGCGAAACAGCTTCAATTGACTTATCACAAAATCTAAATCTAGCAATGCAATATGCAATTAACCAAACAGATGGTTATGATTACATGGTTAATGCTTCTCGTGATGGTGTTAAGGTAAGTGCTGTATTCAATGCTACATACGGATATATGTATATTGCTACATCAAAAGATCAAGCAGAAATGTCAGTGGCAGATGTAGTAGCAAATGGTACTAAAGTAGAAATCAATGATGAATATGCTGAAGGATTTGCACCAAATGAAAATACAGATGGTTACTATGTACACGTTGTTGTTGCAAATAGAACAGATATTAAGTCAAAGCAATTATTCTCTAAGGTATATACAACTACAATTGAAACTAAAGACGTTACTAATGAAGAAGATTTCTATAAATTAGCTACAGGTAGTGGCGAAGTATTAGCTAATACAATTTATAAGTTAACTGCTGATCTTGATTTCACAGGATTTACTAAAGATTGGACTACAAACACAAGTGGATTTGCAGGTCTATTAAATGGTTGTGGCCATACTGTTAAGAATGTTGAAATATCAAATGAAGCAGCTAATAAGGGATCTAATATGTTCTATAAGCTTTCAAATGGTACTATTATGAATATTAAGTTCGAAAACATTACTATTTTATCAACTAACCCAAATGATTCTTGTACAGGTCTTATTGGTCAAATGAATGGTGGTTATATCCATAATGTTTCATTAAAGAATATGAAAGTTGGTTCAAACTCAGCATCAATTGGTGCATTAGTTGGTCAAATAACTGGTCAAGATAACTATATTACTAACGTTTCATTAATTAACCCAATGGAAAAAGAAATGATCTATGGTACAAAGTACATTGGTGGTTTAGTTGGTAACATGCAAAAGGCAACAGATCAAAATAAGGTTACATTAACTATGACAAACTGCATGGTTAATGCTTATATCGGTAACCATGCTGACCAAGGATATATTGGTGGTATTGTAGGTAGAAATAAGAATGAATTTGAATCTTATTCATTATCTATGGATCATTGCTATTTCTCAGGAGTAGTTGACACATATTATACTTACTCAGGTGGTATTGTAGGTTCAATTGACTCATCAGCAGGTCATGTAAGATTAATGTATAATGTATCAGATGCATTATTAATTTTAAAAGATACAACTCTTGATCCATTATCAACTGATATTGGTCAAAAGAATAATTCTCCAATTGTTGGTCGTTTCACATACGTAATTGATTTATGTCAATGTGGTGGTAACTTCGGTCCTTATAATGATTATCATCCTGAAATTGGAACAGATGCTTCTGACTTTAAAGAAAACATCGCGGATAGTCAATTCTGGACACGTATTGGATTCACTAAAGAAAACGGTTGGACATTTGTAGAAGACTCTCCTTACTGTTTATTAGAAAACTCTATTGAAAAATAAATTATTTGAAGGTGCACATGCACCTTCTTTTTTTATTTTTAAAATTTCAATAATAATGTTAGAATATATATAGAAGTTTGGAGTTAATGATATGTGGAATAAAAATTTAAATGAACTTGAACAATATGTAGGAACTAAAACGCTATTACATGTAAGTGTTGATGAAATAAGATTATATGAAGACTTATTTATTTCATGCGAACATATATATTCTAAAGTTAATGGAGAAGATGCTATCTCTAAAGTTATTAGAAGACAAGCATATAATATTATTAGAGCGGTATATAATACACTTGAGGATGATATAAAAAATTTATATGCTAATCTTGAGGATGGATATAGACCTCAATATGCAACATTTGTAAAGCCTGAACATAGTGATTATAAGATTATTGAATTTAGTGATTATAAATTACCAATAATCGATGAAATTAAGAAATTAATTAATGAAAATAAGACTTTTGAAATTATTTCAAAAACTGATTTTCAAGGAACTAAAGTTAAGAAAATATTAGAATTTATTGGATTAAAGGGAAAGAATGAATTTGAAACAAAATATCCTTCTTTTATTATTAATAAAGATGGATATTATGATAAGTTTGTAGAAGACTTAGGAGAAAAAATAGATTTATCTATAAGCTATAATGGCTTAGAAGATATTAGTTTTGACAATTATCATAAGAGGTAATATGGAAAATTTATCAAGAAAATTTAGACAATTTATAATACCATCAATGATATCAAGTGTTATACTTGGTACATTTTCAATCATTGATGGTATGTTTATTGGTAATAGAATAGGAGATATAGGACTTGCCGCAATTAACTTTGCATATCCTGTTACAGCATTTATCCAAAGTGTAGGATTTGGTTTAGGTACTGCAGGAGCAATTATGATGAGTATTGCGCTTGGAAAAGGAGAAGATGAGAAAAAATATATAAGTAATTCTTATATAGCATTTTTCGTCTCAATCCTTATTATGATTCCTCTTTTTTTAATATTAAACCCAATATTATTGTCTTTATTTGGCGCAAGCGGTGAAACTAAAGAAGAAGCTTTAACATACTTAAACACTATAGTATATTCAACCGCATTCCATGTATTAGCTCAAGGATTAGTTCCTATTGTAAGAAATAAAGGCTACAACAAAATAGTAATGTATGCGATTATATCAGGCCTTGTTGTAAATTTATTTTTAGATTGGTTATTTATATACCCTCTAAATTTATCATTATTTGGTGCAGCACTTGCGACAAATATTGCACAAGTTACTACAACAATAATCTGTGTAATTGCGTTATTCTTAAAACCATTTAGAATTAAGTTTAATTTTGATTTTAAAATATGCATAAGAATATTAAGATATAGTTTTTCTCCATTTGGAGTAAGTTTTGCAACAAACATAGTGCTAATATTAATAAATAAAGCTTGTTCAATATATGCTAATGATAAAGCTGTTGCAGCTTATACTGCAACTGCATATATTACATTTATTGTACAAAGATTAATTCAAGGTGTAGGCGATGGTGTACAACCTTTATTAAGCTATGCAAAAGGAGAAAATAATACTAATTCACTTAGATATTATCTAAAAAAGAGTTTAATAATAGGTATTATTATTTCAATAATTTCTACACTTGCTTCTATAATATTAAATAAATATTTAGGTAAGATATTTGGTTTATCTGATGGTGCATTATTATATTTTAAAGATGCAATAATAATATTTGCAATATCTTTTATTGGTCAAGCCATAACTCGTATTTCAATGAGTTATTTTTATAGTCAAGAAAATGATTTATATTCATTAATAATTGTTTACGGAGAACCATTATTAGTTTTACTTACATGTTTCTGGTTACCAAATATATTTGGTATAAATGGTATTTGGTTAAGTATACCAATTACTCATTACATATTAAGTATAATTTCAGTAATTTTAATAATTAAAGATAAAAAGAAGAATAAATTAAATATAAACTTTAATGCATAAAAATTATAAATACTATATAATATAAATAGAGTTTATAAGAAAAGAGAAGGAATTGTTATGGCTAAGAAGAGAGATAATTGGTTTAATTATCAATTCAATAAGACAAAAGAATATATTAAAGATGCAAAAAAAGATTATAAAAAGGGATTTAATATATTAATTATTATTTCTATAGTAATGGTTTTTTTAATATGCGTTTATCCATTCTATATGGGAACTTTTTATAACTGCAATAGTGATGATATAGTTCAATATTATCCATTTGTTGCTGGTTTCTTTGAAAGGATAAAAACGAATACATTATCAATTTATGATACAACATTATTTGGTGGTGCATCATTTTTTGCATCCACATATTATATTCCAATTGATATATTCTTATTAATAGCTTTCATATTAAGCTTTATTATGTCAATTGAAAGAGCTTATTTTATTTCTATATTATTAAAGATAATATGTGGCGGATATTTAATGTATTATGTCTTGGCACGAAAAAAAATTAAGCCATATGCAGCTATCTTAATATCATTAGCTTATATCGCAACAGGATTATTACAATCTTATATTATTTTTCCTGTATATTTAGGCATAAATGTATATGTGCCAATCGCAATGATTTTAGTCTCATATTTCTTTGATGAAAATAAAAAATATTATGCATATTATTTAATACCTGTTTTTGTTGTAGTACTAGTAGTATTTGATTTTTACTGTGCATATATGATTTTAGCCTTTATGTCATTCTATTTTTTAATGGAATCACATCTATTATCTAAATCAAATTTATTCTTTATAAAAAAGAAATTTTGGTCTAATTTCCTAACATTCTTTTCATTTGTAATTCTTGGTGTATTGTTATCTGTTGCATTCTTATTACCAAGTGCATTCTATATTTTAAATGAATCTAGTAGATCAGGAAGTACACCAGATTATTTTTGGTATTATTCAACTGATTGTATAACCAAATCAGGAATATCTTGGAAACATTATTTTACACAATTAATTAATTTCTATATTCCAAATAATCCAGCTAGATTATGTTTAGTTCCTGCAGGAGCCTATGTTAGAGAACATGCATCACTTTATATGACATGTGGTGTACTTATTTATTTAGTTAAGTTCTTGTTTATGAGAGGCAAAGAAAATAACCAAATGAAATTTTGGGTATTATTCTTTAATCTAATTTATTTAATACCACTCGCTGCCATGATTTTTACATTTACTAAACAAGGATATTTAAGATGGTTCTTTATACCATACACATTTAATATGCTTGCAAGTGCTAAAGCTATGAGTGATACTGATTTTAAATTAAGTGAATCAAAAATTAGTAATGTATTTGCTATATTATCAATTGTATTAGGATTAGCTTTAGTATTATTTACATATATTTCTAACACAACTTTATTCATACATTATTCAAAAGGAGAAGAAGGTGAATATTTCTTTGAAGGTATATTAATACCATCAATTGTCTTCTTATCAATTTATTTAATAATATTATTAATACCATTTATATCTAGATATTTTAAAAAGAATTTAGATTTATTATATAAATCAATTCCTTGTTTAATTTTAGCTGAATTAATATTTTCAATTGTAGTTGTAGTAATATCTTTAGGTTCAACAGCTTATAGTTATGAATATAAGACATCAAATTCACAAATTAAATATTTAAGAAATAATAGTGACTATAATTTTAGTGATGGATATAGAATTAATTTATATACAGATCAAAAATGTATCGCTAATAATAATACAATGTTCCTTGGTGTAAATTGTACTAACTTCTTCCAATCATTTTATAATACACAATTAGATACATATATGAAAGATATTAATATGGTTTCTAATTTAGGTTGGTCAAGAAGATCGATGTATGGTTATTCTTTATTAAATGCTCCTATGTATAATAATAAGTACGTAATCACAAATGATTATGTACTAACAACAAATTTTACAGGACAAAAAGAAGCTGTTAGACCTGTAGTATTACCTGAGAAATATTATAAGAAATATGGTACAGCTAATAGAGCTAATTATTATGGATTAACTAGCTTACCTCAATTTATCGTGTATGATTCAGTAATGTATAATAATCAATCATCTATTGCAAATCAAACAACATTCCATAATGATTTATCATTATTAAATCATGGTTATGTAAAAGTTCCTAATCAAATATTTATGAGTAAATCTAAACTAAGCGTAGACGAATTAATGAATGATTATGATAATTACTATAGTGAATTATCTAAAAAAGAAGATAAAGAAGCTTTAGCAAATATTAAATTATTATATGATAACGGTATTAAGTTTGTTACTAAACAAGAATCATATGATGAGATTAATAAATTAAAAAATATATCATTTAAGGAATTAAGATTATCTGGTGGTAAGATTGATGCTGTAAGCTTATATTTTAAATATGATCTAACACAATATTCTGATTTATCAGTCTTTACAGATTATGATGCAGTATATGCATATCCATATGATTCAGATATTCCATCAACTGATCCATGGCCTAGCAGATATTTGATGTATCTAGGTACTGATGAAAAAGATCAAAATGATAATTATCAATTATATCCATTCCATTATAATGTAGGTTATGTTTCTGAAATGCTAAATCTTGCAGGAAATGAAAGAATTACTCCAACAAGATTTTATATGAAGGCTAATGGTAGATTAGATTCAAGTTATGTTAGATTATTTGGATTCAATTATGATATATATGATGATTTTATTGAATCACAAAATGAGTATACAAACAGATATTTTAAAATTAATGGTAATGAAATTACATTAAAGTTTAAAAATGATGGAGATTCTAAAGTCATTAAAACTTCATACGCATATAGTAAAGATTGGCATATAAGAAACAATGATAAAGATTATAATATTGTTAATCTTGGTGGTTTCTTAGGAATTGTAGTGCCAAAGAATATTGAAAATGTTAATCTAGATCTTATATATTCACCACAAGGCCTAACTAATGGTTTATATATTTCTCAAATTGGTAGTATAATATATTTAAGTATCACTTCTGTTATTTTATTATTTGAAATTAAGAAAAAAATTAAAGGAAAAGATGGTGTGGATTTATGCAAAATATATCATTAATTGTACCTTGTTACAATGAACATGAAACAATTGAAATATTTTATAATGAAGCTATAAAATATTTTGATGAGGAGCATAATTTTAATATTATATTTGTAAACGATGGTTCAAAAGATAATTCTTTAGACATTATGAAAGAATTAGCTAAAAAAGATAAGAGAGTTAAATATGTAGGATTCTCTAGAAATTTTGGTAAAGAAAGTGCTATGTATGCAGGTCTTGAAGCTGCAAAAACTCTTAATTCTGATGCGGCTATTATAATGGATGTAGATTTGCAAGATCCACCTTATCTATTACCTGAATTTTTGAAGAAGCATGATGAGGGTTATAACCTTATTTATGCAAGACAAAGAAATAGAAAAGGTGCTAAATTATTCTCTAAAATTTGTAGCCTAACTTTCTATAAAATATATTCTCATCTTACTGGTGATAAACAAATGTCAGGTGGTGCACGTGACTACTGTTTACTTGATAGAAAGGTTATTGATGCATTCTTAAATATTAAGGACGCTAAACGTTTTACAAAAGGAATATATCATTATGTAGGATTTAAGACTACAACTATTAAATTTGATTATGAAAAAAGAGTAGCAGGAACTACTAAATGGAATTTTAGAAAATTATTAAAATACGCTTTTGTAGGTATTGATGAATTTTCAAGATTTTATTTATATATTCCGAAAATAATTGGATTTATTTGGACTATTATTTGTGCATTAGATTTAGCTTATCAAATTAAAAGATGTGTAGAAATAAAAACTATAAATGTATTCTCATGGAATGCGCTTAGAATTGATTTTGTCGTTATATCTTTATCAATAATTTCATTCTATATAATGAAATTATTATATGATGTACGTGATCAATCTAGACAAAGAGCTATTTATATTTGTGAGGAAAGTAACATTGAATCAGAATAAAAAAGATATATTATTAGAAATATTAAGATTTTTAATAGTAGGTGGTATAGCTACACTTGGTGATTATATTGTCTTTTATTTATTCAATATTGTTTTATTGAAACAAATTAATCCTGTAGTTAATTCTGCGATATCTACAACATTAGGTTTTATTACAGGACTTCTTATAAATTGGTTCTTATCTAAGTTTGTGTTTAAAGATGTTACAGATAATCAAATGCATTCAAAGGTTGTGTTTATTAAATATGTTATTTTATCTCTTTTAGGATTTTTATTAACATTAATTGTAATGACTGCAACAACACCAATTCATGATAAATTGGTATTATCAGTATTTGGTTTATTTACATTCCAATTTTGGAAATTATTCTTTAAAGTATTAATGACATTTATAGTTTTAGTTTTAAATTATTTAGGAAGAAAATTCTTTGTGTTCAAAAAAAGTTTTGAATAGGTATGTTTGCTGACATACCTATTTTATTCTTTAAAGCGTTTACTTTATAAACTTTAAAAAAATTACTTTATAGAGTTTATGATTTGTGATATTATATTTTTTGAAAAGAGGTTTTTGCAAATGAAAGAGAAAAAATGTACTGTAATATCGGAAGGAATAGCTTACGGTAAGATAGTTAATATTAAAAACGATAACCTTTTTATTTCAAATCGTAAAGCTTGTGATTTAGAGTTTGAAAAGAAAGCTATTAAGGAAAGTTTTGAATCAGTTATATCTGATTTAGAGGAATTACAAAAAACTTGTGATGATGAATTTTTAACTGTTCATATCATGATTTTAAAAGATCCTGCCTTAACAAAAGAAGTTTATTATGAAATTGATAATAATTATTATGAAGCTAGTAAAGCCTTTGACATAGTTATTAATAGATATATTAAGCAATTTGAATCATCTAATTCTTTCTATCTTGAAGAAAGAAATCTTGATTTTAAAGATATTAGAAGAAGAGTTTTAAAAACTTTAAATAATGATTATGTAGAACGTCTTGAACATGATAAAGTTATTATTGTATGTGATGAATTATATCCTAGTTTTTTATCAGAATTTAGAAATACAGTAGCAGGTGTTATTGCGAAAAAAGGTGGTACTACAAGTCATGGTGCAATTTTATGCAATGCACGTGAAATACCATTTGTATTATGCGATGATTTATATTTTGATGATGATTCAAATGTTGTAATAGATACTAGAAGTAAGAAAATCTATTATAATTGCGAGGATGATTTCGTCTTAAAATATAAAACATTTAAAAAAGATATATCACTTCGTGTTCGTTTAAGAGATTTTAGTGAACAAGGTGTAAAAGTTTTAGGTAATGTTAGCCAAAATGAAGAATTATATAAAGTAAGAAAATATAAGCTTCATGGTGTAGGATTATATAGAACAGAATTTATCTTTATGAATAAAGATAGAGCTTTAACTGAAGATGAGCAATATGAAATATATAATGATGCAGTTCTTGAGATGAAGCAAAGACCTATTACCTTTAGAACATTTGATATTGGTGATGATAAGCAATTATCATATCTTAAAGCGGATAAAAAAGGTGTAAGAAACTATAGAAATTATCCTGATTTATTTAAAGATCAAATTAAAGCTTTAATTAGAGCTAATAGATATCAAAATATGAAAATAATGTTTCCTATGATAGAAACATATGAGGATTATTCATATTTGAGAGATTTAACTGTTAAATATAAAAAAGAATTAGGTTCTAAGCAATATTTAAGAATTGGTATGATGTTAGAAACTAAAGAAGCAATTAATAATCTTGATAGTTTTAAAGATGTTGATTTTATTTCACTTGGTACTAATGATTTAACTCACGAATTATATAATATAGATAGATCAAGTGTTAGCAATTATGAAAATTATATTGATGATTTAATGAATGTAATTGAAAAAGTTGTTAATCATTGTAAGAAATATAATATTGAATTATCTATTTGTGGTGAAATAGCAGGTATTCCACAAATTACTGCAAAATTATTAGATGCAGGAATTAGAAATTTCTCTGTTTCTCCATCATTATGTAAATCAATTGAAGAAGCTATTGTAAGATATTATAATTTGTAAAAAATACGCTTTATAGTCGATTTTTAGAATAAAATCTATTATAAAGCGTTTTTATTATGAATAAATCAAATTAACTCTTTATTTTCAAAATTTTAGTGATATAATTGAGATTAATAAGAAAATGTTTGATAACTAAAAACACAAAAATTTAAAGAGGATACGGGATTTTCTTATTTTTTAAAATATTATTTGGGTATTTAGAAGGTGGGTATATGGATATTAAAGAAATTAAAAAAATATGTAGAAGTTTTAAAATTGAAGCTATAGCGCTAATATTTTCTATTTTATTTAGTATTCTTTCTATTTTGATTGCGGTAGTAACTGAAAAAATTGTAAATAATATTGATAATATTGATAATATTGATTATAAATATTTTTTAATACTTATTGGATTAATTGTATTTAGCGTTTTATTTGTTGGAATTGGACATTATTATATCAATAAATGTGATACCATTGCAGAAAAAAACTACATTTATATCTTGTAAATAAACTAATTGATAAACAAGAATGTTTCTTTGCTGAAAATCAAGATGGTAAATTAATGAATTTATTAAATAATGTGACAAGAAGAATTTCTTCTACTCTTACAGTTCATAAATTTATTTTAATTCAAGCTTCATTAACCGTTATTATATCATTTGCAGTTTTATTTTATTATAGTTGGATTATGGCTTTAGCTACTGCGTTATTAATTATTATAATTATGTTGTTAAGTCAAAAGTTGGCAGGAAATATTGGAGAACTTTGTGCTGATAGTGATTTAAAAAAAGGTTATGTAGAAAATGGCATGTTAGAAATCATTCATAACATTTCTATGATTAAGTCTTTAAATAAACAGTCTTTTTTTAAGATTAAATATTATGATAACTATGAAAAAAATAAGATAAAACCTGATTTAAAATATTATTTTGTTGAAACAATATATACATGTCTTGCGTATATATTAATGTATGCCCTTCCTTTGATTGCTATATGCGTTGAAATTGCATTTAAAAATTATAAAGCAATCACTGCTGGTATTATTTTTGCAGTATATCAAATAATTAATGGTATTCAAGAGCCCGTTAGAAATGTAATGACTACAATAGGTACTTTAAAGAGAGTAAAATCAACCATTCCATTACTTGATCCAATTCTTACATCTAATTTAAATGATAATAGAAAAATGGTAGAAGACATTGAATTTAATAATATTTCATTTAAATCTGCTGGTTTTAAAACAGCAGAATCAAATATAATTCTTAAAGATGTTTCATTTGAAATTAATAAAGGTGACTTTGTATCGATTAAAGGTGATAGTGGAAGCGGTAAATCAACAATATTTAAATTTATTAATGGATCATTAGATGATGATAATGTTGATGTAAAAATTAATGATTTATCTCCTAAAGAATATAATTTTTATACTATGATTAAAATTGTAACTCAAAATAATTATATTTTAAATGATACAGTTATAAATAATATTTCATTAGGAGATAATTATGATAATGATTATTTAGATGAAATTATTAAAATATGTCAACTAGAAGAATTTGTTAAAAAATATGGTTATGATAAAATTATTGATTCAACTTCATCAAATATAAGTGGTGGCGAAAAAGCTAGAATTAATATTGCAAGAATTTTAATAAGAAAGCCTGAAGTTTTATTATTAGATGAAATATGTGCAGCACTTGATAAACATACAAGTGAAAAGCTTGCAAAAAATATTTATGATTTTGCTAAGAAAAATAATATTACAGTTATATCAATTTCACATAAAGATGAATTTGAAAAATATTCAAATAAAATTATTAGTGTATAAAAATAATACATTAATATTATTATTGTATTGTAAAATAAGACTTAAATTCAAAAAAGATTTAAGTCTTTTTTCTTTGTGTTAATTTTTCCAAAACTCGAGTTTTAAAATAATATAATGTAAACGCTATCATAAAAGGAGAAGATATGAATGAATAAAAAATTATTTGGTCTTATTGCGATATCTAGTATTTTGTTAGCTTCTTGTGATTATCCTGTTACAAGTAGTACTAATACAGATAATAAAAATATAATAAGCAGTAGTGAAGACAATAAAGAAACTAATAATAACAAAGAAAATAATAGCACAAGTGAAGTAACTGATAATACAAAAGGAGATAATAGTAGTATTAGTAGTTCTTCAGAAAAAGAAAAATTATTAAATTGTGGTGCATATGAAGAAGGTATGTTTGCATATTGGGAAGGTTCTATTAATAATTTAGTTAAGGTTGAATATGCAAATGCCTTAGATAGAAACTTTGTTGAAATTGATAAAGAATTAATTAGAGTAACCGATAATAATTTAATTAGAGCTGATGTTGTTGGTATTAGCGAAGGCGACTATATTTTAAGAGTTACTAAAGATAATGGTGTTATTATTGAAAGTGACGTTTTAAAAGTAGATAGCTATGACCGATCAGGTTATGCTCATTTTGAATGTGAAAAAGACAATACAGGTGTAAATGTTAATGATGGTATTGGTGCATATACTAATAATGGTACATTAAAAGAAAATGCTAAAGTTTTATATGTAACTGATGACACAAAGAATAGTGTTAAATTAACTATTGAAGGAAAAGAATATGAAGGTTTATTAAATATATTGAATGCCCAACAATATTCAACAGTTCCTCTTGATGTAAGAATTCTAGGTTCAATTAAAACTGTTCAATGGAATAAAAAAGAAGCTTTAGTAGATGAGAATAAGGAAGCATATATGGTCGGAACTGATGGTAAGATTTATAAAGAAACATTAACTGATGATCAAATTATTGAATATGGCATCAATTCTTATTCTGACGATTTAGCTAAAGGTATAACTAAATTAAATGGATTATCAAGTAAAGCTTCATATAGTAAAAAGGAATATGATTCTGCATGGAACAATGGCAATGTTAAAAATGCTCAAAATTTAACAGTTGAAGGTATTGGTAATGATGCTACTTTATTCCAATGGGGATTTACATGGAAAGCTTGTAAGAGCTTAGAAGTTCGTAATCTTATATTTGATGATTATACAGAGGATGCATGTGGTATTGAAGGAAGTGTATCTAGTACAAATATAGAGAATTTTGCAGAAGGTCATATTTGGGTTCATAATAATGTATTTGAACAAGGTGTAAATAATTGGGATATTACTATGGAACAAGATAAGCATGAAGGTGATGGTGCTACAGACTTAAAGAAGATAGCATTTATTACTCTTTCATACAATCATTATCATAATAATCATAAAACTGGTTTAGTTGGTGGTGGTAATACTCAATTAACATCATGTATCACTTTCCATCATAACTGGTATGAAAAGTGTTCATCTAGATTACCATTAGCTCGTGAAGCTAATATGCATATGTATAATAATTATTATGATGGTTCAACTGGTACAAATATGAGCTTAAGAGCTAATGCGTACGCCTTTATTGAAGGATGTTATTTTGAAAACTGTAATAATCCTATATCAATTGATGAAAAGACTGGTAGTGGTCAAGGCGATAATAAGGATGAAGCAGGAAATAAGATTAAATTTGATTTCTATAAAGGACAAGCAAAGATTTATAATTGTGATTTTGTAGGATGTAAAGGTCAATTAGGCGGTGTATTTGCAAAGGTAAGAGAAGAAGCTGTTGAAAATACTAACTTATATTCACAAACATTTGATACAGACACTTCGATATTCTATTATGATAATACATCAAATAAAACAAACGCATATAGATTAACTTCAGCACTTACTGCTAAAGATGATTGTATAAACTTAAGCGGTGTACATAGATAATAAATTACTCATCTAGGAATTATTCTTAGATGAGTTTTTTTAACAAAAATTAACTTTAAATTTGTGAAAGAAAAATTAAAAAAAGAGGTTGCTTTTAGAAAAAAGTAGTGATATAATGGAAAGGCTCATGGATAAGAGAGCTTGGCTGTGAAGTGGAAGGTTGCCGATACGCCGAAAAGCGTTGTCATACAGCTGTATCGGGTTTTTCCATGGAGCAAGTCTATACAAGATTATAGGCGAAAGGAGTTTATATAATATGGCAAAAGAGAAAATTAGAATTCGTTTAAAATCTTATGATCACAGATTATTAGATCAATCTGCTCAAAAGATTGTAGAAAGCGTAAAGAAGGCAGGTTCAACAGTAAATGGACCAATTCCTCTTCCAACAGATAAGGAAATCTTCACTATCTTACGTTCTCCACACGTTAATAAGGACTCTCGTGAACAATTCGAGAGAAGAACTCATAAGAGATTAATCGAGATTGTGGATCCAAACCCACAAACAATTGACGCTTTAATGCACATCAACTTACCTTCAGGTGTTGACATCGTATTAAAGAAGTAATCAAAATTTATAATTATTAGAAAGGTGTAATTAACTCATGGCTAAGGGAATCTTAGGAAGAAAATTGGGCATGACTCAAATTTTCGATGCAAAGGGAAATTTAATCCCTGTAACAATTATTGATTGTGCACAAAACGTTGTACTTCAACAAAAGACTGTTGAGTCTGACGGTTATGTTGCAACTAAAATCGGTTTCGTTGACAAACGTGAAAGCTTAGCAAACAATGCTGAAAAGGGTATTGCTAAGAAAGCTAACACTGCTCCTAAGCGCTTCGTAAAAGAGATTCGTTTCTCAGTACAAGCAAAGGGAGAAAATGCTCTAGCTGCTTATCAAGTTGGTCAAGAGATTAAGTGTGATATTTTCGCTGCTGGTGACATCATCGATGTTACTGGTACATCAAAAGGTAAAGGATTTGCTGGTACTATCAAGAGATATAACCACGCACGTCAACCAATGTCTCATGGTGTTTCAGCTTCTCACCGTGAAGTAGGTTCAATGGGACCTATCAAAGGTAACATGAAGGGTAAGAAGATGCCAGGACATATGGGTGTTGACCAAGTTACTTTACAAAATTTATCAATCGCTTCAGTTGATGCTGAAAGACAATTAATTTTAATTAAAGGTAATGTACCTGGACCAAAGAATGGTTTAGTTGAGATTAAGTCTGCAGTTAAGGCTAGCAAGTAATTAGGAAGGAGATTTATTTATGTTAAAAGTTACATTATTAAATCAAACTGGTGAAAAGGTTAAAGATTTAAAGTTAAATGAAGAAATCTTCGGTATTGAACCTAATCAACAAGTAGTTTATGACGTTGTAAATGCTCAAAGAGCTGCAATGAGACAAGGTACTCACGACACTAAGAACCGTTCAGAAGTTCGTGGTGGTGGTAAGAAGCCTTGGAGACAAAAAGGAACTGGACATGCTCGTCAAGGTTCTATCAATGCTCCACAATGGCGTCATGGTGGTATCGTATTCGGACCTACTCCAAGATCATATGAAGTTAAGGTTAACAAGAAGGTAAGACAAATCGGATTAAAGTCTGCATTATCTTTCCATGCTGCTAACAATACTTTAACTTTAGTTGATGACATTAAGTTTGATACTATCAAGACTAAGAATTTCGGTAAGTTCTTAGAAGATATTAAAGTAAGTGGTAAGACATTAGTAGTAGTTTCAGAGTTAACTGCTGAAGTAGCATTATCTGCTAGAAACTTTGCTAACGTATTTGTTACTACAGCTGATCAAGCTTCAGTATTCGATATTCTTGCATTCAAGAATTTAGTATTAACTGAAGGTGCAGTTAAGTATTATGAGGAGGCTCTAGCATAATATGGAATTATACAATATTATTAAAGAACCAATTATTACTGAAAAGTCTATGGCATTAAAGGAAAAAGAAAACAAGTATGTTTTCGCTGTTGATGCTAAGGCTAACAAAATTGAAATTAAGAACGCAGTTGAAAAGTTCTTCAACGTTAAGGTTGTTTCAGTAGCAACTTTAAATGTAAAGCCAAGAGCTAAGAGAGTTGGACAATATGCTGGTTATACATCTGCATATAAGAAGGCTATCGTTAAGCTTGCTGAAGGTAACAAGATCGCTGCTTTCGAGATCTAGTTTAAGATCTATAGATATATATAAATTAATATAGGAGAAATTTTATGGCAATTAGAGTTTATAAACCAACTTCAAATGGTCACAGAAACATGTCAGTTTCTACATTCGAAGAAATTACAACAAGCACTCCTGAAAAGTCACTTTTAGCTCCATTAAAGAGCAAGGGTGGTAGAAATAATACTGGTCTTATCACTGTTAGACACCAAGGTGCTGGTGAGAAGAAAAAGTATAGAATCATCGATTTCAAGAGAAATAAGGATAATATTCCTGGTAAGGTTGCTACTATTGAGTACGACCCAAATAGAACATCTCGTATCGCTTTAATCAACTATGCTGATGGTGAAAAGAGATATATTCTAGCTCCAGAAGGACTAGAAGTAGGTATGACAATCGTATCTAGCGCTGAAGGTGTAGACGTAAAAGTAGGTAATGCTGCTCCAATCGTTACAATTCCAGTAGGTACTGTTGTACACAATATCGAGTTACATCCTGGTAAGGGTGGACAATTAGCTCGTTCAGCTGGTACTTCAGCTCAAATCCTTGGTCGTGAAGAGCGTTATGTTCTTGTACGTTTATCAAGTGGTGAAGTACGTAAGGTTTTAAATACATGCCGTGCTACAGTTGGTGTAGTAGGTAATGGAGACCATAACTTAGTACGTATTGGTAAAGCTGGTCGTGCTAGACATATGGGATTACGTCCAGAAGTTCGTGGTTCAGTTATGAACCCAGTTGATCACCCACACGGTGGTGGAGAAGGTAAAGCACCAATTGGTCACAAGGCACCAATGACTCCATGGGGTAAGAAGGCTCTAGGTGTTAAGACACGTAGAAACAAGAAGTCTTCAACAAAGCTAATCGTTCGTAGAAGAAACGGTAAGTAATCGAAGGAGGATAACTTAAATGGCTCGTTCAATTAAAAAAGGTCCATTCGTTGATGCTTCTCTTATGAAGAAAGTTGAAGCTCAAAATGAGGCTAATGAAAATAAAGTAATTCAAACATGGTCACGTCGTTCAGTAATTTACCCTTCATTTGTAGGTCATACATTTGGAGTTTATAACGGTCGTGAACATACACCTGTTTATGTAACAGAAGATATGGTAGGTCACAAGTTAGGTGAGTTCGCTCCAACTCGTACTTTCCATGGTCACAAGGAACAAGATAAGGCTGCTTAATAGGAGGATACAAATATGGATGTTAAAGCAATTTCAAAATCAATTCGTGTAACTCCTCGTAAGGCTCGTCTTGTTGCTGATTTAATTCGTGGCAAGAACGTTGCAGAAGCATTCGGTATCTTAAAGTATACAAACAAGAATGTTACTGAGGACGTTGAAAAGGTATTAAAGTCTGCAGTTGCTAATGCAGTAAACAATAATAAGCTTGATGTAAACAAGCTATATGTTAAGGAAATTTATGTCGGTGATGCTATGCGTATGCGTAGAATGATGCCAAGAGCTAAGGGTAGCGGTGATATCGTTACTAAGAGACTTTCTAACATCACTGTTGTAGTTTCTGAGAAAGAGTAGGAGGACGCACAATGGGTCAAAAGGTAAGTCCAAAAGGACTACGTATTGGTGTTAACCGTGAATGGGACGCTCAATGGTATGCTGGTAAGAATGATGTTGCCGACTTATTATTAGAAGATGTTAAGATTCGTAAGTATTTAGCTAATACATATGCTAAGGCTTCTGTTTCACGTGTTGTTATCGAACGTATCAAAGGTTCAAATAAAGATTTAGTTAGCATTACTATTTACACAGCTAAGCCAGGTGTTGTCATCGGTCGTGATGCTGAAACAAAGAATGCTACAGTTAAGGCTTTAGAGTCTTTAACTAAGAAGAATATTCGTTTAAATGTTGTTGAAGTAAGAAAGCCTGAATTAGATGCAACTTTAGTTGCTCGTTCAATTGCTGAACAACTTGAAGCTCGTGCTTCATTCCGTCGTGTTCAAAAGATTGCTCAACAAAGAGCTATGAAGGCTGGTGCTAAGGGTGTTAAGACTCTTATCTCAGGTCGTCTTGGTGGTGCTGAAATCGCTCGTGGTGAGGGATATTCAGTAGGTCAAGTTCCTCTTCAAACTCTACGTGCTGACATCGATTATGCACAAGATGAGGCTCATACTACATATGGTAAGTTAGGTGTTAAGGTATGGATCTATAAGGGTGAAGTTCTTAACCTTAAGAAGGCTCAAGAAAAGAAGGCTTTAGAAGAAAAGGCAAATCGTGATGAACGTAACAAGCGTTTCAATAATCGTACTGGTAAGAAGGATGCAGCTAGACCAGCTCGTCGTCCTCATACTAACAATAATGACAAATCTTCTGAAGGAGGTAAGTAATTATGTTAATGCCTAAAAGAGTTAAGTATCGTAGACCACACAGAGTTTATTACCATGGTAAAGCTAAGGGTAATACAACTGTTGATTTCGGTACATATGGATTAATGGCAACTGAAGGATGCTGGTTAACTAATAACCAACTTGAGGCTGCCCGTGTTGCTATCACACGTCAAATGGATCGTCAAGGAAAACTATGGATTAGAGTTTTCCCACAATTATCTAAGACAAAGAAGCCATTAGCTGTACGTATGGGTTCAGGTAAAGGTTCTCCAGAGTCTTGGGTAGCAGTAGTTAAGAAAAATACAATCTTATTCGAGGTTGCAGACGTATCAGAGGAAATCGCTCGTGAAGCATTCCGTTTAGCTGGACATAAGCTTCCTATCGGAACTAAGTTTGTTAAGAAAGCATAGGTGACGAGTATGAAGAATAACGAAATTCGTAATCTTTCAGTAGAAGAGCTTAACAAGCAAATCGTTGAACTTAAGGATGAATTATTCAATCTTAAGCTTCAAGCTTCTCTAAATCAATTAACTAACACTGCTCGCATCGCGCAGGTTAAGAAGACTATCGCTAGAATGAAGACTATTCTAGCTGAAAAAAATCATGAAGTAAGATAAGGAGGATAAAAACATGGAAGAACGTAACAGTCGTAAGACATTTACTGGAGTTGTTACATCTGCTAAAAATGACAAGACAATTACAGTAGTTGTTGATACTTATAAGAAAGATAGATTATACGGTAAACGTGTTAGATTATCTAGTAAATTACATGCTCATGACGAAAACAATGTTGCTAAAGTTGGTGACACTGTTAAAATTATGGAAACTAGACCTTTATCAAAGACAAAGAGATACACTCTTGTTCAAGTGGTAAAGACTAGCGAGAATCTATAATTTCGGTTCTTGAAAGGAGGCACTCTCATGGTTCAACAAGAAACTAGACTTGCAGTAGCTGATAATTCAGGTGCTCGTGAGTTATTAATAATTAAGATTTTAGGTGGTGCACTACATAGATATGCTTCAGTTGGAGATATCGTTGTTTGCACTGTAAAGGATGCCATCCCTAACGCATCTGTTAAGAAAGGTGACGTTGTAAAGGCAGTTATCGTACGTACTAAGGCTGGTTTAAGAAGAGCTGATGGTTCTTATATTAAATTTGATGAAAACGCAGCAGTTTTAATCAATGCTGATAAGAATCCAAAGGGAACTCGTATTTTCGGACCAGTTGCTCGTGAGCTACGTGATTATGGATATATGAAGATCGTATCACTTGCTCCTGAAGTACTATAAGGAGGTTCACTATATGAATATTAAAAAAGGTGACACAGTCGTTGTTATTTCTGGTGCTGACAAGTACCAAATAGATAATAAGGGTAACAAGACTTTAAAAACTGGTAAAGTTTTAAAGGCTAACCCAAAAGATAATACAGTAGTTGTTGAAGGTGTTAATAAAGTTAAGAAGCACGTTAAACCTACTCAAGCAAACCAAACTGGTAGCATCGTTGAAGTTGAAGCTCCAATCAATGTTAGCAAGGTTGCTATTCTAGATCCAAAGAAGAACGTTCCAACTCGTGTTTCAATCAAAATTGATGAAAATGGAAACAAAGTTAGAGTTACTAAGAAGTCTGGAACAATTTTAAAGTAATAGGAGGTAACAGTTATGAATCGTTTACAAGAAAAGTATGAAAATACAGTTAAACCTGAACTTCAAAAGAAGTTTAACTACAGTTCACCAATGGAAACTCCAAAGCTAGTTAAAATTGTTATCAATATGGGTCTTGGTGATGCAGTAGCTAACTCTAAGGTTTTAGATGAAGCAGTTGAAGAATTAACTTTAATTGCTGGTCAAAAGCCAGTTGTTACTAAAGCTAAGAAGTCAATCGCTAGCTTCAAGCTTCGTGAAGGAATGCCAATCGGTGCAAAGGTAACATTAAGAGGAGAAAGAATGTACGAGTTCTTAGATAAGCTTGTATCAATCGCTCTTCCACGTGTTCGTGATTTCCGTGGTATTTCTGCTGATTCATTCGATGGTCGTGGTAATTATACATTAGGTGTAAAGGAACAATTAATCTTCCCAGAAATTAACTTTGATAAGGTTAAGAAGGTTCGTGGAATGGACATTGTTATCGTTACAACTGCTAAGACTGATGAAGAAGGTCGTACACTATTAAGTTTACTAGGTATGCCTTACAAGAAGAGATAATAGTTGAAAGGATAATATTATGGCAAAAACTTCACAAATTGTTAGAAACCATAGAAAAGCTAAATTCGGTGTTCGTGAATATACTCGTTGCGAGCGTTGCGGACGTCCACACGCTGTTTATGGTAAGTTTAAATTATGCCGTGTATGCTTCCGTGAGTTAGCATATAAGGGTGAAATCCCAGGCGTAAAAAAAGCAAGTTGGTAATCATTTTTTCCAATATATGGAAGGAGGACAATAATTATGAGTATGACAGATCCAATCGCAGATATGCTTACACGTATTAGAAATGCAAGCAGAATGCGTCAAGAAACAGTTTCTATGCCTGCTTCAAACTTTAAGTCTGCTATTTTAGACGTTTTAGTTAAAGAAGGTTTTGTAGACAGCTACAAGAACGAAACTACAGATAATAAGACAACAACTACAGTAACTTTAAAGTATACTGCAGGACATGAAAGCGTAATTAAAGGCTTAAAGAAGATCTCTAAGGTTGGTTTAAGAGTTTACGCTCAAGCTGATGAACTTCCACAAGTATTAAATGGTTTAGGTGTTGCAATCATTTCAACTTCAAAAGGTGTTATGACTGACAGAGAAGCACGTAAGCAAAAGCTTGGTGGAGAAGTTGTAGCTTACATTTGGTAATATTAGGAGGAATTAGAAATGTCTCGTATCGGTAAGAAGATCATTACAATCCCTTCAGGTGTTACAGTAAGCCAAAACGGTGATGTAATCACTGTTAAGGGACCTAAGGGTGAACTTTCTCAAAAGGTTTCAAATTTAGTTAATTTTGAGATTAAAGAAAATGAAGTTGTTTTAACAGCTGACAACACAGATAAGTTAGCAAACACTTTACACGGTACAACTCGTGCAAACGTTGCTAACATGGTTGAAGGTGTTTCAACAGGATTCAAGAAAACATTAATCATCGTCGGTGTAGGTTACCGTGCAGAAGTTAAGGGTAAGACTCTTGACCTATCTCTAGGTTATTCACACCCAGTTGTATTCGATATTCCAGAAGGAATTAGCGTTGAAGTAGTAAAAGGTACTACAATTAACATTTCTGGTATCGATAAGCAAAAGGTTGGCCAATTTGCGGCAGAAGTTAGACATCAAAGAGAACCTGAACCATATCATGGAAAGGGTATTCACTATGATACTGAAACTGTACGTCGTAAAGAAGGTAAGACTGCTAAGAAGTAATAGAAAGGAGTACTAAAGTAATATGATTAGTCAAACATCAAGTAATTCAAAGCGTATTAAAAGACACTTACGTATCAGACAAACTGTTTCTGGTACAGCTAGTAAGCCAAGATTAAACGTATTCCGTTCAAACAAGGCTATCTATGCACAAATTATCAATGATGAAAATGGTACTACATTATGCAGTGCTTCTTCTCTTGATAAGGATGTAAATGCAAATGGTACTAAGGTAGAAGCTGCTACAGCTGTAGGAACTGCTATCGCTAAGAAGGCTCTTGCATTAAACATTGAAAACGTAGTATTTGACCGTGGTGGTTATTTATATCATGGTCGTGTAAAGGCATTAGCTGATGCTGCTAGAGCAGCTGGCTTAAAATTCTAGAAGGAGGAAATCTCATGTCTAAAGAACGCGAAGAAAATTTAGAAGTAAAGCAACCTGAAGAAGAATTTGAAGATAGAGTTGTTTCTATCGGTAGAGTTACTAAGGTTGTTAAGGGTGGTAAACGTTCTCGTTTCGCTGCTGTCGTAGTTATTGGTAACAGAAAGGGCCAAGTTGGTTTCGGTGAAGGAAAGTCAACTGAAGTTCCTGATGCTATTAAGAAAGCTATCGAAAATGCAAAGAAGAACATCATCACTGTATCTTTAAAGGGTACTACAATTCCTCACGCTGTTACTGGTAATTATGGTGCTGGTCAAGTTGTATTAAGACCTGCTGCTGCCGGTACAGGAATTATCGCCGGTGGTGCTGTACGTGCAGTACTAGAGCTTGCTGGTGTTACTGATATCCTTTCAAAGGTTATTGGTTCAAGAACTCCTATTAATGTAATTAGATCTACATTCACTGGACTTGAGCAATTACAAACAGCTGAACAAGTTGCCGCTCGTCGTGGTAAGACAGTTGCTGAGATTTTGGAGTAAGATTATGAAGAAATATCAGATTACATTAGTTAAATCAATCAACGGTCGTAAGCCAAACCAAGTTGCTACTGCTAAGACTTTAGGACTTACTCACATTGGTGACACTGTTGTTAAAGAAGAAAATGCCGCTATTCGTGGTATGATCGTTACAATCGCTCACTTAGTTAAAGTTGTAGAACTTTAATTAAGTGTAGAATTGTTATAAAAAAAAGAGTATAATTAAAGAGAAAAATAGAAAATTATATTAAGGAGGTGCCTATACTATGTTAAATCAATTAGCCCCAGTTAAGGGAGCAAGACATGCCAAGAAGCGTAAAGGTTTCGGTATCGGTAGTGGTCTAGGTAAGACTGCCGGAAGAGGTATGAATGGTCAAAACAGCCGTTCAGGTGGAGGAACTCGTCCAGGTTTTGAAGGTGGTCAAATCCCATTCTTCCAACGTTTACCAAAGCGTGGTTTCAAGAATGTAAACAAGAGAGAATATGCAATTGTTAACGTTTCAGATTTAAATGTATTTGAAAATGGTACAGTTGTAACACTAGAGAATTTAATCCAAGCTGGTTTAGTAAAGAAAGTATTCGATGGTGTTAAGGTTCTTGGAAACGGAAAGCTTGAAAAGAAGCTTACTGTTAGAGCAAATAAGTTCTCTGAGTCAGCAAAGAATGCTATTGCATCTGTTGGCGGAACAGCAGAGGAGATCTAATAACTCATGTTCTCAAAGTTTAAAAAGATTCTAAGTGACCCTGAGATTATAAAGCATTTAGCTTTTACAATTTTAATTCTATTAGTTTTTAAAATTGGCACATTTATTCCTGTCCCACTAATTGACATTAATGGTATAAAGAATACTTTGGCAGGAAATGACTTTCTAACAATCCTAAACACTTTCTCAGGTGGTGGATTGTCAAGCTTTTCTATTTTGTCACTAGGAATATCTCCATACATCACTTCCTCAATCATTGTACAAATGTTACAAATGATTATTCCTGGAATGAAGGATTGGCAAGAGATGGGAGATATAGGAAAACAAAAATCCAATAGAGTAACACGTTATTTAACTGTTGTTATTGCTATGGTACAAGGTTTAGCCCTATTACTTGGTCTTGGCTCTCGTGCTGAGAACATTTTCTGGGTTAAAGCTTTCCCAGTAAATGCATTCTACTACATTTACATGGCAGTTGTAATTACTGCTGGTTCTGCATTCACTATGTGGTTAGCAGATTTAATTACAAAGCATGGTATCGGTAATGGATCATCAATGATTATCTGTGCTGGTATCGTTGCATCATTACCTTCAATGTTCGCAACATTAGGTAATACATATTTAGGTTCTAACTTCTCAGCTGGAAACCTTGCTAAATTTATTTCTATCATTGTAATATATGTATTAATGATTTTAGCTATTATTTGGTTTGAAGGTGCAAGAAGAAGAATCCCTGTACAATATGCAAATAGACAAGGTACTGAGAGATCAGATATTCCACTTAAGTTGAATAGTGCTGGTGTTATCCCAGTTATCTTTGCCCAAACATTATTGTCAATACCTACAACTATTATAGGTATGATGGGTCTTACAAAAGACTCAAGTACAGCAGCATACTGGATTGATCAAGTATTTACTACAACTAATCCAATTGGTATGGTACTATACTCATTAATGATAATATTCTTCACTTATTTCTATGCGTTCTTAACTATAGACCCAGAAAAAATTGGTGATAATTTATCAAAACAAAATGCCTTCGTACCTGGTTTTAAACCTGGTGAGGAGACTAAAACTCAAATTTCGAATATTTTATTTAGAGTTACTACAATTGGTGCAATCGGAATTACATTAATTGCGCTTGTTCCAATTATTGTTCAATTGTCATTTGGTGCTTCTAACTCAGTTACAATGGGTGGTACATCTCTACTAATCATTGTAGGTGTTGCGATTGAAACATCTATGCAAATTGAAACTGCAGCTGACAATAAGGATTCTTATAAACCAACTATCATTGGTTAGTAAGAAGGAGGAAATATGAGATTATTAATCATGGGAAGACCTGGTGCTGGTAAAGGTACTCAAGCCTTCAACATTAAAAATTATTATAACATTCCACATATTTCTACTGGAGATATGTTTAGAGATGCTATAAAGAATGGTACTGATCTTGGTAAATTAGCTAAGAGTTATATGGATAAGGGTGCTTTAGTACCTGATGAAGTAACAATCGGTATCGTTAGAGAGAGACTTCAAGCAGATGATGTTAAGAACGGATTCTTACTTGATGGTTTCCCAAGAAATGTTTCTCAAGCTGAAGCTTTAGATAACATTTTAAGCGAGAACAACGTTAAGCTTGATGCTGTTCTTGATGTAAATGTAGAACCACAAATTCTTATTAACAGAATCGTTGGAAGACGTATTTGCAAGAATTGTGGTGCAACATTCCATGTTGAATTTAATAAGCCTAAGAAAGACGGCATCTGTGACAACTGTGGATCACCACTTGTTCAAAGAGCTGATGATACAGTTGAAACAGCTGGTTCTCGTTTAAAGGTATACGATGACTCTACAGCTCCTGTATTAGCTTATTATCAGAAACAAGATTTACTTAAGACTGTTAACGGCGACCAAGCAGTTGACAAGGTTTTTGAAGATATCAAAAACGTATTAGCTAAGTAATTAATAAATAATAATTGTCAGAGGCATTAGCCCCTGACTAGCCGCAAGGCGGCTTGATTGTTTGAACAGTTAAGTAAAACAAGCTAGTGATCATTGGCTGTTGGACTTAGTTCAATAGTTCATTATTTAATGGAGGTTTTTTATGGCAAAGGAAGACAATGTCATTGAGTTCCAAGGTGTAGTCGTTGACGTATTACCTAACACTCAATTTATAGTAAAACTTGAAAATGATCATGAAATATTAGCCCACGTTTCTGGTAAAATCCGCATGCATAACATACGCATTTTACCAGGTGACAAAGTAACAGTTGAAATGTCAACCTACGATTTAACACGTGGAAGAATTACATACAGACACAAGTAATACATATGGAGGTATTAATATGAAAGTTAGACCATCAGTAAAACCTATCTGTGATAAGTGTAAAGTAATTAAGCGTAAAGGCCGTGTAATGGTTATTTGCGAAAATCCAAAGCACAAACAAAGACAAGGTTAATAGAAAGAAAGAGGTTATTAGACTATGGCACGTTTTGCTGGAGTAGATATTCCAAGAGATAAAAGAATTGTTGTAGCTCTTACTTATATTTATGGTATTGGACTAGCAACATCAAAACAAATTTTAAAGGCTGCTAACGTATCTGAGGATACTAGAACTAAGGATTTAACTGAAGAAGAGGAAGGTAGAATCCGTACTCAATTAGCTAATTTCCAAGTTGAAGGTGATCTTCGTAGAGAAACAGCTCTAAACATTAAGCGTCTAATGGAAATTGGATGCTATAGAGGTATCAGACATAGAAAGGGTCTTCCAGTTCATGGTCAAAGAACAAAGACTAATGCTAGAACTCGTAAAGGACCTAAGCATACCATCGCAAACAAGAAGAAAGCAGCATAGGAGGTAAATAGATTATGGCAGTTAGTAAGCGTCGTGTGAAGAAGAACGTTCCTGTTGGTACAGCTCACATTCACTCAACATTTAATAATACAATTATTTCAATTACAGACCCAGCTGGTAATGTAATTTCATGGGCATCTGCAGGTACTTGCGGATTCAAGGGTAGTCGTAAATCAACTCCATTCGCAGCTCAAACAGCTAGCGAAGCATGTGCAAAAGCTGCAATTTTAGCAGGTGTACAAAAGGTTGAAGTTGAGGTTAAGGGACCAGGACCTGGTCGTGAATCAGCTATCAGATCATTAAGCGTTGCAGGTTTAGAAGTAACTGCAATCACTGATGTAACACCAGTTCCACATAATGGTTGCCGCCCACCAAAGCGCCCACGTGGTTAATTGATGACTATTTTAAAAATTACTTATTAGAGGAGGCTCATTATGAAGGAATTAAAGTTCGTTAAACCAAGTAGTTCTGTTGAAGAAATCGCTAACGAAGGTAAATATGCTAAGTTCGTTATTTCACCACTTGAAAGAGGATTTGGTATTACTATTGGTAATGCTTTACGTCGTACACTATTATCTTCACTTCCAGGTGCTGCATTCGTTAACTTTAAGTTAGAGGGTGCTCAACACGAATTCCAAAGTGTAGCAGGTATAGTTGAAGATGTTATTACTATCGTTTTAAATTTAAAGCGTGTAATATTAAAAGTAGATTCTGATGACTACGATTTCCAAACAACAGTAGAAATCCATCATGGTGAAGGTGAAGTCACTGCTGGTGACATTATTCACGGTAATGAAGTAGAAGTAATTAATCCTGAACAACATATTTGTACTGTTGCTCCAGGTGGATCATGCGATATGGTTCTTACTATTCGTAGAGGCGTTGGATACGTTAATGCAAACGATAATAAGGTATATAATGATACAACTGGTGATGTTATCGCTATCGACTCAATTTATACACCTGTAACTAACGTTGCATTCCATGTTGACAAGACTCGTGTAGACAACGAGGCTAACTTCGACAAGTTAACTATCGAAGTTGAAACAAACGGATCAATTGATGCAAAAGAGGCTTTAGCAATCGCATCAAAGATGATGATTGAACATTTAAATGTTCTAGTTGAACTTTCTGAAACAGCTTCATCTACTGATTACATGATTGAACCTAATAATGACCAAGCAAATTCTGATCTTAATAAGTCAGTTGAAGAATTAGACCTTTCTGTACGTTCTTATAACTGCTTAAAGAGAGCATCAATTAACACTGTTTCTGACTTAACAGACATGACTGAAGAAGAAATGATGAAGGTTAGAAATCTAGGACGTAAGTCATTAAAGGAAATCAAGGAAAAATTAGAGGGAATGGGTTTAGGTTTTAAGAAAAACTAATCCAAGGAGGAATTGAAATATGGCATATTCTAAATTACGTCGTTGCGGTGCAGCTCGTAAGGCTTTAATCCGTGACTTAGTTACCGATTTAATCCTTAATGGACAAATTGAAACTACTGAAGCTAAGGCTAAAGAACTTAGAAAGTTAGCTGATAGAATGGTTACATTAGCTAAGGTTAATACATTAGCTAGCCGTCGTCAAGCTGCTACATTAGTTCGTTTTGAAAAGGATGAAAAGGGTCAATTCGCTATTCAAAAATTATTTAGCGAAATTGGACCTAAGTTCGCTGATAGAAACGGTGGATACACTAGAATTATTAAGACTGGTTTCCGTCGTGGTGATGCAGCATCAAAGGCTATCATCGCTTTTGTTGACTAATTATACGAATAAAATTTAGAGGTACTTTTTGTACCTCTTTTTTTTAGTATGACGGCATGTTATAAATCTAGGGTGAAAGTCCTAAGAGAGTATTATTGATGGATTAAAACATAATAAAATAAGCATCGTTAATCAAATAAAATTTACAAATGATGAATCAATAAAATAATATTTACTTTTTATTTACAAGAACTTATAATAAAATTATAAATAAAAAAGGTGGGATAGGTATGAAGAAAATAAGATTATTAATTATCATTATGATATCTTTAATATTTATATCTTGTAATAAAGAAAATAATACTTCTAGTGTAGACATGAGTATAATTGACAGCATTACAGATGATAATACAAGTTCAAGTAAGCCTCGAAGCAATGCAAATACAAATAAATTTATAATAGGAAGAGTTGGTGATGTGACAAGTATTCACATGTATCCTTTCAAATATTCTAGTTGGATAGATTTGTTTTATGATGAAGAATCTATAATTCAAATATTAGATGAATTGATAGGGGAAGAAACAACTCTATATTTAATGACTAAAGATGAAGAACTACATACTAGTAACAAAGATATTATGATTCAATTATGGAGTATGGACGAGTTATATGAATTTTATGTAAATAAAGATGGAACGTTATACTATGAAAACTATAACATGGAGAATTCTGTTATGTATAGAACAGCACCTGGTTATTCAAATTATGAAGCACTTGTAAAACATTTTACATGTAAATGGAATTTTTAAGAATTATTAGAATATTAATATTTTGTAAGGAATAAAAAAGGTGGGATAGGTATAAAATATCTTCCTCCAATTATAAAAAGAAGATAAATAAAAACTATTAAAATAAATAACACAATTTAAGCAGGTTTACCTGCTTATTTTTTATATTCTATAATTTATGAATGTAATTATATTATATGTTTAAAATATGATAAATATGGTAAAATATTAAAAGTAAGGAGATGTGATTAATTGTGATAAAAGTAGAAAATTTAGACTATAGTTATACACAACAAGATCATGCACTTAAAGGTGTCTCATTTAATGTAGCCGAAGGTGAATGGCTATCAATTATTGGACACAATGGAAGTGGGAAATCAACATTATCTAAATTACTTGTTGGACTTATTAAAGCTGACAAAGGTAATATTTATATTGATGATGAATTACTTGATGAAAATAGTGTAGATAATATACGCCAAAAAATTGGTATCGTATTTCAAAATCCAGATAATCAATTTGTTGGCGTTAATGTTAAATATGATATTGCATTCGGACTTGAAAATAGACAAGTTCCAAGAGAAAAAATGTTGGAATTAATTGATGAGTATTCAACAAAGGTAGGAATGCATGAATTTTTAGATAGACAACCAGAAAGTTTATCAGGTGGTCAGAAACAAAGAGTAGCGATAGCAGGTATATTAGCACTTGATTGTAAATATATTATTTTAGATGAAGCTACATCAATGTTAGATCCTGAAGGAGTTAAAGATATTACTAATTTAATCATTGAGTTAAAAGAAAAGTATAATAAAACTATTATTACAATTACTCATGATTTAAATTTAGCCGCATTATCAGATAGAATTATCGTAATGAAAGATGGTAATGTAATAGGAGAAGGTAAGCCTTTAGATATTTTTAAAGATGAAACAATATTAAAGAGTTCTCATCTTGATATGCCATTTAATTTAAAATTATATAAAGACATTAAGGCTGATCCAAAATTAGGTAAATGCGAAAGGTTGGTGAATGCGTTATGGAAATTAAATTCATAAACACATCTCACAATTATAAAGGTTTATCTAAACATGATATTGTTGCGGCAATCGATAATGTTAACTTAAGCATTAATGAAAAAGATGAGTTTATCGCAATCGTTGGTAAAACAGGTAGTGGTAAATCAACTTTAATCCAACACATTAATGGCCTATTATTACCAACTAGTGGAAGTGTTGATGTTTTAGGAAATGTATTGACACCAAAAAAGAAAAAGAATCCTAAGTTGATGCCTATTCGTAAAAAAATAGGATTTGTATTTCAATTTCCAGAATATCAATTATTTGAAGAAACAGTTTTAAGAGATATTGAATTTGCACCTAAAAATTTCGGTTCTAGCCAAAAGGAAGCTAATGCGCACGCATTAGAAGCTGCAAAAATTGTTAATTTAGATCCAAAATTATTAAATAAATCACCATTTAATTTATCAGGTGGACAAATGAGAAAAGTAGCTATTGCTGGTATTTTATCATATAACCCTGATGTATTAGTCCTTGATGAACCAACTCGTGGACTTGATCCTCAAGGTAGTGACGAGGTTATGGATTTATTTTATAGAATAAACCAAAAGATGCATAAGACAGTAATCTTAATATCACACTCAATGGATAATGTATATAAATATGCATCAAGAGTTATTGTTATGGATAATGGTAAAGTTCAATATGATGGAGATAAATATACTTTATTTAAATCAAATTTATATGAGAAATTCCATTTAGAAAAACCAGATGTATTAAAAGCTATTGATTATTTAAATAAAGAATTAAATTTAAATATAGATTATACTCCAACCTCTCTTGAGGAACTTGAAGAAAAATTAAGGGAGGTATATCATGAATAATATCACAATTGGTCAATATGTACCAGGTAATTCTTGGATATATAAAGTTGATCCAAGATTGAAGATTGTACTTGCAATTTTTTGGATTGTATTATTATTTATACTTCCATTAAATATATATGCAATGCTAGGATTTTTTGCAGTAGTGTTATTAGTAATAATTACTACAAGAATTCCATTATTGAAAATGTTAAATGGGTTAAAACCTGTTATATTTATTTCAATATTTACATTTGTATTGCAGTTAGCATTAATAGAACCTGTTCCAAATAGCATTTTATTAAAAGAATTTAATTTTACTATTGGATTATATCCTACATTAGTAATAATTGGTTTAGTACTTATAGGATTATTATTCTCTAAAAAAGTATATAGTAAGATGCTATGGTGGATTATTATACTATTATTATGCTTTGTGGTTCAATCTAATGAATTAGTTCAAAGATTAAATATTATGCCATATTTGAATAATTTAAAGTGGAATACATATAAGTTAAATATTTATGATACTAATTTATTAAGAGCTACATCTATTGTAATTAGAATCATTTTAATGATTTCTATTACATCACTATTAACATTTACTACAAGATATCAAGAGATTAATCAAGGATTCACATCTTTATTATCTCCATTAAGAATATTTAAAGTTCCTGTTGGTACATTTAGTATGATGTTATCTCTATCCCTTCGTTTTATTCCAACGTTAGTTCAAGAAACTAATAAGATAATTAAAGCGCAAGCTAGTAGAGGAGTAGATTTTACAGAAGCGAATTTTAAACAAAAAATAAATCAAATTATTTCATTGCTAGTACCTCTGTTTATTGTATCATTCAAAAAAGCTGATGATTTAGCAAACGCTATGGAAGCTAGAGGTTATATAATGGAAGGTAAGAGAACTAATGTCGATAAATTATCATTTAAAGCTATCGATTTAGTTGCATCTATATTTACATTATGTGTATTGGCAGGTGTTATAGTTGCAAAAATATATTTATAATGTTAAATGTATCGTCGAATATGATGGTACAAGATATGCTGGGTTTCAAATTCAGCCTAATGCTGATACAATTGAGGCTCATTTAATAGAAGTTTTATCTTTAATAACTAAAGATGAAATAAAAATATATGGCTCAGGAAGAACTGATAAAGGCGTACACGCTAAAGGTCAGGTATTTAATTTTTACACTAATAAAAAAATACCTGCAGAAAGATTTATATACGCTATAAATAATCAACTTCCCTTAGACATAAGAATTAAAAAACTAAACTACGTGAAAATGGATTTTCACGCAAGATTTAGTGCTAAGAAAAAGGAATATAGATACTTTATTAAAACTAAAGATTTTAACGCATTTGATGTGAATTATATGGATTATCAAAAAAATCTAGATGTTAATTTAATGAAAAATGCGTTAAAATTATTAGTAGGTACACATAACTTTAAAGGATTTTGTTCAGTAGATGTACATCCTTTAAAAGATTTTGTAAAAACAATCTTTGAAGCTGAATTAGTTGAACATAGGAATAAATTAGAATTTAGATTTCAAGGTACTGGATTTTTAAAGTATCAAATAAGAAGAATGATGGCATTAATCATAGCCATAGGTAAACACGAGGAAGAAGAGAAGACTATTATTGATATATTAGAGAAAAAAGATCCTTTTATATTTACTAAAGTTGCAAATCCATGTGGTTTATATTTATGGCATGTTTATTACTAGAGGTGTTTTTATATGAAGAAAGGTTTATTTATTACATTTGAAGGCGGAGAAGGTAGCGGAAAAACTACTATTATTAATAGATTAGTAGAACTACTTTCTAAAGATGTAGAGGTTGTCACAAGCAGAGAACCAGGTGGAGTTCGTATTGCGGAAGAAATTAGAAATATAATATTAGATCCAAATAATACAGAGATGTGCAGTGAAACAGAAGCTTTATTATTTGCAGCAAGTCGTATGCAACATTTAAAAGAAAAGGTTATTCCTGCTCTTTTAGATAATAAACTATTCATTTGTGATAGATATCTTGATTCATCATTAGTTTATCAAGGTTATTGCAGAGGATTAGGATTTGATAAAGTTTTGTCTTGTAATTCTTTTGCTCTAGATTATTTACCTGATTTAACATTTTTTATCGATGTAACACCTGAAGTAGGACTTAAGAGATTAAAAGATAGAAGTGGAAAAATTGATAGACTAGATAAAGAAACAATTTCTTTCCATCAAAAAGTATATGATGGATATGTCTTACTTGCTAAAAAATATCCTGAACGTATCGTAAGAGTAGATGGAAATAGAAATGTTGAAGAAATAGTTAAAGACATTTATAATAAAGTTATGCCATTAATTAAATAGTGGAGGCATTATGAATTTAGATTTACTTGATAATCAAAAGAATATAATAGATTTTTTAAATAATGCTAAGTCTAAAGATAGACTTGCACATGCTTATATTTTTGAAGGAAAAAAGGGAGTAGGTAAGAATGAACTTGCTCATTATTTTGCATGCATGTTATATTCAAATGGTGAAGTAAATTTTAATGATAATATATCTAGACTTATATTAGAAGATCAATTTTTAAATTTATTTGTAATATATCCTGATGGTAAATTTATAAAAAAGGAACAAATCACATCACTACAAGAAGAGTTCTCTAAGACAAGTCAATTAGAAGGACCAAGAATTTATATTATAAACGATGCTGATAAGATGAATACACAAAGTCAAAATAGTTTGTTAAAATTTATAGAAGAACCACCAGCTAATGTATATGGTATATTATGTAGTACTAATGCTAATCAAATTTTGCCTACAATATTATCACGTTGTCAAAAGATAAGACTTAAAGAATTAGATAATAATATTGTAAGAAAAATATTAATAAAAAAAGGTGTTAATAAAGAAATTGCAACTTTATTATCATTTATTACAAATGATATTGAAGATGGTTATAATTTATCACTTGATAGTAATATATTAAAAATGTTTGAATTATTTAAGAACTACTTTAAAATTAAAAATGATAAAGATAGTAATAAAAATTTCTTAGAAATAAATAAATTTTTATCTGATAATAACATTTTAAAATATTATGTTTCATTATTAATAATTTTATATGAAGATTTAATTTATTTGTATAAAGGAAATCTTTCAATCAAATTAGAAATATATGCTGATAAAATTGAAAAATTAAAAGAAAAGATTACAGAGGAAAAGGCTATATCAAGTATTGAATATCTATATAAGATAAGTAATATGCTTGATAATAGTAATGTTAGTGTTAAAAATGTCATTACTAATCTTACCTTTAATCTATTATAGAGGTGTGTTATGCAAGCTATTAGAGTGCAATTTAAAGAAACTGGTAAGAGATATTATTTCTCACCTGGAAAACTTAATATTTCTGATAAAGATAAGGTTATTGTATCTACTATAAGAGGAGTAGAACTTGGTATAGTTAACGGAAGTCCTGTTGAAATCAATGAAAAAGATTTAGAGACTGAGTTAAAAGAAATAATTAGAAAAGCTACTGATAAAGATATTGAAAATTATGAAAGAAATAAAGCTTTAGCTCCTGAAATTGTTAAGACTACTAAGCAATATGCAATGCGTCTTGGTCTTGATATGAAGGTATTACAAGCAGAATATACTTTAGATAAGACTAAACTAATTATTTATTTTGAATCAGATTCAAGAATTGATTTTAGAGAATTAGTTAGAAATTTAGCAGAGTGTTACCATACAAGAATTGAATTAAGACAGGTTGGTTCACGTGATGGCGCTAAAGAAATTGGAGGAATTGGTCCTTGTGGACTTGTAGTATGTTGTAAGACATTCTTAACTGAATTCCAAAATGTTTCTATCAAGATGGCTAAAAATCAAGCATTATCTTTAAATCCTACTAAAATAAGTGGTGTTTGTGGTAAGCTTTTATGTTGTATAAATTATGAAAATGATTTTTATACAGAATTAAGAAAAACAGCACCTGATATTTCAGATATTGTTGCAACTGAAAAAGGTAATGCGAAAGTTTTAAGTGTAGACGTATTAAATAAAACATGTAAGATTAAATACTTAGATGATGATTCTTTTGCATACCCTAAATTTGAAGAAGTTAAGATTGTAAAGAGAAAAAGATATCACGAAGAAGATAATAAAACTGATAATTTATTAAAAGGATTAGAATAATGGAAGAAATCCATGAATTATTAGGTATTCCTAAAATTAAAATTTATCAAAATGATGAATTAAATTCCTTTAGTGTAGATTCAATGATTTTAGGCTCTTTTGCAACTATAAAAAAATCAACAAAACGTATTTTAGATTTGGGAACAGGTAATGCGCCAATACCTCTTTATTTAACACTTAGAACTGATGCGAAAATATTTGGTGTTGAAATTCAACAAGAATTATACAAATTAGCAGTAAAAAGTGTTAAAATAAATATGAAGGAAGAACAAATTAATTTAATTTGTGATGACTTAAAGAATATCTCTAATCATTTTGATCTACATTCATTTGATTTAGTAGTATCAAATCCTCCATTTTTTAAAGCTAATGAAGATAGCCATATTAATCCTAATGAAGTTAAAGCTATCGCTAGACATGAAATAAAAGCTAATTTAGATGATTTTATTAAATGTGCTAGTATGATGTTAAAAAATGGTGGTTTCTTATCAATTGTTCATAGACCTGATAGACTTAGTGATATTATTTGTACAATGAGAAAGTACAAAATTGAACCAAAACGAATTAGATTCGTATATCCTGATGAATATAGTGAAAGTAATCAAGTTTTGGTTGAAGGTATTTATTGTGGCAAACTTGATGGCTTAAAAATATTAAAGCCTTTATATATTCATCCAAAAATTGATATCAACAAGGATGAAATCGTTGATATATATAATGGGGAACAAAAGGAGTGAGGATTATGTTCTTAAGCTTATTAAACAGAAAAGAAAAGTTAAAATTCTTAGATTTAGCAATCTATATGATTGACATTGATGGAGATCCTACAGATGCTGAAAAGAGATTATTAGCTAAAATTCAAGGTGAACTTGGTAGGGATATTGTTGATGAATATACATTCTCAAAGTCAAAGACTGTAGAAGAATCTATTGAATTCTTCAAAGATAAGTCTGAGGCTGTAAAGAATATAGTATATTTTAATCTTGTTGATATATCTATGCTAGAAGATTTATATAATACAAGTGAACATTTGTTCCTTGAAAAAATTGAAAAAGCATTCCCAATTAGCGCCTCAAAGAGAAAGCAATTGATTGGTATTGTATATGAATTCCGTGATTTAAGAGAGAAAGCATTAAGAGAAATTAAGTACTAGTATGCAAAGGATTTATTCTTATAAAAAGGATAAAGGTATATTGTACCTTGTAGCTACACCTATAGGTAATTTACTAGACATGACTTATAGAGCTGTAGAAACACTTAAAAATGTTGATATCATATATGCAGAGGATACCAGAAATAGTGGTATCCTCCTTAATCATTTTGATATCAAAACAAAATTACTCTCATATCACGAATTCAATAAAGAACTAAAAGAAGAAGAAATTATTAACAGATTATTAAATGGTGAAAATGTAGCTATTATATCAGATGCAGGTTTACCTGTAATAAGCGATCCTGGATATGATATAGCTGTATCAGCTATTAATCATGATATACCTGTAACACCAATTCCAGGTGCATCTGCAGGAATAAGTGCATTAATTGCAAGCGGATTAAGACCTCAACCTTTTACATTTATAGGTTTCCTAGATAGTAAAACAGTTAAAAGATGCAAGCAATTAGAAGAATTTAAATATTATAAAGACACCTTAATTTTCCATGAAGCTCCTCATAGATTAAAAGAATTTTTAATTGATGTAAATAAAGTTCTTGGTAATAGAAGAATTGTAGTAGGAAGAGAACTTACTAAAAAATTTGAGGAATTTATTAGAGGAAATGTTGAAGAGATTATTGAGGTTGCAGATACATTTAAAGGTGAAATGATTGTCCTTGTTGAAGGCTATGTTGAAGAAATAAATGATGCTAAAGATCCAATGAAGGAAATTGAATCTTTAATTAATTTAGGATACAAACCAAAGGAAGCAATTAAGGAAGTAAGTTCAATGTTAAATCTAAATAAACAAGAGCTTTATAAGCAATATATTTCCCATAAAGAAAAGAAAAATGTCTAATTTTTGAAATTGCTTTCACATTTTGTGAAATCGCTTTTAAAAAATGAGCATTTTGGTTTGACAAATTAAAAACATATAGTTATAATTTAGTTATTGGAAAGGTGTGAAATGCGATGAAAAAACACGTTAGAAAGATTATGTTAATGTCTACATTAGTAGCTGGTGTTGCAACTGTTGCTTCATGTGCTAAGAATGAGACATATATTACATATAAGCAACCAGAAGAAGCAAAATTAGTTACATTTGGTAACGCTCCACAAAAATTAGTAGAGGATAAAACATTATTAGCAAAATTAGCTGATGAAAACACAGTATATGATGAAGAAACATTAACTACTGTTGTTGATAATAAAGTTTATTACAAATTAGAAAGTGCTACTCCTTTAACAGAAATAGCTAAGTCTGATTCAGGCAATACAACTTTTGCTACTAAAGAAACTTATTATTTTGAAGTTGAACCAGTTAAATGGAGAATTTTAGCTGAAGAAGATAATAATTATGTTTTAATGAGTGAAAAAATTATTTCTGCAGGTTCAATTTATAAAGGTGATGTTGTAGCTAATCAAGAAGCTGAAGCAAATAGTGCTAAATCATTCACACAAAGCACTGCAAAAGGATCTCAAAATCGTATTTTAAAGGAATTAGTTGAAAATACAAAATTCTTTGATTCAACTAAGCTTACTTCATATTCAGTAACTGAAGGTTATATTTTACAAAATAAGAAGACTGATAAATTTGGTACATATAAAGAAGAAACAAAGAATGTTACTTATTGTGCAGCATCAAAAGATGATGTTACAAATACAGCATATGGATTCTCAAGTTCTTCTGATG
Organism: uncultured Clostridium sp.; assembly: GCA_946540005.1. GTDB lineage: Bacteria > Bacillota_I > Bacilli_A > Acholeplasmatales > Anaeroplasmataceae > JAEELC01. The sequence goes on from CAMNHY010000001.1 coordinate 111,273, forward strand.
CTGATTCAAATAGAATTGCATTAACTACAGATTATGCTCGTGCAGTTGGTGCTTGGACAGCAGTTAATGATCAAATTAAAGGTTATGGTGTTTATGCAACACGTACTTTAACATTCAATGCTGAGAATAACTGGTATTCAGGATTCACTTATGTTGTTGATGAACAAGGTAGAGTTAAGCTTGATTATGCAGCAAACAAATATCTTGGTATTCGTCCTGTAATTAAAGTTGCTAAGACTAATGTTAATGCTTAATAACATTTCTTAAAGAATGGCTTTTTTCGCCATTCTTTTTTTACGTCTTTGGAAGACTTGTAAAAATTAGTTTATAAATGGTATAATAAATTAAGCAAAAATATTTAGAAAAGAAAAAGTTGGATGGTTTTTATGAGCAATAAAATGGAATCTTTATTAAAATTGCTAACAGGATATTATGGTTGGATTGATACTAAAAATAAAATTGTTTTAAAAGTTTATAAAAACGATGAATTATTTATGGAGAATGCTTCATACATTGATTTTATTAATTATTTTGAGAAAGGTGAACATATTGACCCTTTAAGCTATGATAGAACAATGATTTTAGAATGGCTTACTAGATTTTTAAATGATAGATCTGTTGGTATTTCTTTTAAGACTATTGATAAAAAAACTAAAGAATTTGTAATTAGATTTCAGGATAATATAGAAGACGGTTACAAATATTTTTATGCTACTCCTACAGAGTCTTTTTCTAATTCATTTCAATTACAAGATTCATTAACACATTTATACCTAAGAAATGGTATAGAGACAATGATTAAGAATGAAATTAATGCTGATAATCCACGTCCTTTTAATATGATTATAGTGGATATGGATAATTTCAAAACAATGAATGATTTATATGGTCATTTATTTGGAGATCATATATTAAAAACATTAGCACTTGTATTAAAAACTTTCTCACCTGATTGTTATGTTGGTAGAATTGGTGGAGATGAATTTTTAATTATTGATTATACTTCAACAGATTATGATCAATTATGGAATAAGCTTCATGTTATGCTAGATACTATTAGACATACTGATTTTACTAAAGTTGAAGAAAAAGTTTTAGCTAATGTATCACAAAATTATAAATTAGCTAATTTCCATGCATCAGTTACTGCTGGAGTTGTTAGATTTCCTATTGATGGAAATGATTATGACACTCTATTTATGAAAGCTGATAAAGCTTTATATAGAGGTAAAAGAAAAGGTAGAAATTGTTACATCATTTATAATGATGAAAAACATAAGAATATTAATGTTGAACGCGAAAATGATTTAGATATTGTTAGTTCAAGAGATACTTTAATCTATGAAACATTAATTAGTAATGGTCTTGAGGAATTAGAAAATAGTAATTCTTTGAATGAAGCTGTATATAATTTTATTAAGGTTTTTGGAGAATATTTATCAATTGATAGAATTGTTGCATATCGTCATGAAGAAGCTTTCTTAGATAAACTTATTACTTGCTATGCCAATCCAAATATTCCTGAAGCAAGTGAAAAATATGTTGATAAAATTGTTCATGAGTCAGATGATTCAAGAACTATGGATTTAAAATTAACATATAAGAGAAGCAATGCTGAAAGATTGAAGACACTAAGACCAGGTATATATGAATATATTAGAAAACAAAATGTTAAATCATTTATTCAAATGCCTCTAGCATATGAAGGTACATTATATGGTTTCTTACGTTTTGATGCTTGCCAAGAAATAAAGAATTGGAAAGAGGAAGAAGAAGTTTTATACAAGATAATGGCTAAGATTTTATCTATGTATTTCTATAATTATGAACAAGCATTTGTAAATACTAGTTCTAATGGTAAAGATAATTTAACAGGTTTATTAGATTATAAGACATCAATTGAAAAATTATCTCATCTATTATCTGATTCAACTTGTGAACAGGTTGTAATATATGCTAATTTAAATAAATTTAGATTTTATAATGATAATTTCGGATATCAAGCAGGAGATAATATTTTAAGAATATTATCTAAAGTAATTAATGATGCAAATGCCAAACTTGTAGCTAGACTTACAGGTGATCATTTTATTCTATTATTTGATTTTGTTTCTTTATATGATATTAAAGAAAAAATAGAAAGAATAACTAATGAATTTAATAAAGAAATTTATTCTATGCTTGGTAAAGATGAAATATCAGTTAAGTTTGGTGTATATATAACAGATGGTACCGAAACTAACCCAAGAGCTTGTATAGATAAAGCTAGACTTGCGCTTGTAAATATAAAATCAAATCAAACATCAAATTATAGAATTTTTGATAATGAAATTAATTTAAATTATTTAGCTCAAAAGAATATTTTAAAAGTATTTAATTCTGATATTAAAAATAATAAATTTGAAGTATTCTTACAACCAAAGATTGATGCTAAACATGATAAATTAATTGGTGCAGAAGCATTATCAAGATGGAAATATGAAGATACATATTTAAATCCTGATGCATATATTGAAACACTTGAAAATTATAATTTAATAGCATTATTAGATTTATATGTATTTGAAACTGTATTAAAGTTTATGTCTAATCTAAAAGAAAATAATAAAGAATTATTCCCTATTTCTGTTAATTTATCTAAAAAACAAAAAGAAGTTAGCAAATATGTAGATAAATTAGAAGGATTAAGAAAAAAATATGATATAGATCCTAAATATTTAGAAATAGAAGTTACTGAAACTGCATTCTTAAATAATTATAGTGATACAATGCTTGCGATAAAGAAATTGAAAGAATATGGCTTTATTGTAGATATGGATGATTTTGGTACAGGTTATTCTAATTTAAATTTATTATCAAAAGGTGTATTTGATGTAATAAAATTTGATAAGTCATTGATACAAGGTATTGAAGATAAAAATACAAGTAAGATATTATTCCATTCAATTGAATTAGCTAAATCACTTGGAATGTCTATAGTATGCGAAGGCGTAGAAACTTCTAAACAAAAAGAATTAATTTTAGCTAATGGTGGAATTGTTGTACAAGGTTTCTATTATTCTAAGCCTTTATCTATACCAGATTTTATAGAAAAATATTTAAAATAAAATAAATTGGCTGGAATTTGATTTATTCTAGCCTTTTTTTGCTTTTTAAATTTACAAGTTTGTTGTATAATATTCAAGTATGAAAGAGGTAGTTAAAATGGACAAAAAGAAATTTTACTTATCAACAGCAATTGCTTATACTTCAGCAACTCCTCACATTGGTAATGTTTATGAGGCTATATTAGCTGATGCTATATGCAGAATGAAAAGAATTGAAGGCTATGATGTATATTTTCAAACTGGTACAGATGAACATGGCCAAAAAATAGAAAGAAAAGCTATCGCTCAAGGTGTTACTCCAAAAGAACATGTTGATAAAGTAGCAAATGAATTAAGAAATATTTATGATTTAATGGGTGTTTCATATGATAGATTCATTCGTACAACTGATGAAGATCATATGGAAGCTGTTAAGAAAATTTTTACAAGATTATATGAAAAAGGTGATATCTATAAAGGATATTATGAAGGTTATTATTGTGTAGCTGATGAATCATATTATCTTGAAAGAGATTTAGTTGATGGTAAATGTCCTGATTGTGGTAGACCTGTTGAACTTACAAAGGAAGAAGCTTATTTTTTAAGATTGAAACCATATCAAGAACGTTTAATTAATCATATTAAGACACATCCAGAGTTTATTCAACCTGAATCAAGAAAGAATGAAATGTTAAATAATTTCTTAAAAGATGATCTTCCTGATTTATGTGTATCTCGTACAAGCTATAAGTGGGGTATTCAAGTTCCATTTGATCCTAAGCATGTTACATATGTTTGGATTGATGCACTTTGCAACTATATCACAGGTATTGGATATGATCCTTCTAAGCCTTTAGAAGAACAAAATGAAAAGTTCTTAAAATATTGGCCTGCTGATGTACATTTAATTGGTAAGGATATTTTAAGATTCCATACAATTTATTGGCCTATTATGTTAATGGCTCTAGACTTACCTCTACCAAAACAAATTTTCGGACATCCTTGGGTTCTATTTGGTGCTGATAAGATGTCTAAATCAAAAGGTAATATTATTTATGCACAAGATTTAGTTAAGAGATTTGGCGTAGATGCAGTTAGATATTATGTATTACATGAAATTCCATTTGCACAAGATGGTTCAATCACATATGAATTATTATGTGAAAGATACAATAGTGATTTAGCTAATACATTAGGTAATTTAGTTTCTAGATCTCTTGCAATGACTAATAAGTATTTTGGTGGTACTGTTAAGTATCATGGTGCAAATACTACATTTGATAAAGAATTAGAAGAATTAGCTTCTGTTACTCGTGATGAACTAATTAAACATATGGATGCATTTAAAACAGGTGATGCAATCGAAGATGTAATGAAGTTCTTAAGAAGAGCTAATAAATATGTTGATGAAACAGAACCATGGGCTTTAGCAAAAGATGAATCTAAGAAAGATGAATTAGAGAATGTATTATATCATCTACTTGAAGCAATAAAGGAAGGAGCTATTATGCTTGAACCATTTATGCCTCAAACAAGTCAAAAGATTTATAAATTCTTAAATTTAACTAATACTTCATTTGCATATTTAGGTAACTTCAAGGCAGAAGGTCAATATACAATTGGAGAATATGAAAACTTATTCCAACGTCTTGATACTAAGAAAGTATTAGAAGAAATATATGCTGAACAAGCTAAGGCTCAAGAAGAAGCTAAAAAGAGTAATGAAAAGGCATTTGGTACTGATACAAAAAAGGAAGAAATCTCAATTGATGATTTTGAAAAAATAGAGTTAGTTGTTGGTAAGATATTAGAAGCTAGAAAGCATCCTAAGGCTGATAAGCTTTTAGTATTTAAAGTAGATTTAGGAACAGAAACTAGACAAATAGTTTCAGGTATTGCTAAATGGTATGAACCTGAAAAACTAATCGGAAAGAAAGTAGTTGTAGTTAAGAACTTAAAGCCAATTAAACTTCGTGGTGAAGAATCTCGTGGTATGTTACTATGTGCTAGTGACAAGGAAGACAAGGTTCTTGAATTATTAAATGTAGACGCATTAAATCCAGGAGATATCATTAGATAAATATGAAAAAGTTTTTAGAAACTAAGACTGGTGATATGATATTTAGAATATCAGTAGTTATAATTGCTAATATATTATTACAATTATCAACTATGTGGTTCTTAGAGCCTGCACATTTATATGCAGGAGGAGCTACAGGATTAGCTCAGTTAATATTAAGAGTTATATATGTTATAAATGGACTTGATTATGGTGGTGGAAATTATAACTATTTCCTAGCTTTAACAGTCTTTATCGTAAATATTCCATTCCTTATAATTGGTTGGAAATATGTTTCATATAAATTCGCATTATTTAGTTTTATTGCAGTAGCAATTCAAGTAATTGTATCAATCTTAGCACCTGCATCAAGTTCTCCATTTGCTGAATATGCTGATAATGGTTCAACTACTAATGTATTAGCATTAGCTTTAATGGGTGGTTTATTATCAGGTTTAGCAGCAGGATTTGCACTTAAATTTGGAACTTCTACAGGTGGTATTGATATTATTGCTCAAGCTGTTGCATTACATAAAGGTTTATCAATTGGTGTATTTACATTAATAGCTAATATTTTAATTGCTATTATTGGTGGTGGAATTGTTCAAGGTAGTTGGACTATTACAATGTATACATGTATTAGAATGATTATAAATTCACTTGTAACAGACAAAGTTCATACTGCATATACTTATTCTGCACTTAATATTTTTACATCTCATGATGATGAAATATCTAACACAATTATGAATCAATTAAACAGAGGATGTACTGTTATGAATGTAATGGGTGAATACACTCATGAACAACATAAAGAATTATATTGTGTAGTTTCAACATATGAAGTTGAAAAAGTTGTAAGCATTATTAAACAATATGATCCAAAAGCATTCGTTACTATTTCTCCTGTAAAGAGAGTTGTAGGTAATTTTATAAAAAAGACGATTGTATAAACCAAATAATTGAATATCAAATTTGCTTAATTTTAAACAAATTTGGTATTTTTTTTATGCATTTGGCATCTTAAGCTTTTATAAAATAATATTGAAACAAAATTATCAAAGAGTTATAATTACTTCAAGATATATTTATAGTTTGTAATGGGAGAAGTATATGAAAAAAAGTGAAAGAATAACTCTTTTTATTATTATATCAGTATTTTTATTAGCATTTCTTGGCTATTATGGATTTGAACATTTTCTGATGGAGGGAATTTATCTAGAAAAAGTTAGAAGTGTAGAAAAAACATGGGAATTAGATTATCTAGCTGTTCATACAAAGTGTATCGATTTTGTTGATGAATCGTATTATAATTCACTATATATAACAGAAGATTTAAGATATACTTATGAACTAAATGAAGAAACGATTAAAGTTAATATCATAGGTAATGAGTCATTTGAAAAGATAATTGATGGTAAAATTAACCAAATTCAAGATGTATCAAGAATTATCTATTATGATAATTATTATTATACTATAAGCAATATAAACTCTATAAATAAATTGGTTAAATTCAATAAAGATAAAATTGAATATAGGGATTTATCAATAAGTGGTTATGCATACTTATTTTATGATTATACACCATATATACTATCTACTAATGAAAATTCTACATCAGTATATGATTTTTCAGAAAATTTTATTGGTTCTGTAGATACAAAATATGAATCAATATTATCACTTTATATAGATAATGATACAGTTTTGTTAAATAATGATTACTCAAAAGGCTATAGAAATGAAAAAGGAAAAGAATATTCAGCATTTAGATTCTATAATGATTTATACGCATTTGGATGTAAAGACGGATATAATAGACATACATTTAGAAAATGTAATAGCTTTAAATATATTATAGGTAAGAATCATTTCATAGAATTTAGTAATATTGAGAAAAATCTTGTTATTTTAGATTTTGAGATTGAAGATAAAGGTGCAAAGCCTAAAACATTTTATATGACGGGATATCATCTTGCTGATTATAATATAAAATCAAATGTTTTAATGGTTACTTTAAGTAATGATACTGATTTTAAAACAGTATACATTTCGTTATAAGGTATATAATTTTAAAAGATTTGACACAATTAGACAAGTTTGTTAAAATATAATCACAAGGGCAAAACAGGAGAAATCCTGTGACGCAAAGCTAAAGGGCCTATTATTGGCAGCCAGTTACGCATGTATCTGGCCTTTTTTTAATTTTGGAGGTGATGGGCTTGAGAATAAGATTAAGAGAGTTCGCTCCACATATCATTGCGATGACTATCGCGTTTATATTTATGGTTGGTGCAAGTATCTTTTATACTTCACTTGTCAAAACGACAATTATATCTTCATCATCTGACCAAGTAAAAAAATATGCACAAGCTCAAATTAAAGGTTTTATAGGTGCATGTGAGGAAGAAAGAAAAGAATATTTATTAGATCCTTCAGGTTATGAAGTAGTAATTTTTGAGGATGAAGACTATTCTAATCAATATGGTTTCTTTTTATTAAGTGAAAAAGAAGCTGAGAATATAAATTCTGAAGATTTGTATTTCTATATTAGACTTGATCAAAATTCAAATAAATATATAAAGAAATCATATAATTCAATTTATAAATTAGTTCCTATGTATAATGCTGAAAAATTTGGTGCTGTATCAAGTGATGGCCTAATTTATGAAGGTCATGATTTAGCATCTAATAGTACTTTTTATCAACAATTATTAGATAGTCGTACTAGCAATGAAATTAAGGATGATTTCAAATCCTTTATGGCAGACAATTCAAGAACTGTTAATGTTGTAGAAAGTTCATATTCTAATTTAGCTAATTTAAAAGGTAATGAATATTATATTGGTGTATCTCGTATTAGTAGAAGTATGTACTTTGTTACTTTATTTGATGCAAAAAGTTATGAAGGCTTAATAATTAAATCTAATAATCTTAACCTTGTATATGCATTTACATTAGCATTAACATTCTCTATTATATTTGTAGATTTAGCTTTGATTGTATTAAGATCTAATAGAATATTAACAATTCGTTCATCAGCATCAGCTCGTCATGGTACTGCAATTATTAGAATAAATAAAAAAGGTAAAGTTAAATTTTATGCTAGAGGAAGAGATTCATTTGGTATTGAAGTTAATGATTTAAATATATTTATTCCTGTAAGTGGTAAAACATTTGAAGAATCATTAAAGACAGAAAATAGATTTATTGCATCATATGAAGATGATGCAAATGAAACTCAATATGCAGAATTTGTTATCGTACCACACCAAGGTGGTTATGTAGTAATATCTAATATTATTACACAAGATTATAAGAAGGATGTTGAGTTAAAGCAATTAACTGAACATAACCAAATTTCTAATTTACCTAACCGTAATGCATTATTTAAAGACTTTGAGAGTTTAAAGGGTCAATTCTTTAAACAACAAGTTACTCTTGCAAAGATTAAATTAGTAGAATTTGAATCAGTATCTAAGACATTAGGTTATTCCAGTGGTGATAAATTATTACTTGAAGCTATTAAAATTATTCAAGGTTCACTTGATAAAAATTCGTTTATTTATCAAGATGAAAACGATACGTTAATTGTTATTTTAACAGGTACATATCAAAGAAATGATCAAGTAATTAATAAATTTTTAAATTTATTTAATAAGCCAATTCAATTGGTTAAATCTACAATATTTGTACATTTAAAAATTGGTACAATTGAATTAAAGAATGTATTTAATAATGATTTTGATTTAAAGGATGCCTTAGAAAAAGTTTCTGTAGCCCTAAATTATGCACAGGAAAAAGTATCTGTATCTGTTGTTAAATATGACTCTAATCTAGAGATATATATTAATTATCGTAACCAAATGGAAAAAGATATGCGTGAAGCAATTGATTCAGATGAATTTGTAATGTATTATCAACCTCAATATAATATTCATGATAGAAGAATTGAAGGATTTGAATCTTTAATCCGTTGGGATAATCCAAAATATAAAGGTGTATCACCACAAGTTTATATCGAACTTGCAGAAAAGAATGGTGATATCGTTGAAATTGGTAGATTTATTAATAGAGAAGTATTTAAAGCTGCTAAAACATTTGAAAAATATGGTGTACATTTATCAATCAACGTATCTCCTGCACAATTAATTCAATCTGGTTTTATTGATGAACTACTAACTGAATTTAAGAAAAACGAATTAAAAAAAGGTTCAGTCTGCGTTGAAATTACTGAAACTTATGTCATGCAAAACTATACTCTAATGATTGAAAAATTAAACATTTTAAGAAACACAGGATTCTCAATTCACCTTGATGACTTTGGTACAGGTTATTCATCAATGTTATATTTGAAGGAATTACCTATTGATACGATTAAGACTGATATGGAATTTATTAGAAATCTTGAAAGTGACCAGGTATCTCAAGTTATTGAAAGTCAAGTTATTAAGATTGCAAAATCATTGGACCTAAAAGTTATTTGTGAAGGTGTTGAACGTCCTACACAAGTAGAATTATTACAAAAATATGGTGCTGATTACTTACAAGGTTATTTAGTAAGTAAAGCTGTACCGATGGAAAAAGCACTTGATATGGTAAGAAATGGAGTTACTATCCCAGGCCTTAAGGAAGGAAGTAGATAATATGATTTTAATATCTAATCCAGGAGCAATAGTATTAACAATATTCTCGTTAATTATTACTGCTGTAGTTATCTTTTTACTAATTATTAGTATTAGAAGACAAGAAAGAAAATTAAGAGAAGAAAATGCTGTATTAGTTGATACAATGCTTACTAAATCAGCTATTAGAGAAGCAGTAAATACATATGCAACTAGAGTCGGTTCATTTGGTTCGTTTACACTTTTCTATATTAAGATTGATGAATTTGAAACACTAACTCAAATTTTAGGTCAAGATCCTGTAGAGAATATCGTTCGTGATATTGCTGAACGTTTAGTAAGAATGTTTAAAGGTGCAGCAAATATCGCTCAATTTGATGAAAATTCATTTTTAATCTTTGATAAGAAAGAATATAATTATGAAGATTTACAAGATGCAGCAGAAAGACTATTAGAATTAGTAAGTGATAATTCTACTTCAATTAGAAATAAAGCTATTAATGTAACAGCTTCAATTGGTGTAGCGATATATCCTACTTGTGGTATTACTTTTAAGGAATTATATTCAAACCTTGAACTTGCAACTTATATTGCAAATAGACAAGGTGGAAATAAATATTTAATTTATTATAATGAATTAAAGGAAGAAGAATCAGGTAATCTTGAATACTTTAATGAAGTTAGAGAAGCCATGAGTAAAGGTGAATTAACTTTGTATTATCAACCTATTGTATCTGTTAAAACAAAAGCCTTATATGGATTTGAAGCATTAATCAGATGGGAACATCCAATCCACGGTATTATTTCACCTGCTAAATTTATTCCAATATTGGAACAATCAGGTGATATAACATTCCTTGCAAAATGGTCACTTGAGCAAGTTATTCAAATGCAACAAGCATTAGAAAAAGTATATCCTAACAGAGATATTAAATTAACAATTAATTTATCAGTTAAGCAAATGATGGAAGAAGGAATGGCTGAAGATTTCAAAAAGATTATTAGAAAATATGGTGCAAATCCTTCAAAAATTATTCTTGAAGTTGCACAATATGCAATGTTTGAAAAAATGAACGCTGTCCGTGTTAATTTATTAAGATTACGTGACACAGGATTCTTAATTTCAACAGATGGTCTAGGTCTAGATTTTGCTGCAATTTCTCAAATTGAAAGTAAACCTATTGATATCTTAAAGCTTGATAAGGAATTCCTTGAAGATATTAATGATAATCAAATGCAAGAACGTTACGTTCAAATGCTTGTTGAATCTAGTGAAAAAGCCGGAAGAATTGTTGTATCTGAAGGTGTTGAAAACTATGAAAAACTTGATTATATTAGAAAAAATAATATCGAATATATCCAAGGTTATTATATTTCAAAACCTTTCCCTGGTTCAGATGTTCAAGAATTTATTCATAATGAATCATGGGTAGAAAAGATTGATCATGATGTCAATAATGAAGATAATATTGTTGATTTAAACAAGATTGAAAAAGATCTAAGAAGTGAATAAAATATATTCGATTAATTCGTGTCGAAATATAATGTGATATAAAATATTGACAAAACTTTACTTTTCACATATAATATAGTTGCATAGAGGAGCATCTATGTATAAAAATTTAATATTAGTAAAAGCAAAATAAGAGCAATCTTATGACGCAAAGCTATAGGGCCTAAATTAGGTAGCCAGTTGCAGTAATGTAAAAAGCAAACCTAGAGAAATCTAGTGTACGCAAAGCTATAGGGCCTGAATTTAAAAATGGTAGCCAGTTGCACATCATTTTAAATGATATGCAACTTTTTTTATTTCAATGCATGAAATAAAATACCTAAAGGAAGTGAGATTATGAAGAAGCACAATGTACTTACCGTAGGTAAACTATGGACTAAAAAGAAATTAGTCACAGCTCTCTTAATTTTCTTCTTAGCGCTTTCGTCAATAATTGCATTGCTAACTTACTACGGACAAAATGTAGGTTGTTTCACAATTTCACTTTCTAAAGAAGTATCGAACCATAACATTTATATTTCAACCGATGAAGAATTCAAATCATATTCACCTCGTTTGATTTGTGATAGTTTCACAAATGCCCAACAAATTACTTACCAAATTATAAATACAAATTATGTAAAAAATACAAATGGTATTTATAAAGGTAATGGAAATACTTATGTTGGATATACCTATTACATAAAGAATATGGGTGATGAGACAGTTAATTTGAATTTTAGAATGAACATCGCTCAAGCAGAAAAAAATGCAGAAGATGTTATATGGGTATGGTATTTCGAAGGCGATGATGATAACAATGGTAGAATGTTCCAAAAGCAAGATGATTTAGAAAATGCACCTTCTGGCTGGGGTGGTTATGATTCTTCTTACAGAGAAAGAGAGTATTTCAAAAATAATACGACTGTATTTGATGGTAGAGTTAATGATTTAAAACCACAGGAAGTTAGAAAATATTCACTAATAATCTGGCTTGAAGGAGACGACCCTGATGTTAATGACCAAATAGTTGGCGGTAAGATTAACTTTAACGTAGAATATCACTTATTTAATGAGGCTGATAAGAATGAATAAGAATTTAAGAAAATTAATATTATTAAGTTTGTCATTGTTATTCTTACTTCTTACAACAGTAACATTTACATTCTCATGGTTATCAATTAATACATCTGTTTTCGTAACAAATATTGAATTAGATATTTCTCAAGGAGATGGAATATTACTATCAGTTGATAATTTGTCTTATACAAGTGAAATATCTAATAAGCAAATTGAACATGCCATAGTTGCAAAAAAACTTGGTTATCAATATGTAAATGGTTCCTTAATAGATAGTGAAAATAAAAAAGTTAGTCTAACTGACGAAGAATTTGACAATGAATTTAAAAAAATTAGATTTGGTACTGTAACAACCGATAAAGAAGGAAGAAATTTCTTTAATTATGATGGAAGTAGTGCAAATCTAAAAGATGGTAAATATATTGAATTTGACTTATATTTTAAAGCCGAAAACGATGATACATCTATTTACTTTAATTATTCAAAAGCAAATTATGATAGCAATGGTAAATTAGTTAAGAATACAGGAATTGATGGAGTTAATGTATATACTTCAGCTGATTCAACAAATAATAGTTATTTAGAAACTAATTTAACTACATTAGATAGTTTTGGTAAACCTATAATTTATGAAAAAGGTCATGAAGGTCTTTTGTTCAATGGTAAAAATGCAATGAGATTCTTGACAAATGTTGATGATGAAATTAAGATTTATGAGCCAAACATTGGACGCGGTAGTTATGCAACAAACCTTGATAGTACAACATATGAAGATATGTTCCTAGAAGCTAGCTATTATGATTATAAGAAAAATGCGTCATTTACTTATCTAGATAATTTAAAGAAAGACGAGAAAAAACCTCTAAATTATCAAGACACACCAAAGACATTTAAAAACTTTAAAACTTATGAAGCATCCCATATTGGAGATATTTCAAAAAAGGATGATACGCTAAAGGTTACTTTTGTTTATTGGTTAGAAGGATATGATGCAGATTGCTTAGACGCAATAGTTGGTAAATCAACAACAATATCATTAGCTTTTACAACTAAAGCTGTTATATTGTATGAAAAATTAAAAACAGTTAATTATCATGATGGCGATGAAGTAAAAACTATAAATTACTATGATTACTTTGATGTAACAAACGATTATTTTCCATTTAGTAGCGATGGTAAAATATTTGGTGGTTGGTACACAAGTGAAGAATTTAATGAAAAGTTTGATTTTTCAAAAGTAAGAGGTAGTTTAGAGACAAGCTTTGATTGCTATGCTTTATGGAAATAATGGTTATAGTTCCGTATAAAACTAACAAATATTAAAAGTAATTTAAAGGAGATATAAAATTATGAATAAGAAACTAGTTAGAAAATTAGCGCTTAGCGCAGTAACATTAGGCGTTGCAGCTTTATCTGTAACAACAACTACATTTGCATGGTTCACAACAAACGGATCAGCAACTGCAAGTGAAGTTAACGCAACAGTTGTATCAAGTGATGCTAACTTAATGGTTAGATCATATGATTCAACTAAACAAACACCAGCATGGGATGGTTGGACTACAAGTGCAACATTACATACACCTACTGGTACAAATTTAAAGCCAGTTTCAATTACTGGTGGCACTGGTACTACATATGATGAAACTAAATTCTATACTTTATCAAACAGCAACCAACAATTTGCAGAAGCACAAGCTACTGATGTATTAGTATACAAGATTCAATATGCTATTACAGATATTCCTCAAAATAAGTACACAGATTTAAATATTTACTTCAGTGACTTTAAGTTCTCAACTGATGATACTCAAGGTGGCACACCTAATGAAAATAAGAAGAATCAATATTTATTAGTTGATGCAACAAAAACACCTACAACTGATACAAGTGCTGTTGCAGGTCAAACAGTTAAATTAGGTTTAGAAGAAGTATTAAATATGCGTGTAAGAACTGTTTATTCAGATCAAGCAGGTGAAGATTTAACTACAGGTAGTGGCGCAACATTTTTTAATTCAACACTAAGATATCAAACAGATGCTGCTAAAGACGGTTCAGATGCATTAGTTTATTATAATAATATTTATGGTACAACATTAAATAGACCAGACTCAAATTATAATGACAAGTATGCTTCAAAGTTAATGTCTACAACAAGTGATTCAAGTACAGCATTAACTATTGCAACATTTGATGGTTCAGTTAGCAAAATCTATGCTACATCTTACATCTATTTCTTCATTGATGGTTGGGATTATCAATGCTTCAGCGCAATTGGTGGTTCTTCAATTACAGCTGGTAAGATTAAATTTGAAATAAAGACAAGATCTTAGTTTTATCCAAAAAAAATTATATAATATTTTGAAAGGAGGAGTATCATGAAGTATTTTTTGAGAAAAATGTATTTTTCAATATTTGCGTCATTACTTGTAATCATTACCGTAGCGACAACAACATTTGCATGGTACTCTTCTAATCAAAATGCTTTAATCAGTGATTTTACCATCGGTATTTCAGATTCAGATGATGCTTCAATAGCACAACTTAAACTAAGTATCGATGGTATAAATTTTGATACAAACTTAAATGAAGTATCAGTTATGAAAGCTGTATTAAAACAAAAAGGTTATAATACTGACTTTATGACAGATACATCAGTTAGAAATGAATTTGCTAAATTATCATTTAAAAATGCTACACCAAAAGATTTAAATGATTTAAACAAAGGTTTTCAAAAGATAACAAGAACATATTCATACGAAGATACTTCTGATTATCTATCACTTGATTTATATATATCAATCGATAATGATAAGTATGTTGGTCTAGATGAAGGTGTAACTATATCTTTTCAAAATGTAGAGATGGCAAATGGAGAAGATAAAGAAAACTTATTTTTAACACCTATGCCAGATCATCCTTTACTAGGACCAATTCCACAAAAAATAAAGGTTAACCCTGTAAATGCTGCTAGAATTGGTGTTGTTACATATGAACCATGTGAAAGAGGAAAACCAGAAGAAAGAAATGTGAATTCAAACAATATTTATTCTTTCTCAAGTAATACACCTTCAATATCAAAAGATGGTGTATATAATTTTGGTGGTATAAATAATGAATATAATGCAATGATTGAATATTATAATTCAATTATGACACCAAATTATGGAAGTATTAGTCTTCCTAGAGAACAAGCTAATAGAGAAGATGAGCTTGTTTATGGAAAGAAAATTATTGAACCTAAATTAGGATTAACTTCAAAGAAAATGGTTAAAGTTAGATTCTATATTTGGATGGAGGGCTGGGATAGCGACTGCTTCAACGCTATACTTGGTGCAAAGTCTGGATATGCAATTAAATTAACTACTGGTAATGCTTAATAAATAACTTGATTATTTTACATAAAAACAATAAAATATAAATATAAGAAAAACGATTTTATTCAAGCGTTTAAAAAGGTTATATCCTAAGATTTGGAGTGAAGTAAATATGTCAGAAGTGAATGCGGAAGTAAAACAGCCAATTAGTGCTCTTAAAATAGTAAAAATTGTAGCTAATGTTATTTTTTATTTATTAATTTTATTTATATTATTAGTTTCAATTGCAAATATTAGAGCAGGTTCAAAAGCTGATAGTATGCCAAATATTTTTGGAAAAGGTTACTTAAATGTAGCATCTGACTCAATGTCTGGCACACAAAAAGATTCATTTAATAAAGGTGATATGGTTGTTGTTACAAATTTAACTGATAATGATAGCAGACAAAAGGCTGCTAATAAATTAAAAGTTGGAGATATTGTAACATTCTATGATTCAAGTCTTAATTTAAATGGTAAAAAACTTAATACGCACAGAGTTGTATATGTTTGTGATTTTGAAGATGACGGAAAAGTTGATTGGATTTTCACAATGGGTGATAAATATGCAGAGCGTTTTATGTTATACGATAATAAGTATTCTCAAGATGCATTTGCTAAGCAATATGGTGAAGGTATCAAAAACAAAGATGCTAATGTCGTTGCTAGCGTAAATGATCTAATTGAAGGCGGTAATTTACAACAATTTGATGCCACTCAATTACGTGGTACATATGTAAAGACTTTAGGTGGAGTTGGTAATTTTGCTAATACTATTCAAAAATGGGGATTATTAATCGTTGTATTACCTTTATGCATTTTCTTAGGATTTGAAATATTCTTCTTTGTAAGAAATTTATTAGCATATAGAAAAGCTAAATATGTAGATCTTCATGGTGATGAAATCGAAGCAGAAAGATTGGCTGAAAAGGAAAGATTAAAAGCTGAGCTTCGTAAAGAATTATTAGAAGAAATGAATAATGAGAAAGAATTCAAAAATCAAATAAATAATGATAATACAATAGATGCTCAAAATGATTCAAATAAGATTAATGAAGATTAATCATTATTCAATTTAAATAATTAGATAAAAGAGGAAGCATGTATTCCTCTTTTATAATATATGGTAGAAGGGAGGATTTCTATGGTAGAATTTTCACGTTATTATATCGAGTTTTTAGGAACTTTATGGAATAACATAAGAACATTATTTACTGATTGTATAATCGGTTTTTGGGTTAGAATTTTCTATACAGATCCTAAACAATATATTAAAAATTTAAGAACATGGGCTTGGGAAAATTCAAATTGGAAGGTTTCAGATTGGATAGCACTTGTTCTTGTAACACTTGTTAATGTTGCTTTAATAGTATTATTTATAATATGGATTATTCAATTATGCAGAAGATATTTTAGATTCCGTAAAAAAGAGGTTGAAAAGGATGACCTTGTTCAAGAGGTTGCGATTTTAAACCAAAAAGTAATTGAACTAATTGATGAAAAGAATAAAATCCTTGCCCTTCGTGTATCTCAAATAGGTGGTGGGGTTGTTGACCCTAAGGCGCGTGTTATGGAAAGAGGTACAGAACGTGAAAGTAAGAAAAATAAGAAAGTAAAAGATGTTAATTCTAGATTCTCTAAGCTTATTAGCGTTGATGAAATATATCAAGGAGAGCCAGAATATACAGTAATTAGACCTGATGATATGCTTGATTTACAAGCTTTAATTGATAGATTTATCAAATTCTCTGCAAGCCAATTACATTTGTATTATTCAAAAGAAATTATCGCAAGATTCTTTGCTGGTATGGCAACAAGTAAGGTTCTAATTCTTGAAGGTATTTCAGGTACAGGTAAAACTTCATTACCTTACGCAATGGGAAAATTCTTTAATAAAGAAGCTTCAATTATTTCTGTTCAGCCTTCATGGAGAGATAGAACTGAATTATTAGGTTATTTTAATGAATTCACTAAAAAGTTTAACGAAACTGATTTCTTAAAGGCAGTATATGAAGCAGGTTATTCTGATAAACCTAATATTATAGTTCTAGACGAAATGAACCTTGCACGTATTGAATATTATTTTGCTGAATTCTTATCAGTAATGGAAATGCCTGATAAGTCTGAATGGAAAATTGATCTTGTACCTGCTCAAGATGGAGATCCTAAATTATTAATTAATGGTAAGCTATTAATTAATCAAAATTTATATTTCGTTGGTACAGCCAATAAAGACGACTCAACTTATACAATTACAGATAAGGTATATGACCGTGCATTACCTATTGTTATCAATAATAAAGCTGATTATATTGATGCACCATATACAGATAGTGTTAATTTAACATTTGAATATCTTGATGAGCAATTTAAGAAAGCTCAAAGCGAAAAAGGTATTTCAAATAGTACAATGGAAAATTTCAAAAAAGTCGATTTATTCATTCAAGATAAATTCAAGATTGCCTTTGGTAACCGTATTATGAAGCAAATTTCATTATTCGTACCTGTATATATGGCATGTGGATTTAGCGAATTAGATGGTCTTGATTATATGTTAGCAAATAAAATCTTAAGAAAATTCGAATCTTTAAATTTAACATTCTTGCAACAAGAATTAAAAGAATTAATCGAATTATTAGATAAGTTATTTGGTAAGAATGCATTCAAGGTATCAATTGCATATATTCATGATTTAGAAAAGATGATTTAATAAAAAGGAGATGAGACTATGGATTTAAAAGATGATGATATGATTTTACCTAATCAAGATGAATTATCTAATGAAGACGTAGTCTCTTTTTATAATTCATTTGAAAATTTAGTAAATAGATTTAATAACAAATCTACTTTTAATGCTAATCTATCAAAGATGATTAGTTCAGGTGAAAAAGTAATTTATAATAAGACTGTTACGGAAACAAAAGAATATGAAACAACATTCTTAGATACATTAGAAGCTGCACTTCCTGCCTTTACAAAAATTGCAAAAGATCCTAAATCTTCTATTAAATATGAAGAAGATATTGTTCGTGTTGAAAAAGCTAGAAAAATAAGTGCTGAAAGCATTAGACATTTAGCAAGTCACAGTCAAAATGTAAGAGAAATAAAAGGAGATAATGTTATTCCTTCTAAGATTCTAACTAATTTTGCTGATGAAGACTTAGCTATTTATGAGAATAGATTGTATAAAACTTTAGTTAATAATATTGTGAGATTCTTAACTAGACGCGAACAATTATTAAGTGAAAATTTAGAATCAAGTAGAGTAGATGAAATAAATTATACTAACAATTTAAAATTTGATGAATCAAATCAAATTGATATTGCATTATCTATTAGAGTAAAGAAAGCTCTTGATGATGAAATTGCGATAAGTAGAGAAATCTTAAAAAGAACTCAAGACTTATTACTTGCCTATAAAGGTCTTAAGAGTACACCTTTCTTAAAAGGATTACAAAATGCTAAAGATGTATTCCCTCCTATTATGAAGACAAATATTATTCTTCATAACCCTGAATTTAAGATTGTATATAATACATGGGTATTTATGGAACGTTATTCATCTTTATCATTTGATGTAAATGTTAAAGATGATGATTACAACAAAGATACATCTATTGAATCTGATTTAAATAATATATCATTAGCATTATTTAATACTCTTTTATATCATAGAAATAATTCTGTTGAAATTGAAAGAAGTAATGATTTAATAAAAAATACTAATGTTTCATTCAATAAAATGAGAAACACAGATTTTGATATTAAACCAGGTAATGTAGATGTAGATGATTATACATATTCTGAATTATTTTTAAGTAAAGCCAGCCAATATTTTGAAGATGATTATAAAGAAAGTCTTGAAAATGATGTTACAAGAGAAGTTTCACTAAAGAATGCTGTTTGTAAGATGTTACAAATTATAAATCAAATCGGACCTGCTGTATTTAAATATAAAGATAATGATTTAGATGAAATTGGTAAATCTAAAGAAGATCTTGTAAGAGAAGCTGAAGAACGTTATGAAGCTTTAAAAATATATAGAGAAGAAAAAGAACTAGATTTAGAAAAGAATAGAGATGCCGAAGAAAAAGCTTTAGAGCATTTAAATAAATTAAAGAATGAATTAGAACTTGAACAACATGAAATTGAATTAAAGCTTAATAAGCTTGATGCAAAAGCTTTACAAGAAGAACTTGAAAAGCAACATGAGTTAGATAAAGAACGTGAATTACATCAAGAGGAATTAAGAAAACAAAATGATGAAAAATTACGTGAATTAGCTCTAGAAAAGGAACTTCGTATTATATCTTTAGGATATCACAGTAGAAAGAGAAAACCTAAGACTAAACGTATAAGAGTCAGATTACGTCATTATGATTTATTTGAAGATAGCAGATTAAATCTATTTGCTGATTACAGTGATATTGTATTAAAGGGTAGAAGAGATTATCTAAATTCTAATAGATTATCATTGAATGATGTATTAGATAAATTATATTATGAGAAATTATATAAGATGGCTAAGGCTAAAGCTGAAGAAGATATCTTCTTGAAAGCATTTAAGTTCCGCCATAGAGATAAAAAGAAAAATAGAGTACGTAATAAGTTAATTATTAAGAATAAGAGACAAAGAAGAGGTGCAACTAAGCTTGATTTATTTGCAGAACCTGTTCACTTCAAGTTCTTAGTACCTCTAAGATTTGATTTACATGATTTATCTGAAAGATATAGAGAACCTGAGTTAATTGTATTAACTCCAAAGACTAAGAAGAAATTTGTTGGTATTAAAAAGACTGTAGTTAAGAAGAAAGTTCTTGAGAAAGATGAAATTAAGCAACTTAACAAGAAGAAAGTAATTGGTTCTAAGAAGAAATTAGTAAATAAGAAAACTATTACTAAATAAAAAGGAAATGTACTGATAATATGAAAAAAATTATTAGAAATATCATTGCAGCCTTCTTAGGACTAATTATAGTAATATTAGGTTATTTTGTAATAGCTAATATTGTAGCAACTAAAAATAATACAATCGCTTCATTTTTTGGCTATTCAATAACATATGTACCAACAGAATCAATGGAACCTACTATTAAAACTAATTCTACTATTATGTTTGAAAAAAACACAAAGTATGATGATTTAAAAGTGGGAGATATTATAGTTTACCATAATGATGAAACTAATATGTATATAATTCATAGAATTAAAGAACAAACTAATAATGGTTTCATCATGCAAGGTGATAATAATCCTATTCCAGATTATTATAAAAATGGTGGTAGTTATTATTATGTTACTAAAGATAATTATATTGGCAAATATATAACTACTGTAACTGCCTTTTCAATAAATAGTACTTTTGCAAGAACATCTATATTTATAATATCAGTATTTATATTTATCACAATATGTGCTACAGAAATTGTATCTATAGCTAAAAATATTAAAAAAGATGATAAAAAGGAAGAATTAATTTCTGATATTGATAAAGAAAAGTTGAAGCAAGAAGTATTAGAAGAATTGAAAAAAGAATTAGATAATAAAGAATAAAATAACATAACGCTTTTAAAACATAATTACCAAAGTTTTAAGGCGTTTTTTTATTTTATAAAAATTTAATAAAATTATATTTTTTGTTGACAAAACATTATAGTTGTAGTAACATATATGAGGTACATTTTTTAAATTAATAAATCCACAATTTAGTCTTAAATAATGTTTATTTAATTCAAGGAGGACAAAAAAATGAATACTTTTATGGCAAATAATCAAACTGTAAAGCATACTTGGTATGTAGTTGATGCTGAAGGAGTTACTTTAGGTCATTTAGCTACTCAAGTTGCTAGCTTATTAAGAGGTAAGGGTAAGCCTGAATTTACTCCAAACTGCGACTGCGGTGACTACGTTATCGTTATCAACGCATCAAAGATTAAGTTAACTGGTAACAAGTGGTCTGACAAGTTATACAGATACCACTCAGCTTATAACGGTGGTTTAAAGACATATACTGCTGAAGAATTAATGGCTAAGTTCCCAACTCGTATGGTAACTGAAGCTGTTTCAGGTATGATCCCACACACTAAGTTAGGTAATGTTCAAAGAAAGCATTTATTAGTATTTGCTGGTGCTGAACACAACCATCAAGCTCAAAAGCCAGTTGAGTATAAGTTAAAGTAGTAGGAGGAATTTAGATTATGGCAAAGAAAGTTCAATATTTCGGTACAGGTCGTAGAAAGAATTCTGTAGCTCGTGTTATTCTAACTGCTGGTACAGGTAAGTTCACTATTAACGGACGTGAGTTCGAAGAATATATTCCTTCAGCTATGTTACGTTTAGACGTTATGCAACCATTCGCTGTTACAGAGACTAATGGTCAATTTGACATCGATGTTAACGTTTATGGTGGTGGAGTTTCTGGTCAAGCTGGAGCTATCCGTCATGGTATTACTCGTGCATTAATGGAAGTTAATGCTGATTACCGTAAGACATTAAAGCCAGCTGGATTCGTTACTCGTGATCCACGTGCTAAGGAACGTAAGAAATACGGTCTTAAGAAGGCTCGTAAGTCTAGCCAATTCTCTAAGCGTTAGTTTACAGTATTATTTACTTAATAATTCATTTTGGATTATATTTAAAAAAGAAACAAGGTCATTTTATGGCCTTGTTTTTTTAATAATTCTAATTATTTATTTTTTTTCGTTAAATGACAAATTAATAGGAATATAAATAAAAAAATGTATTTATAGGATAAAAAAATATAAGACGTTGCGATTAATTTGTCAAAGTTTGCGTTAATTTAATTTATGGTATATAATGAAGGCGTATAAAAGACATGTTTAAATAAGGTTTTCATGATCTTTCTTATACGTCACAATGACTAAATTTTAGCTAATATTTTTATAGAATTTGGATTGATTCTTCTAATTTTGAGTTTGGTAAGAAGAGTTGATCCAAATTTTTTTAATAATATTTCATATGGACTTTTATCCTTAAGAGATTTGCTAATTAAACAGTTTATGTTAGAAAAAGAATCATTTATATCATCCTAAGTTACTTCATCTAAAGAATGTCCTTTAGGATAAATATATTTTGAAAATCTTGATAAGTTTTGTAATTAGGTTTATCAGAAGATTTATAGGTTCTTGTATAAAGTGTTTTGAGGTTATATCCATATTTAACATACTTTTTTATGATACTTAAAGTATCTTTACAAATATCTTTTTTTAATTTATCATATTTTTAAAGAATTAGAGATATATAAAACTATAGGATAATATAATTATGTTTTTTAAAAAGAAGAAAATAAAAGGAATTACAATAAATACTAAATATAAATTAGGTGATGAAGTAAGATTTATCTATGAAGATGAATCATATATTGGTAGAATAGTGTTTGTAAGAATTGTTAATGATAATGAATTATACGATATTTGTGTTGGTGGAGAATGTCCTTGGACAGCTACTAATATTAATGTTTCAAGTATTCATAATTATGTTCCATACAAAGGTGTAAAGTAAAAAAAGATTGAATAAAAGTTGAAGAAGTGATACAATCAATTGAAGGTTAAGCCTTCATAATTAAATAAATCGTTTTAGAGCGATTCAAAAAAAGTCGAAACTTTTATCCATGAGAGGAGAATAGAATATTCTGTTCTCCTTTTTTTAAATTTAGATTATAAATAAAAATATAAGCCCTTGTTTGACAAGGACTTATATTCTTTTTTGAAGTTTTATTGGATCTAAAATTTTATATGTTTTATGGAAATATGATATTATATTATTCTTAATTAAATAATTTAATTCTTTTGAAAATGTTGGGCGCTCTATATTTAAATATTGAGCAATTTCAGTTTTATTTAATGTAAGTTGGAATTCATTTCCTTCTTCATTAAATTTTAAGTAGAAGTAAGATGCAACTTTTGAAGAAACCTTTTTTAGTGATAATAATTTAATATGAGCCATATTCATAAATGATTGTTTATTTAAATACTCAAAGATATTTAATGAAATTTGAGGATTTGAACTCAATATTTTAGTTAAATCATCTTTAGATAGTAATTGTAATTCAACATTATCGGTTGCGATAAATGTAGCTCTATATTTTGCATCTTTTGAAAAGATTAGACCTTCACCAAATGAATCATGACGACATAATGTTTTTATGATTATTTCATGGCCATCTATGAATAAATTTTTCGCAATGATTTTACCTTTTTTAATGAGGCAAAGATGATTACATATATCTCCTTCTTTGAAGATAATATCACCCTTTTTATAATTTTTTGTAATGAGGTTAATTGAATCTAATATTTTTCTTTTTTTAATAGATGAAATATTGTTAAATAAATAATACATTAGTGTTTAACCTCCTTGTCTAGAGTTTCTCTTGACATTGCTAGCATTAACTTAATTCTGTTTTCTTGATTAACGCGTGTAGCAGAAGGGTCATAATCTATTGCGACTATATTCGCATCCTTATATATATTCTTAATCTTTTTCATTACACCCTTACCACAAATATGGTTTGGAAGGCATCCGAAAGGTTGGGCACAAACGACATTTTTATAACCTTCCTCAACTAATTCAACCATTTCAGCTGTAAGCAACCAACCTTCACCCATTTTTGTTCTATGAGATAATACACCATATGAATAATCTTTTGTCTTATCAAACTTATTCATAGGAGTATATTTAGTTTTCTTTATAGCTTCAATCATTGCGTTTTCTCTACGCTCTAATAGTTTAATTACTCTCTTAAATAAGAAAACTTTTAATTTTGATACTTTATATAATTTTCTATCATATAGAGTATTATATAGACAATAGAATAAGAAGCCATATAGACCAGGTACCATTACTTCAGCACCTTCTTTAATTAAGAATTTTTCTAAATCATTATTACCTAAAGAACTATATTTAATATAT
The DNA here is from genome assembly GCA_946540005.1 of uncultured Clostridium sp. Taxonomy (GTDB): domain Bacteria; phylum Bacillota_I; class Bacilli_A; order Acholeplasmatales; family Anaeroplasmataceae; genus JAEELC01. The sequence goes on from CAMNHY010000001.1 coordinate 135,902, forward strand.
ATTTCTCCAACAATTCCGACCTTTGGTTTGACGATATTATTAATTTTAATATCATCAAAATCTTTAGCGATTTGTTCTATGTGTTTCTTTAATAATTTAAAACTAGTTCCTTTATTCTTTAAGAATTCATCACCAATTAATTCTACCCATTTAGTTACTAATTTGTCTGAATCCCCTTTATTTATCTCATAAGAAATGACTTTATTTCTCATATACATAAGCATATCGCCATAAGTCATTGCAGCTGCAAGCTTTAATACTAGAGGAAGAGTTAATTTAAATCCTCTATCTCTTTCAAGACCTTTTGTAGCATTTAAAGAAATAACTGGGACATAATTATAATTAGCCTTAACTAAAGCTTTACGTAATAAGTAGATATAATTACTAGCTCTGCATCCTCCACCTGTTTGGGTAATAAGAAGAGCTGTCTTATGTCTTTCATCTTCACTCATATTATCAAGTGCGTCTATGAATTGACCTATTACTAGAAGTGCAGGATAACATGTATCATTATGTACATAGCGTAGTCCAATTTGTTTAATATTATCTGAACAATTTGTAAGAAGACGTGTTTTATATCCTGATGAGATTAAAGCTTTTTCAAATAAACGGAAATGTATTGGTAACATTGTAGGAAGAAGAATAGTATAATCTTTTACCATTTCTTTAGTAAATGTAGGATATTTTAATTCATAATTTTGATCAAAATTATCTTGATTCATGATTATTCTCCTCCTTTTTTAATTTTAAAGCTTCAAATAAACTTCTTAATCTAATTTTAACTGCACCTAAATTAGTTATTTCATCTATTTTAATTTGAGTATAAATCTTATTACCTTTTTCAATAATATCTTTTGTTTCATCTGTTGTGATGGCATCAAGTCCACATCCGAATGATACTAATTGAATTAATGCCATATCATCTTGGGTAATGACATAACGAGCAGCAGAATATAGTCTTGCATGATATGTCCATTGATTTAAGATATTAGTCTTAAATGGATTTGTAATATATGATAATGATTCCTCATTTATTACACCAACACCAAATCCTGATATTAATTTATCTATACCATGATTTACTTCAGGATCTACGTGATATGGTCTACCACATAACACTACAATTTCCTTTCCATTAATTCTACACTCATGTATAATTTCTTGACCACGTTTGCGAATATCATTAATATAAGACTCATATTCTTGATAAGCTTTTTTAGTAGCCTCATGTATTTCTTTTTTAGATATACCTGTAAAGTATCTGCTTAAGACATCTAAAATTCTTTTTTCAAATAATGTCTTATTATTTAATGAAATAAAATTATAAATAAAATTAACATCATTTTCACTTACAAGTGATACATTATTTAAGATGTTTTCAGGATAATAAGCTACAATTGGACAATTGTAGTGATTATCACCTTTCTTCTCATCAATGTTATAGGTCATACAAGGATAGAAGATATTTTTAATATTATCTTCAACGATTAATTTTTCAATATGACCATGTACAAGCTTTGCAGGATAACATTCTGTATCTGATGGGATTGTATGTTGACCCATTGTAAATATTTTTCTAGTTGAGAATCCACTTGTATGAACTTCAAATCCTAAGTTTGTAAAGAATGTATGCCAGAATGGTAATAACTCATACATATTAAGCACAAGAGGAATACCTATTTTTCCTCTCTTACCACTTACAGGTTTATAAGATTGAATCTTTGTACGGATATATTCATAAATGTTTAAATCATCATTAGTTTGAATATTTGATTTAGCTAATGGTCTTTCACATCTGTTTCCTGATATATATCTATTTTTTCCACCAAAATTATTTATTGTTAGTGAGCATTGGTTTTTACATAATCCACATTTAGTGTATTTTACTTCATGAACGAATGATTTTAATTCATCCATATTAAGTATGCTAGACTTACCTTTTGAATTATCCATAGCATATAATGCTGCTCCGTATGCGCCCATTAAACCTGAAATATTAGGACAAACAACATCTACACCAAGTTCTCTTTCAAATGCACGTAATACAGCTTCATTATTAAATGTACCACCTTGTACAACTATATGCTTACCAAGAGAAGAAACAGATGTAGCACGTATTACTTTATATAGAGCGTTTTTAACTACAGAAATTGATAAACCTGCAGAAATATTATCTATTGTAGCTCCATCTTTTTGTGCTTGTTTAACAGATGAGTTCATAAATACTGTGCAACGAGAGCCAAGATCAACTGGTTTTTTAGCTAATAGACCCATTTTTGCGAAATCTTCAATTTGATAACCAAGTGCGCTTGCGAAAGTTTGTAAGAAAGAACCACAACCTGATGAGCAAGCTTCATTTAAGAAAATGTTTGAAATTGCACCATTTTCAATTTTGAAGCATTTAATATCTTGACCACCAATATCTATAATGAAATCAACATTTGGCATAAAGTGTTTTGCAGCTCTAAAGTGTGCCATTGTCTCTACAAGAGAAGTATCTAGATTAAATGCAGCTTTTGCAAGATCTTCACCATATCCAGTTGAAGCTGCATAAGCTATATTTATATTAGGATATAAAGTATAAATAGTTACTAAATTTTGTTTAATAATTTGAGCAGGATTACCTTGATTAAATTGATAACTTGACCATCTTATTTCTTTATTTTTATCAATCAGTACCATTTTTAATGTAGTAGAACCAGAATCTATACCAAGATATAGTGGTTCAGTATAATTTTTATCTAATGGTATTTCTTTAACATAATCCTTTGCGTGACGCTCTCTAAATTTAGCAAGCTCCCATTCATCTTTAAATAATGGTTCACTAAAACCATATTTTTCGTTGGATTGATAATTGCTAATTTTTTGAATTAAGTCTAATACATCATATTCCTTATCAGCACAATATGCTGAACCAAGGGATACGAAATATAAAGAATTCTCAGGACATATTCCTTCAAGTTTTAATGAATCATCAAAGCTTTTTCTAAGTTCTGGCATAAATGTTAAAGGTCCACCTAAATATGCTACTTTACCTTTAATATCTCTACCTTGAGCAAGACCACCAATTGTTTGATTTACTACAGCCTTATAAATAGAAGCTGCAACATCAGCCTTATCAGCTCCTTGATTTAATAAAGGCTGTACATCAGTTTTGGCGAATACTCCGCATCTTGAAGCGATTGAATATAGCTTTTTATGTTGACTTGCTAAATCAGACATATCAGTTACATCTACATTTAATAAGGTAGCCATTTGATCGATGAAAGCTCCTGTACCTCCGGCGCAAGAACCATTCATTCTAACCTCCATACCATCCTTTAAGAATAGTATTTTAGCATCCTCTCCACCTAATTCAATAATACAATCAGTACCAGGTATTAATTTATTTGCAGCTACACGTGTAGCATAAACTTCTTGAACAAATGTGATTCCTGTATCATTCGCAAGTCCCATACCTGCAGAACCTGAAATTGAAAAGGTTATTTTCTCATTTATAATTTTTTTATCATGTAATAAATTTAAAATTTCTAAAATATTTTCTTTTATATGAGAATAGTGTCTTTTGTAATCTTTATAAACTATATTTCCCAAATCATCTAAAACAACATATTTTATTGTTGTTGAACCAATATCTAAACCTAAACGCATAATTTATACACCATCCATTTATTATAAATTATACGACTTTCAAGCTTTATATGTCAATTTAATGACGCTAATTAAGATTTTTTATTTTTCTTCTTTACTAATATTGTATGAGTTTTAAAATATTCGAATATTGTTAAAAAATGAAGTTTAATGTATAATAAAGTCATATAGAAAAAAAGAGGTTAAATATGAAAAAGTATTTAAAACATTTAATGGCAACAGGTGTTGCGTTAGCAGGAATAATGGGAGGAGTAGCACTTAGTAGTTGTGGTGGTGCTAAAGATAAGAATTTAACAGGTACTATGACAGTTAAAGCTACTGCAAAAACATTAGAAATTACATGTGGTATTAAGGACCCAGATAATATAGTTAATAAAGGTTCAGCAAGAGTAGCTGTATATACATATGATGATAACAATACTCCAGATGATAAATCTGATGATAAAGAAACATTAGTTGAGAATAAAACATTTAGCGCTATTCCAAATAATGATAATACATTAGAAACTAAAGTAATTAATAACTTAAAAATTAATCAAGATTATTTATTAAAATTCTATTGTACATATAGTGATCAAACTCATATTTTTGAAGAAACTCATTATAAGACAACTTCTAAAGGTCAATCAGAAGATAATCCAATTGAAATATCAACAGCTGATCAATTATTTAATATGACTAGTGATTTAACAGCATATTATAAGCTTGTTGATGATATTGATGTAACTAAATATTCTCAATATAATGAGACAAATGGTGTTTCACCAATATTCTCATCTTCAAAAATATTTGAAGGTTCATTTGATGGTAATGGTCATAAGATTAAAGGATTCAATCAAAAAGGAAGTAATCAATATCAATATAGTGGTGTATTTGGATATATTGGTGAAAATGGTAAGGTTGAAAATTTAATTATTGAAGATCCTGTAGTATCTTATACACGTTCTTCAACTGTTTATTATGGTGCAGTTGCAGGTTATAACAAAGGTGAAATTTCAAATGTTGATGTTATAAATGCTAATTTAACATATACTGTTACAACAACTAGTACTCAAAGCCCTGCATATTGTGGTGGATTTGTAGGATTAAATGAAGGTACAATTACAAATTCTAGTATTGAAGGTGTAATTTCATCTACATATAAAGGTAAGGTTGTAATTGGTGGTTTTGTTGGTACTAATATGAAGAAAATTAGTGATTCAAAAGCTTCAGTTGATATTTCACTTGCATATGGTACATCATCTTCATCTGTTGAAATTGTTACATTTGATGTTGGTGGATTTGCAGGAAATTCTGATGGTTCAATTACAAACTCAATCGCTACAGGAAGTCTTGATATTAATTATTCATTCACCGCAACAAATACATCAATTAATAAATATATTCCTCATAATTTAGGTGGATTTATTGGTTTATATAATGGTGGTATTATTAAAGGCTGTGTAGTAGATGAAGATATTACATTCACATCAAGTCAATCACTTATCACAAATCTTGGTGTATTTAGTGGTTCAATTTCTACAGGATTAAATCCTCAAGCATTTAAGAGTAATGTAGTAATTGGTAATTCTAATACAATTAATATTACTTTATTAGATAAAGATGGCAAGTTTAATTATGAAAGAAATATTCCATCTGATACTGATGAAAATAAAACAGAAATGACTGATAGAAAGTTCAATTTTGGTTTATTTAATACATTAGATGAAAAATATATTGAAAACTTCTATAAGGAACACGATATGTTTGCGCTTGAAGGAACTTTATCAATTACATTAGATGCAACTGATTATGCAAAAGCTTCATTAACAAAAGAAAATGAATTTAGCGCAAATTATAAAGATTTAACTTTAAGTGAATATGTATTAAAATATATTGAGAGTGCAATAGTTAAATAAAGTAGGAAAGTAAATGGATTATAATAAAATATAGTCCATTTTTCTTTTCACTTTATTTTCATATTTGTCGACTTCTTAAAATTGTATTTTAAGGAGAAGTGATTTATAATAAGATAGAATGGACTATTATGTAAGGAGACATATTATGAGTTTAAAATTATACAACTCTTTAACTAATAAAATTGAAGAATTTATACCAAAAAATGGTAAGGACGTTAACATGTATGTATGTGGTCCTACTGTTTATAATTATATACATATAGGTAATGCTAGACCTGTAATATTTTTTGATATGTTCAAAAACTATCTTGAATTCTTAGGATATAATGTACATTATGCATCTAACATTACAGACGTTGATGATAAGATTATTAATAAAGCTATTGAAAGAAATGTTAGTGAAAAAGAAATTGCTACAGAGTATGAAAAAGCATATTTTGTTGATGTAAAAAGACTAGGTTCAAAAAGACCTGATTTTGTTCCTCACGCAACTGAATATATTAATGATATGCAACAATTTATCAAAGGCTTAGAGGATAAGGGATTTGCATATGATAATGATGGTGATGTTTATTTTAGAATTGATAAATTAAAGGAATATGGTATTTTATCAAATCAAAATAAAGAAGAACTTGAAAAAGGTGTTAGAATCGATGTGTCTGATAAGAAGGAAAATCCTCTAGATTTCACTTTATGGAAAAAGACTGATAAAGGTATTCAATGGGATTCTCCATTTGGTAAAGGAAGACCAGGATGGCATACTGAGTGTGTATGCATGATTAATAATATCTTTAAGGGTAAAGAAATTGATATCCATGGTGGTGGAATGGATTTAAAATTCCCACACCATGAAAATGAAATTGCTCAAGCTAATGCGATGTATGGACATCATCTTGCAAAATACTGGATGCATGTAGGTAGAGTTGATCTTGGTAAAGAAAAAATGTCAAAATCTTTAGGTAATGTTATCTGGGTAAAAGACTTTAAAGATGATGAGATGATGGCATATAGATTATTAGTAATTGCTACTCCATATAGAAATTCTGTTAACTTTAGTAATGAATTATTTGATCAATATAAGAAGATGTATGAAAAATTTGTAAGAGGCTATAAACAAGCTATGTTGTTAATTGATCTTGCAAATAAAGATTCTAATTTAATAAATGAAGATGAAAAGAATCAATTTATTGAATATATGAATAATGATTTAAACACAGCAAATGTATTTACTCTTGCGAATGATATTTTAAAGAAGATGAATGTTTCTATTAGAAATAAAGACATTGATACTTTAGTTATTGAAACTAATACTTTAAAAATGATATTTGATGTTTTTGGTCTTGAATTAAATTATAAAAAGTTAAATGACGAAGAGAAGGCATTGTACAATGAGTGGAATGATGCAAAAGCTAGAAAAGATTTTGCACAAGCTGATCAAATCAGAGAAAAACTTATTGAAAGAGGCCTAATTTAATGGATGCATTACAATATAATGGATTAGCTTTAGCTTATATTGGTGATGCTATTTATGAATTAAGAATAAGAAACTTTGTATTATCTAAAGGATATACAAAAGTAAATGATCTTAATAAAGCGGCAACCGAATATACTAAAGGTGAAGCTCAAGCTAAAGTAATGAGATATTTAATTGACAATAATATGTTATCTGAACTTGAGATTGATATGTTTAAAAGAGGAAGAAACTCATATGTTAAAAAAATAAGAAAGAATATAAGTCGTGCTGATTATTTAGAAGGTACTGGCTTTGAATCCTTAATTGGATATTTATATCTTTCTTCAAATTTTGAACGTATGAATGAAATCATAGATATAGCAATTAAATTGTTATCTGTAAAGGAGGGATAAAATGCGTCATAAGGATGAGATTAAAGAAGATGCTAATAATCCAATTGATTTAGGCATTGAAGAAAATGTTGATGCAAATGTAGATGATGAAGCAATTGAAGCTAAAAATGAAAATATCAATTCTTCAGAAGAATTAGATAAAACATTAAGCGAAGATACAAAAGAAGAAGTAAAAAATAATACAGTTGCTTCATTTAAAGATGAAATTGAGCCTAAATATCTTGATAAGCATGGAAATCCTTTCTCTGCTAAGAAAATAGCTAAAATGAAAGCTCGTGAAGCTCAAGAAGAACAAAAAAGACGTCAAATTGAACTTGAAAAAAAGATCAATGCGGCTAATAAAGCTGAAGCTCATAAGCAAGCTATGAAAGATGAAGAAGAAAAGAATAAAGAACGTGATGCATTAAGAGCTCATAAGAAAGCTATTCAATTAGCTTCAAAGCGTAAAACTAATATGCAATATGTTGATCGTTTTGAACCAAATCCTGAAGATGGTTTGAATGATGAACAAGTTAATCAAAGAATTTTAGAAGGTTTTTCAAACTTTAAGGTTAAAACTAATTCTAAGACTATTCCACAAATTTTCTTTAGTAATATATTTACAGTTCTAAATTTATTAATCTTTATCATTGCTGGATTCTTAATTTCAATTGGTTCAATTAAAGATTTAACATTCTTAGTAATAATTACAGCTAATATTGTAATTGGTATTGTACAAGAAATTAGAGCTAAGAAGATGATTGATAAATTATCTTTAATTTCTGCACCTACAGTTAATGTATTAAGAAATGGTAAGATTTCAGAAATATCAACTGGTGAAGTTGTACTTGATGATATTATGATTCTTGAAGCTGGTAAACAAATTTGTACAGATGCAACAGTTGTAAGTGATTCAATTGAAGTTAATGAGTCATTATTAACAGGTGAATCTGATTCAATTTTAAAGAAACCAGGAGACGTTTTATATAGTGGATCTTTTGTTGTAAGTGGTAAATGCAAAGCTAAGGTAGAAAAGGTTGGTAAAGATAATTATATTGAATCTTTAACAACTTCAGCTAAAAAATATGTAAAACCAAGAAGTGAATTGTTACGCTCATTAAACATTATTATTTATGTAATGAGTATTATAGTTGTATTAGTTGGTGTAGGTTTATTCTTAATTCAATATTTAAAGAATGGTATGAATTATGAAGAAACTATTCGTAAGACAGCTGGTGCTATGGTTGGTATGATTCCATCTGGATTATATTTGTGTACTTCTATGGCTCTTGCGGTTGGTGTTATGCGCCTTGCAAGAAAGAATGTACTTGTCCAAGAATTATATTGTATTGAAATGCTTGCGCGTATTAATGTATTATGTCTAGATAAAACTGGTACTATTACAGATGGTTCTATGAATGTTAGAGATGTAGTAGAATACAAGAATTTTGGTGGCATTAATACAAAATATGCAATTAGTGCTTTACTAAATGCGCTAAATGATAGAAATTTAACAAGTGTTGCTCTTGAGAATTATTTTGGTCTTGAAAAGAGATTAAAATGCATTGGCTCAATTCCTTTCTCAAGTAAGAGAAAGTTTAGTGCTGCATCATTTGAAAAATATGGTACTTATATTATGGGTGCACCTGAGTTTGTATTAACTCAAGATGATTATAAAATTATTCAAAAAGATGTAGATAAATTTGCTAAACAAGGATATCGTGTATTATTACTTGGATATACTGAAGGTATTATTTCAAATAATCAAATGCCTGAAACTAAAGTTGAAGCTATGAGTTTAATATTAATTGAAGATAATATTAGACCTGACGCAATTGAAACTATTAAATACTTTAAGGAAAGCGGTGTTGAAGTTAAGGTCATATCAGGTGATAATCCTGTTACTGTTGGTATGATTGCTAAACGTGCTGGTATTGAACATGCAGAAGAATATATTTCACTTGATGGATTAAGTGAACAAGATGTTGTTCGTGCTGCAACTAAATATACAGTATTTGGACGTGTATCACCATCTCAAAAGAGATTACTTGTTAAAACTTTAAAGGAAAATGGTAAGACTGTTGCGATGACAGGAGACGGTGTTAATGACATCTTAGCTTTAAAAGAAGCTGATTGTTCAATCGCAATGGCTTCAGGTAGTGAAGCTGCACGTAATGTATCTCACTTAGTATTATTAGATTCTAACTTTGGTTCTATGCCAAGTGTTGTTGCTGAAGGTAGAAGAGTTATTAATAATATTACTAAAGTTGCTAGATTATATTTAACAAAGACTATGTTTAGTTTGTTACTTGCAATTCTAGCTCTTATCCAAGGATATTATCCTATTTCAACAAACCAATTATTTATGATTGATTTATTTGTAATAGGTATTCCATCCGTTATATTAGTATTAGAAAAGAATAATGATTTGAATAAAGGCCATTTCTTAGCCAATGTAATTAAATCGGCATTGCCTGGTGCGATAGTCATAGTAATATTGTCATTAATTGTATTTATGCTAAGAAGTCAATTCTCTATGACACAAACTGTTTCTTCAACAGTTATTGTATTAGCCGCAACATTTACATGTATGATGGTTTTATATGATGTATGCGCAAAGCCAGTGTTTACTAGCATACATAAATTAATTTTCTATTCAATGTTTAGCTTATTCATTTTCTTATCATTAATTACTCCAAGATTCTTTGATTTCTCTCCACTTGTACCAGTTGGTACATATTATTCAGATAATCTTGAAGTTGTAAACTGGACAAGCCCTAATGTAACTATTTCAAAGGCTAATACATATGTAATAAATGGATATGTAATTCAAAAGAAGAATACTGGATTAAATCAAGAAATTTATTATACAGCTGCTGTACAAACTACTACACACGATGTATATGTTAATGCTGATGGTCAATTAGTAATTGATAATTTAATTATTGAAAAAACAGACTATATTCCAGAAATTCCAACATTATATAAGACAAGTGATAATAAATATGGTCTTGGTGGATTTGAGACTAAGCTTAAATATGATGAAAATATAGCACCTGAGGTTACATCTAATGGTGAAATTTATTATGGTGGTGCAGATACTGGATATAATATTTTACCTATTGTAACTGTAAATGAAGCAGGATATTATGTTGTAACAAACGAAGTAGGATTCTCTTCAACATCTAATATTACTAAAGTAAAAAAAGGTAAAGAAGATAGTATTAAAGTAGAACTTGATTCACAATATAATGTATTAGTTAATGGAAATGTAATTTATAAATTATATACAAATGGTATGATATATGGTTCAAATTCAGATGGTTCATTAGTTCTAAATATGAATTCAACATCTTTAGATTTTGAAAAATATGACGCACCTGTATCAATTAAAACAAGAGATTATTATATTGATGATGTAGATTCACTTGTAAGATATACTCCTGAAATAACTGTAACAGAAGCAGATTATTTTATCGTTAATGGTTATATTACAAATTATAATTGTAATGGTACAAGAGATCAAATTACCACATCATATACAAAATTAAATGGCAAATATTACTTAACTTTAAATGGACAAACAACAAACATTGAAGTTGCAGTATCAACTACAACAGGAGGAAATGTTCAATCATTACCTCTAAATTGTTTAATCCTATTATTTATGTTATGTTTATTATCTATGCCATTAATGCGTCTTGTAAATGGATTTGTACCATTCTGCAAGAAATGGATAAATATTATAATTGATAGAATTAATAAATTATAGACAATAACCTATAAAGTAGACACTTATTTGAAGTGAATGCTTTATAGGTTTTTTTAAAATAGTCAAAATATTGTTGTCTTTCAATTTGATTTTAAAAATGCTATAATTAATTCGTGAAATATGGTGATTTTTTTATGTTTAAAATTTATGGTAAAAATTGTATTAACGAAGCAATAAGGGCAGAGCATAAGATTTATCAATTGGATATAGAAGAACTAGCTGATAAAAAAGACCCTAATTTTAAAAATATGTTAGCTGATAAAGGCATTAAATATTCAATTTTATCTAAGAAAGCTATGGATAAAAAATATGGTGAAAAGCATCAAGGATTTGGTGCAATCGCTGATGAATATAAATATGTTACATTAGAAGAATTAATCAATAAGCCAAAAAATGGTAGAAAAATATTCTTAGTTCTAGATGGAATTGAAGATCCACATAATTTTGGTGCAATGATTAGATCTTGTGATGCCTTCTCAATCGATGGAATTATTATTCCTAAGAATAGATCAGTTTCAATTACAGAAGCTGTAGCACATGTATCTACAGGAGCAATTGAATATGTACCTATTTGTATGGTTAATAATTTAGCTCAAGCGTTAAGAAAATTAAAAGATAATAATGTTTGGGTTGTAGGTACAGATGCAAGCGCTAAAGAAGAAGCATCTGATATTGCAAAAGACTTAAATATAGCGGTTATTATTGGCTCAGAAGGATTTGGTATGTCTAAAGTTTGTAAGAATGAATGCGACTATTATATTCGCATTCCTATGACAGGACATGTTAATTCATTAAACGCTTCTGTTTCATGTGGTATTATCTTAGCTCTACTTGTTTAAAATAGTTATACATTAAGTATAATGTATCTAAATTTAAATGATTATGAACTAATTTATTTATATCGAGAAAATAACGAAAAAGCATTAAATTTAATTTTAAAAAAATATTCTTTACTTATTAATAAAATTATAATTGAAAAAGGCATTAAAGAATTAGTTAATGATAGTTACCAGGATTCTTTAATTGTCTTATATAAATGTATTAATTCGTATGATATGGATTCAAATTGTTCCTTTTTTAATTATTTCTTAGTATGTCTTAAAAGAAAACTATATAAGAATAAGATAAAGGAATTAGAATATGTAGATTTATTAAGCTATGATGATTCACATTATGTACCTAACAATTCATTTTTTTGTGAAGATGTTGTTGAATATAATAAAATTAAGTTTAGAACTGAATTAGCAAATTTAGTTTTTAATGAAATTTTAATGGAAAACTTAAGTCCAAGAACATTTTCAAAAAAATATAATGTAGATATTAAAAAAGTGTATAATACTATATATTCTGTTAAAAATAAAATAAAGAATTTAAACAAATAACTTTTGTGTTTCTTGACTAATTTGTGTAGTTATAATACAATAATAACGAACACTTTTGAAAAGGTGGTTTTTTAATTATGAGAGAAAAAGTTATCCTAGTCTGTGAAGAATGCTTAAGCAGAAATTACACAGTTACTAAAAACAAAGCAACTACCACTAAGCGTTTAGAATTTAGAAAATTTTGTCCAAAGTGTAATAAATATACTACACATAAAGAGACAAGGTAGTTTGTAGTTCGGAGGAAATTATATGGCTGTAAAAGAAAAAGTAGATGTATTGGATCGTAAGAGTAGACTTTTAGAAGTTCTTGCGAAGGATTATAAATGGGAAACATATCTTTATATGTTTGTATCTTTAGTATTAATTATTTTAGGATCATTAATATTAAAGAATGTTATTACATTTAAAGATTCAATTCCTATTGTTGGAACATATCCAACTCCATTTGCCGTAGTGCTTGTGGTTATTGGTACACTAAGCTTAATTTATTCTGTATATCCATTTGTTAAATTAGCATTCCCAGAACTAAAGAAGACAGAATGGCCAAGAACTAACAAGTTCTTAGGTGATGTTGTTAGAACATTTGTGTTCTTAATTTTATTTACATTAATTTATTTAATGTTTGATGTAATCATCAGTGAATTATTATCTAGATGGTTCAACCTATAAGGAGTTTAAATCATGGCTAAAAAATGGTACGTAGTACAAACATATTCAGGACAAGAAAATTCAGTTAAAGAAGCTTTAGAGCGTCGTGTTAAATCAATGAATTTCGAAGATAAGATTTATCAAGTTTTATCTCCTGAAGAATCTTATGAAGAGACAAAGAAAGATGGAAAGAAAGTTGTAAAGACAAGAAAAATTTATCCAGGTTATTTATTCATTGAATTCGAAGTAATCGATGAAGTAGATGATAAAGCTTGGTTCATGGTTCGTAATACCCCAGGTGTTACAGGATTCTTAGGATCTTCTGGTAAGGGTACTAAACCAAGTCCTGTTAGACAAAGCGAAATGGATTCTATTCTTATGAAGATGGGTAAGATGGAAAAGCCTCAATTCGAATTTAAGGCAGGAGATAAGGTTGAAGTTGTCAATGGACCATTCAAAGGACAAATTGTTGATGTTTCTTCAGTTAATGAAGCAACTCAAATTGTTACAGTTTTAATTGATATGTTCGGACGTTTAACTCCATCTGAGTTACCTGCAACTGATGTTAAAAAAATATAATTAAAAATTATACCTCGCAAGAGGTATTTTTTTTATAAAAAATGTTATAATTTTATTAGAGGGTGATAATGTGAATACAAAAATTAAGAGATTTTTATTAATCATATTTTTAATATTAATAGTTAATGATTTATGTCAATATACAAGACATATTAATCTTGAAGGATTAAACCTTGTTCGATTTGATGTGTTCTATGCAACATTGTCATCTGGAATTAGAGTTTATAATTTTGCAACTATATTTGTTGTAGTATGTGCACTTATTAATTTAACTAAATTTTATATTAGTGAAGATTAAGCCTTCGGGCTTTTTTTCTTTTAGTTAAAGTTTTCAATTTTAAGTATCTTATATTATTAATAAAAATGTAAAATTGGCGTTGCGCCGATTATGATTATTTAATACAAGACATTTTGAAGCAAACATACATTCTTGGTAAAATTTTTAATATTTTTGTTGACAATGATTTTCACGAATGATATAATTTATAAGCACGTATATGCAATATCGTGATAGTGGAAGGATTATTTAACATAATCCGTTATGACCACATTCTTTAAGGAGGATATTTTATATGGCTAAGAAAGTTGTAAAACAAGTAAAACTACAAATTCAAGCCGGTAAAGCTAATCCAGCTCCACCAGTAGGACCTGCTCTAGGTCAAGCCGGAGTTAACATTCCTGGTTTCTGTTCACAATTCAATGATCAAACTAAGGACAAGATGGGTTATGTATTACCAGTAGTTATCTCAGTTTACGAGGACCGTACATTTACATTCGTTGTAAAGACTCCACCTGCATCAGATCTTCTTAAGAAGGCTGCTAAGGTTCAAAAGGGTTCTGGTAATCCAAAGACTACAAAGGTTGGTTCAATCACAACAGCACAATTAAAGGAAATTGCTGAAATGAAGATGCCAGACTTAAATGCAAACGATGTCGAAGCTGCAATGAACATTATCGCTGGTAGTGCTCGCAACATGGGTATCGAAATTAAGGACTAATCACAGATTTGTTCTTATAAGTTTCTAAGGATTGGAATCTTTTTAGATACAATTCTAAAAACTTGTGGGAGGTAATCCCGTTTAAACCACATTTTTAGGAGGAAATTAATATGAAGAAAGGAAAAAAATATACTGAAGCTGCTAAGTTAGTAGACCGTAACGCTAAGTATTCATTAGCTGAGGCTTGTGAATTAGTTACAAAGACATCTACTACAAAGTTCGACGCAACTGTAGAAGCTGCATTCCGTTTAAACCTAGATCCAACTAAGGCAGAACAAAACCTACGTGGTGCTATCGTTCTTCCAAATGGTACAGGTAAGACTCGTAGAATTTTAGTTATCACTCGTGGTGCTAAGGTTCAAGAAGCTCTTGATAATGGTGCAGACTATGCTGGTGAAGTTGAGTACATCAACAAGATCCAACAAGGTTGGTTTGACTTTGACGTTATCGTTGCTACACCAGATATGATGGGACAACTTGGTCGTTTAGGTCGTGTATTAGGACCTAAGGGATTAATGCCAAACCCTAAGACTGGTACTGTAACAACTGATATTGCTGGAGCTATTAAGGATATTAAGAATGGTAAGGTTGAATACCGTTGCGATAAAGCTGGTAACATCCAAGTTCCATTCGGTAAGGTATCTTTCGGTGCTGAAAAGTTAGCTGAAAACTTCAAGGCTATCTACTCAGTATTAGTAAAGAGCCGTCCAAATACTGTTAAGGGTGAATACATTAACGGAATCAGCGTTTCATCAACAATGGGACCTGGTGTTAAAGTAGACCCATCATCTGCTCTATAATTAATAGAGACAAAAACTTTGATTATTCATTATATTTGAATAATGCCGAAGAAAGTAGGCGTGCTGAAAAAGCACTTAATTTCTACCGAGGCGCTGAATAAACCGATTCATGAAGGTCTTTTCTGCGTTTCGTAGAAAAGACTTTTATATTATTATTACTAAATTTTAACGGAGGACACAATTATGGCAAAAGAAGTTATACTTCAAAAGGAAGAAGCCGTAAAGGCAGCTGCTGAAAAGTTTGCTAAGGCAAAGAGTGTTGTTGCATTCGATTACCAAGGTTTAACTGTTGAAGCATTCATGCAATTACGTAGAAATCTTCTTAAGAATGGTTGCGAAATCTGCGTATTAAAGAACAACATTTCTCGTCGTGCTGCTACACAACAAGGATATGAGACATTTGCATCTACATTAGTAGGTCCAAAGGCTCTTGCATTCTCATATGACGATGAAGTTGCTGCTGCTAGAGAATTAGCAGAATTCGCAAAGACTAACGAAAAAGTAGTTCTTGGTGCTGGTGTTGTTGACGGTAAAGAAGTTACAGTTGCTGAGATGGCAGCTATCGCTACATTACCATCAAGAGAGACATTATTAACTCAATTAGCTGCTGGTATGTTAGGTACTCTTACTCAATTAGCTATCGGTCTTAATATGCTTGTTGAAAAAGACGATGCTAAAGACGCTGAGTAATTTTTAAAATCAATTAAAAAACAAACAAATATCTAAATAAATTTTATAATGGAGGACAATTATTATGGCAAAGTTAGATAAAGTTACATTTATTGAATCATTAAAGGAAATGTCAATTCTTGAAATTAAGGAATTAGTTGACGCAATGAAGGAAGAATTCGGTATTGACCCAACTGCAGTTGCTGCTGCTCCTGCTGCTGGTGCTGGTGCTGCTGCTGCTGAACAAACTGAGTTCACAGTTGTATTAAAAGAAGTTGGTGCAACTAAGATTAAGGTTATCAAGGTTGTTAAGGACGTTACTGGTCTAGGATTAATGGAGGC
The DNA here is from genome assembly GCA_946540005.1 of uncultured Clostridium sp. GTDB lineage: Bacteria > Bacillota_I > Bacilli_A > Acholeplasmatales > Anaeroplasmataceae > JAEELC01. The sequence goes on from CAMNHY010000001.1 coordinate 152,486, forward strand.
TAACAAGTTATTAGCTTCAGTTCCTGCTAACGTTAAGGAAAAGGTTTCTAAGGCTGAGGCTGAAGATTTAAAGGCTCAACTAGAAGAAGCTGGTGCTGTTGTTGAAATTAAGTAATAAATAAAAGTCTTTTAAAAAACCTGAGCGATGAACTCAGGTTTTTGCCGTTTTTTATTATATATATGAAAAATTATCATTATTTTAGTGAAAATGAAGAGAATCTGAAGTCAGACCCTTCAACATATGTTTTTAATTACAAGGATCATAAATTTACTTTTAAAACTGATAATGGCGTTTTTTCAAAAAAATTCATTGATTTTGGTTCATATACAATGTTAAATTATTTTAAGCCAAATCAATTAGAGGGAGATATATTAGACGTAGGATGTGGTTATGGTCCTATTGGAATTATTCTATCAGTATTGCATAATAAAAAAGTTACTATGATAGACATTAATGAAAGAGCTTTAGGCCTTGCTAAAGAGAATATTCGTATAAATGGTGTACAAAACGTTAACGTATTCAAAAGTAATGTCTATGAAAATGTTCCAGAAACTATGAAGTTTGCATCAATAGTAACTAATCCGCCAATTAGAGCAGGAAAAAAAGTAATTTATGATATCTTTGATGGCGCTTATCAAAGATTACTACCTAATGGAGAATTATGGGTAGTTATCCAAAAGAAACAAGGCGCACCATCTACTAAAACCCACTTAGAATCAGTGTTTGGAAACTGTGAAGTAGTTGGTAAAGAAAGTGGTTATTTTATCCTAAAAAGTGTCCGTTAGTCTCTTGACAATTTGACAGACTAAGGTTATAATTATAAAATGCTTATAATAGCGTTTTGTACACACTTTATATAAGAAAATTAATACGCAAGGGGTGGCTTTAATGAGTTACAAAGTTAAAAGTTTTGGTAAGAAATCAGAGAGACGTGATTACTCAAAAATTAGAACAGACATTGAATTGCCTAATCTAATTTCTATTCAAACAAAATCATTTGACTGGTTTGTTACTGATGGTTTAAAAGAAGTATTCAACTATGTATCACCAATTAAGTCATATGATGGAAAAAGCTTAGAATTATATTTCGGTGATTTCCATTTCGATGATGCTAAGTATGATGTTGTTGAATGCAAGCTAAGAGACACAAATTATGCAAGACCTTTAAAATGTAAGGTTCGTTTAAACAACAATATCACTGGTGAACAAATCGAAGAAGAATTATACTTCGGTGATATGCCATATATGACAAAAGTTGGTACTTTTATCATCAATGGTGCTGAACGTGTAGTTATTTCGCAAATTGTTCGTTCTGCTGGTGTTTATTTCTCTCATGAAATTGACAAGAAGACTGGTTTAGACAAATATGCAGGTCAAGTTATTCCAACACGTGGTGCTTGGATTGAATTTGAAATGGGTTCAAAGGATATTTGGTATGGTAAATTAGACCGTTCAAAGAAAATTCCTGTAACTACTTTATTACGTGCATTCGGTTTAGGCAGTGATAAGTCTATTAAGGCTTTATTCGGTACTAATAATAATCTTGAAGAAACATTTAAGAAAGATAAGTCAACAAATGCAGATGAAGCTGTAGTTGAAGTATATTCAATGTTACGTCAAGGTGAAATTGTTCCTTCTGAAGGTGCAAGAGATTATATTATTACACACCTATTCGATGACCATCGTTATGACATGCAAGCTGTTGGTCGTTTCAAATACAACTTAAAGCTTGATGTATTCAACAGAGCTAAAGGTCATATTCTTGCTGAAAATATTATTGCAAAAGAAGATATCTTCGATGAAGAAACTGGTGAAGTTTTATTTGCTGAAGGTGATGTTATTGCAAATAAGGGCGATTTAATTGAAGGTGAAGTATTAGAAAACTTAAAGAAAGGTAGAGAAGCTTTACGTCAAGAGGTTGAATTAACTTGCGATATGAAGCAAGGTACTCCTGTTGTTGAAGTTATCAATGTACTTGCAAAGGATTCTGATTCTGATAAGGTTGTTAAGATTATTGGTAACGACTCTAGAGAAAAGGCAATTCACGTTACACTTTCTGATATTTTCGCATCTGCATCTTATTATTTCAACTTATATGATGGTATTGGTTATATTGATGACATCGATCATCTAGGTAACCGTAGATTACGTTTAATCGGTGAGTTATTAATGAACCAATTCAGAATTGGTTTTGGTAAACTTGAAAAGAACATTCAAGATAGAATGTCTACAGTTGATCCACATGAAGCTCAACCATCTAATTTAATTAATATAAAGGCTTTAACTAGTGCTATTAATCAATTCTTTGGTTCATCACAATTATCACAATTCATGGACCAAATCAACCCACTAGCTGAAATTACTCAAAAGCGTCGTATTTCAGCCTTAGGTACAGGTGGTATCGCTCGTGATAGAGCTGGTACTGAAGTACGTGACGTTCATGACACACACTATGGTAGAATGTGTCCGATTGAAACACCAGAAGGTCCATCAATCGGTTTAATCACATCTCTTGCAACATATGCAAGAACAGATGAGTTCGGATTTCTTCAAACTCCATATATCAAACTTCAAGATGATGGTAAGGGTAGAAAGTTCGTTCCAGATGTTAAGAAAGATGCAACTGGTAACTATTCAAAAGATGAATTAGTATACATGACTGCTATCGAAGAAGAAGGTAAGGTAATAGCATCTGCATCAACTAAGCTTGATGAAAATGGTTATATTATTGAAGATAGAGTTATCGGACGTCAAAATGGTGAAACTAAGATCTTCTCTAAGGAAGAAATTGAATATATCGACGTTTCTCCAAAGCAAGTCGTTTCTGTTGCCGCTTCATGTATCCCATTCCTAGAGCATGACGACGCTACTCGTGCCCTAATGGGTTCTAACATGCAACGTCAAGCAGTTCCTATTATTGCACCAGAAGCTCCAATTGTTGGTACTGGTATGGAATACCGTGCAGCAAAGGATTCAGGTTCAGCTGTTGTTGCTGAAAATGATGGTGTAGTTGATTATGTAGATTCTAAGAAGATTGTTGTTAAAGAAGACAACGGTTACTTACATACATATAAATTAATCTCATTCTTACGTTCAAACGCATCTACAACAATTTGGCAACGTCCAATTGTTAAGATTGGTGAAATCGTTAAGTGTGGAGATATTATTGCTGATGGTCAATCTATGCAAAATGGTGAATTAGCTCTTGGTCGTAACGTAAGAGTTGCATTCATGACTTGGCAAGGTTACAACTATGAAGACGCTGTAATCATGTCAGAAAATCTAGTTAAGAACGATGTTTATACATCAGTTCATATGGATGTTTATAGCACAGATTGCAGAAATACTAAGCTAGGTAAAGAAGAGTTAACTCGTGACATTCCAAATGTTAGCGAAGATGCTTTAAGATATCTAGATGAAAATGGTATTGTTATCCCAGGTACAGAAGTACATGAAGGTGACATTCTTGTTGGTAAGTTAACTCCAAAAGGACAAACTGACCCAACTCCAGAAGAAAAATTATTATTCGCTATCTTCAATGAGAAGAGTAGAGAAGTTAGAGACACTTCACTTCGTGTTCCACACGGTGCTGATGGTGTTGTTCAATCAGTTCAACACTTCACTAAGGCTAAGGGTGATGAATTAGCTCCAGGTGTTCTTGAAACAGTTAGAGTATACATCATTCAAAAGCGTAAAATTGGTGTTGGTGATAAGATGTCTGGTAGACACGGTAATAAGGGTGTTATTTCAAATGTATTACCAGTTGAAGATATGCCTTATTCAGCAGATGGTCAACCAATTGACATCATGTTAAACCCACAAGGTGTTCCATCACGTATGAACATCGGTCAAATCATGGAATTACACGTTGGTCTAGCTGCAAAGAAGTTAGGTTACAAGGTTGCTACTCCAGTATTTGATGGTATCACACAAGAAGAATTAAAAGACATAATGGTTGAAGCAGGTGAACCTGTTGATGGTAAGATCACATTATATGATGGTCGTACTGGTGAACCATTCGAAAATAAGATTAACGTAGGTATCATGTACTTTATCAAGTTAAGCCACATGGTTGATGATAAGTTACATGCTCGTGCAGTTGGTCCTTATACATTAGTTACACAACAACCAATGGGTGGTAAAGCTCAAAACGGTGGTCAACGTTTCGGTGAAATGGAAGTTTGGGCACTTGAAGGTTATGGTGCTGCTCATACATTACAAGAAATGTTAACATTAAAGAGCGATGACATTGTTGGTCGTAACAAGTTATTCAGAAATATCGTTGATGGTCAACCTATTCCTGATGCAAGCATTCCTGAGTCATTCAGAGTATTAACTCGTGAATTAAAGGCTTTAGGTATCCATGTTGAATTAATTTCAAACACTGGAGAAAATGAAGTTGATAAGTCATTAGTTGATTTTGATAACGACAACTTTATTAAGAAATATAGATTCTAAAAGGAGGTTAATTAATTTATGAGTAAGAAATATCAATACATGCGTATTAGATTAGCATCTCCTGATGAGATTCTATCTTGGTCACATGGTGAAGTTAAAAACCATGAAACAATTAACTACCGTACATTAAAACCTGAAGAGGGTGGATTATTCTGTGAAAGAATTTTCGGACCTACAAAGGATTTCCAATGTGCATGCGGAAAATCAAAGAGAACTACTGATAAGGGTCAAGTATGTAAGGTTTGTGGTGTAGAAATCACTGAATCTAAAGTACGTCGTGAGCGTTTTGGTCATATTAAGCTTGCTGCTCCTGTAGTTCACACTTGGTTCTTAAAGAACAGTCCTTCTAGATTAGCTTTATTATTAGACATTAAAGCTAAGGATTTGGAAGAAGTTGTATATTTAGCTAGCTACATCGTTACTGACAAAGGTAACGTAGCTGAGCTAAAGTACAAGCAAATCTTAACAGAAGCTGAATACAATTCATTATTTGAAAAGTATGGTAACAGATTTGAAGCATTAACTGGTGCTGAAGCTGTTAAGAAGCTTTTACACAATCTTGATTTAAAGAAGGAAGTTGCTAACCTTCGTAAGAAATTAAAATCAAGTTCAAAGCAAACTCGTGATAAGATCATTAAGAGATTATCAGTTGCTGAAGCATTCCTTGAATCAGATAACAATCCAGAATGGATGATTCTTGATGTTATCCCTGTTATTCCACCTGATTTACGTCCTATGGTTCAACTTGATGGTGGTAGATTTGCAACAACTGACTTAAATGATTTATACAGACGTATTATCAACCGTAATAATCGTTTAAAGAGCTTATATAACAGTAATGCTCCACACTTAATTACTAAGAACGAAAAGCGTTTATTACAAGAATCAGTTGACGCATTAATCGATAATTCTAAACGTCCACAAAAGAATGCTAACGACAGAAATGGTAACTTAAAATCATTATCTGATATGTTACGTGGTAAACAAGGTAGATTCAGACAAAACTTACTTGGTAAGCGTGTTGACTACTCAGGTCGTTCAGTTATCGTTGTTGGTCCAGATTTAAAGATGTTCCAATGCGGTCTTCCAAA
>CAMNHY010000002.1 GCA_946540005.1 uncultured Clostridium sp.
AAATAGAAATAATCTCATCATTAATTTTATTATTATTCATTTGATTATCATCTATTCTTTTATTATATTGTTTATTTTTTTCAATAAGTTCATTATATAAATTAAATTTATTTTCTAAATCAAAAATATAATTATAATCAGAATAAGTTCCAAACTGTCTAAAGAAAGATTGAATCTTTTCATTTAGTGTATTAAATTCTTTTTTATTTTCTTCTAATTTTTCAAATTCTCGTTGTATATTTTTAAATTGACTAGTCTTAGATTGAAAATCAGAAACTGCAAAATCAATTGATTCATTAAAAATGCTATATTTAGATAATTTATTATATAAATTAGCTTTTATATTCTCTAATTTTGGATTAGTCTTATGTAAATTATTGTTAAAATTAGAATTATCTATTTTATTTTTTAAATAAATAAATGCACTTGAAAGAATACTAATAATTGACAATACAATAAATATAATACCAACAACTAAAGATTTAAATAATAAAGGAATACCTATAACTAATAATAAAATAGATATTAACAATATTATAAAAGGTATTTTTGAATTATTATTTTTTCTAATATCATTTTCTGATTCATCATTAATATTCTTAAATTCATTATATAGGTTATTAATTTCTAATGAATCAGCTTCTAATGAATCTGTTTTAAATTTTTGATAAATGTCTTTATCTGACTCATTAAATGTTTGATTTTTAATTAATATCTTAATTTCATTATATTTTTTAACATCTTCTTTAATATTTTTAATTAAATCTTTGTCAATATTTTTATTCTTAAATAATAAATCTAATTCTTTTAATTTATCAACTTCATTAAATGTAATTGCTATTTTGCTTTGAGTATTTTTTGTTAGATCTTCATCTAATTCTTTTAATTTATCTAAATCGAGTTTATCAATATTATTTATATTTTTTTCTTTATATTCATTAAGCTTATCTAATTTAGAATTATCAAATGTTATTCCTTTTTCCTCACCATTTTTTTCAGTTAGCTTACTAAATAATTCTTTTATTTCTTTAATTTCTTCTTTATTAAAATATCCAAAAGGATATTTTTCTAAGTGTTTATTAAACTCTGATTTTTTTTCTTCTATATTTTTAAGTTCAGAATTATATAATTCCCAATTCTCTTTAATCAATTTTTTATCAGCAACTTCTTTTTGTCTTTCTACAAGATCATCATTTTCTTTTTTTAATTTATTTCTCTTTTCATATTTTTCTGTCAATGAAGCCGATATATTTTCTTGATTATTTATAGTTTCTTCTAAACTTAATTTCTCATCTTTTAATTTCGAAATAATACCATTTTTACCACTATAATTTTTCTTAACTTCATCAAGAGATTTAATAACCTCTTCATAATTAATTCCTTCAGTTGTATCATCAATTATATTGTTTAAATTTTGTTTAATATTACCTGTAGAACTTAATTCAATATCTTTTGAATCAATAAATAATAATCTTTCAAAAGAATCTTTATCTAGACCTAATAATTCTTCACCTATTTCTTTATTAAAACTTTTCTCTTCACTATCTACATATATTTTTGTTTTATCTTTAGCTTGAGATTTAACATCAAATGTTTTTTCAACTCTATATGTTTTACCATTATGGCTAAATATAATATTACCACCATAAGTTTGATTATTAAATGGCGCATAATGCGTTCTATCTTTAAATTCTTTATCAGTACTTCTTACACTATCTAGACCATATAGCATAGCCTTAATAAATGCTGCAAGAGTTGATTTTCCTGCACCATTTTCTTCTATAAATGAATTTATACCATTTTTAAAATCATAATATTTATTGCTTAATTTACCAAAATTATTGATATAACAAGATATTAATTTCATTATTCAATATCCTCCCCATTTAACAGTTTCATACCTATACTTAATATTTCATTCTTTTCGTCATCGCTATACGAACTATTATTATATACTCTTCTTATAAATTCACCTTTTAATGAAAAATCATTTAAGTAATCATTAATGTTAATCTTTTCTTTTAATTTTGAATATACCTTTAAAAAGAAGAAATTTTGCTTAAAGAAAGTTTCTATAGACAAATCTATATCTGTAATATCAAAATCAACATTCCCAACTAAAATAATTTTCAATAGAGCTGATTTATCTATATCTTTAATTTCATTATCAATTAAATCTTTTGCAGTATATAAATTATTAGCTGAAGAAATGTCTATTTCTTTTTCAACAAATTGATGTTGATTAACAGGTATAAAGCTATATTCTATTTTTTCATTTATATCAAGAACTACAAATCCTTTCTCCCCTAATTCATCAAATCCTCTTCCAACTAAACATCCAGGATATACATATACGCCCCTAGAATCTATTCTATTTTCCATATAAGAGTGTATATGACCTAAAGCTAGATAATCAATATTTTTATTACTTAACTTTTTATAATCAATAAAATCTTTACCTTTACTTGATACATCTCCATGCATCATTACAATATTAATTTTATCTTTATCTAAATTTATGGTTGAATATAAAGAAGTCTTATTTGTTTCACTCAATTCAATACCTGAAATTGTGATATTATCGAATTCATATGTTTTCCAATCTGTGGTAAATGTTATAAGATTATCAAGATTTTCATTTAAAGATTCTTCTGTATCATGATTTCCTCTTAAATATAAGAAAGTTATATCGCTATTAGCTCTAATTGCATCATAAAAATAATTCTTATCTTTTTTAGATGGTCTATTAGAATCAAAAACATCTCCTGATAACATTATTATTTTAATTTCATTTTCTTTAGCATAGTTTAACATTTGAGTAAATGAATTTAAAACTTCATTCTTTTTACTATTTCTTATATCTCCACTTGGAAGAGATGTAAGTCTTGAACCTAAATGTAGGTCTGCACAGTGTATTATTTTCATAATTAAACCTCTCTTACAACAAATATTCTTAATATAATTTTACCACATATATTTCTTAAATAACAAAAAAACCTAAGATTTAACTTAGGTTAATTAAACTTTATTTCTTTTGCAATCATAAAGCCTTTTTCTTTTGATATTTCTTTTAGTTTATCATCAGAAAAATGCATAAGATATACTCTTGATCTTAATTCTTCACTTATACAATTTTCTAAGTCAAGTAAAGAAGTATGAACACTAATATTAGGATAACTTACTTCATGATAAAATAAGTCAATTTTATTATTTTTTAATTCTTCAAGAGCTAATAAATTCAATTTATTAGTATCTCCTGAATAATAGAAATTAAAATTATTAGTATATACAAGATATGAATATGAATTTGGAATATGGGAAGCTTCTAAAGCTTTCACATGAACACCAAATTCAAATATATCTATATCAGAAATTATATTAAATTCAAAAGTGGCTTCTAAATTTAAAATAGTTTCTAAATCCTTAGCTTTTGGATAAACAATTTTACAATTGATATCTTTTCTTACTAAATAAATATAATCAATTAAAGTTTCAAGACTTGAAATATGATCAGCATGTAAGTGTGTTATAAGAATTAATACATTTTTTATATCTTTAAATAAATTATAATTTATAATCTTACGTGCAATTCTATCCCCACAATCTAATAAGATGAATGTGTCACCTGTAATATAATATGCACTATTATTATCATCTTTTAAATTGAAGGCTGAACCAACACCTAAAAATTTTAATTCTTCCATATTAACACCTACTCAAAATCTATTTCCTTAATTAAATTATAACGCTTTTCTTCAATATTTGAAGGTCTTTTATAACGAGTAGCCATTTCTTTTATTACATCTTCAGGCACCCATTTTTCTTTAATTCTTCTATGGTTACGTTTTAAGATAGTATCAATAGAAACATGAAGCATAACAAGTTCAATATAATCTGCATTCTTAATTCTATCTAGAAAATATAGTCTTCTAGTTTCATCTAAGAATGTAGAATCTAGTACAACAGTATTATTTCCTTTTTGAAATAATTCATTTACTTCTTCTATCATCTTGTTGTATACAATACTCATATCAGGACACATCTTATCATATGAACCTGTTATTTTTAAACGTATCTCGTCACTTGATATTGTAACATGTTCTTCTTTTATATAATTTTTTTCATAAAATGATTTTCCAGTACCAGGAAGACCAGCTAAAATAATTAATTTATTCATTATATTAATTTCTTTCTTAATTTAGATGATACTAAATCAACAATTATTACTAAAATAATTACACCAAGTAATACTGCAGATAATTCATTCCAGTGTTCATTTTGTCCATATACAGAAATTGGATAACCAACTCCACCTGCACCTACTAAACCTAGTAAGGAAGCAGTTCTTATATTTAGATCAAAACGATATAAGATTACAGATAAGAAGTTAGGTTTAACTTGTGGTACTACTCCAAGTTTAACCTTTGTAGTAAATCCTGCTCCACAAGCTTCTAAAGCTTCAAGTGGATCATTAGATACTAAGTCTAATTGTTCAGAATACATTTTACCAATCATACCAATTGAATGGACTGATAAAACGAATACACCAGCTAATGCACCATATCCAACAACCTTAACCATAATATAACCAAGTAAAATTTCTGGGAATGTACGAATTACGATTAAAATTGTTTCTGATATAAATGCATATTTACCAACCATTTTGTGGCTTGCAAGAAAACCAAATGGTAATGATAAAATAGAAGCTATTGTTGTACCGATAAAGGCAATTGCAAATGTCTCAATAACTTGATAAATTACACTAGTTTTAAAACTAAATGCACCATATCCAAAGAAATAAGCCCAGTTAGGTTTAAAGATATTTTGGCTCATATTACCAAATTTAATCCAGTTAACATGTGATGATTTATCAAATAATTCTAAATCAAGTGCAAACCATAACATGAATCCTAAAATAATTAATGTATAGACTAGATTATAAATCAATTTTTTAGGTCTATTGTTATACGCATCTTTAACATTTTCGAAATGTGGAAGTGTGAAATAAAATGGTTTCTTATAAAAAGGAAGTTTCTTATATTCTTTGTAATCAATAAATTTCATATTAGTTAGCTCTCCTTCTTAAATAACTTGAAAAGAATTGTAATGCGACAACAAGTATGAATAAAGGAATTAAAATAGCACCAACTTTATCATATTGACCACTTTCAAGCGCATTAGATAATAATTGTCCAATTCCACCTGCACCAACGAATCCTAAAATAACTGAAGCACGAATATTTATTTCAAAAATATAAATAATATTTGAAATAAACATTGGTTTAATTTGAGGGTGAATAGATATAGCATAAGCTTCTAATCTATTTGCACCATTTGATATACTAGCTTCAAATGGTCCCATATCTACAGTTTCAATATATTCATACATTAATTTAAACATTACACCAGCTGTGAATAAAGACATTGCAAATATACCAGCATTCTCATTAAATCCGAAGAATACTGTACCTATAATTGCAAGTACAAAGGTAGGAATTGTTCTAAAGAAGTTTACAATTAAACGAACAGGTATATAGATACGTTTCTTTTCAACAACATTTGACGCACTTAAAATATATAGAGGAACTGAAATCATTACACCAATTATAGTTGCAAGATATACCATCTTAACTGTATCAAATATACGAGGAACTGCCGTATTAAATAAATAATCTTTATATCCTTCACTTGTCTTTAAACTCCATTTTGATGGGACAAATAATTGTTTAATCAAAATAGGGAATTGGTCTAACTTAATTTTATTGTTACCTACAACGAAAGTAAGACAAATTGCAAAAACTATTGCGAATAAAATTAAACCAGGAATAAACATACTTCTCTTCTTTTGAATAGTTTTAATTTCACCATTAAGAGATGTAAAAGAAACATTTTTAATTGTTAATTTTTTATATAAATTAGATACTTTCTCTTTAAAAGGAGTTTTATTTTGAGTTTCGTTTGACATATACTACTCCTCAATATTTCCTAAATTTTCTTCTTTACCAGGTAAACGACCATATATTTCTCTTAATACATCATCATTTACTTCACTAGGTTTACCATCAAATACGATACGACCAGCTTTAACACCTAAAATACGTGTTGCATATTTTAGTGATAAATCAACGTGGTGCATGTTAGCTACAATAGTAATACCTAATTCTTGATTTATTCTCTTAAAATCATTCATAACTTCAACAGTTGTAACAGGGTCTAGGGAAGCTACAGGTTCATCTGCAAGAATTATATTAGGTTCTTGAGTTAATGCACGTGCAAGAGCTACTCTTTGTTGTTGACCACCTGATAGTTGATCAGCACGAACATAAGCCTTATCTAGAATTCCTAATTTATCTAATGATTGAAGAGCTAAATTCTTTTCATCTTTTGAATAATGATTGAAAAGACAACCCCAAGTTGAATGATATCCAACACGACCTGATAAAACATTTTTGAATACAGTAGAACGCTTTACCAAATTAAATGATTGGAAAATCATACCAATATGTTTTCTTACCTCTCTAAGTTCTTTTCCCTTAACAGTTCCCATATCTACTCCATTAACGCTTAAAGTTCCACCCTCAATTGAGTGCATCTTATTAATTGTACGAATTAATGTAGATTTTCCGGCACCTGATAATCCAATGATGCATACAAAGTCCTTATCATTAATTGTTAAATTAATATCAGATAATCCCTTGTAACCGTTAGGATAAATTTTGTCAACATGTTCAAACTTAATCATGATTTTTTAGTTTCCTTTCGTAAAAAAAATAGGAGATTAAGAATACCTTAATCTCCTAGAAAATAATGTAGATTACTTAATTAAATTCTTATCTACACAATATTGATAGAATTCTCTTTCGCCATTAAAGTCAGCGTCTTTTGCGATAGTATATCCTGTATGTGAATATACTTCATATAATAAGTAAGATCCGCTTTCTTTATATTGGTCACTATTCTTATCTAAGTCAATTCCATCAGTTACAGCTTTTTGGAAAGCAGTCTTAACTGCTTGCTTCTTCGCATCTGATAAGTTAGATCTAAATGAGATAGTATCGTTATAAATACCATCAGTAATAGCAACTACTTTTGAGTTAGTAAAGATTTCTTCATTATGATACCATTCGCTTCCAGCCTTGTTGTATGCATTTGCATAACGAACATCTGTAAACATCCAGAATCCAGCAATTTGTTCTTGAAGCATAGCAGTTAATGCTGCATCATAACCATTCATTTGTAATCCTCTAATTTGGTTATTCTTGCTAGAATCTAGTGTATCAACCATTTCCATTCCATTGTCATTAAGATACTTTAAAGGTCTAAGATAACCGGCACCACTTGTAGGACCTTGTCTACCAATTGTAAGACCTGCTAAATCGTGAACATCGATCTTACCGTCACCGTTATTATCTACATAATATTTATTACTTACAACAAGCATACTTGTATAGTAATTAACGTCCTCTGTAGATTGTTGACCTAGATATTTGTAGCCTTCAATTTCGCCATTCATAGCTTTAATTTGTTCAGCTTCTGTCTTATAGTCAACTTGGACTTGATATCCCTTTCTTACTGAAGTTAATGCTACTTCAATCTTACCAGGATTTTTTAAAGTAGCTTCTGCATAACCAGATGCTGTTAAGAAACCAACATCTACTTGGTCAGAAAGCATTGCTTCTGTTGTTGCTGCATAGCTTGTACCTGTTGTAATTTTAAACTTAAATTCTGGAGCATATTTCTCTAGAACTGGCTCAAGCTTACTAGCTAATGTTGCAAGTTGTCCTGCATCACGTGAAGGAACGAATTGAATATTAATTACATTATCCTCGCTTCCACAAGATGTCAATGCTACTGAACCTGCAATAGCTAATGTAGCAACTGATGCTACTTTTTTTATTAAATTTTGTTTCATGTGTATCTCCTATACTTTTATTTGTTTCTTGTGCTTTAATAATTCAACGCACGTGATAATTATATGCTTTAAGTTTTAAAAAGAAAACATTAAATTTTATGTGAAACGTTTACATTTTCAACTTTTTTCTTCATTCGATTTTATTCGATTTTTTTACTTTAAATAAGACATGAAAAAAGAAAAAAAGATTTCTATAATCAATCATTAAAATGATAAATAGAAATCTTTCAATTTATTATAAATTTAGTTCATTTTCTTTTTCAATTACATTAGTTTCAACTTCAATATTATTATCAATGAAATTTTCTTCAGTAACATCTTTTTCTAATAAAGGCTTTTTATCAATTTGAGCTGGTTCTAAATTATTATAAATTTCCGCATCAATCTTATCTTTATTATTTTCCATTTCAGTAATAGTTCTAATTACAGAAGAAACTAAATTTAACCTACTCTTTTCAGTTTCAGTAAGTTTATTAAATGATATACCCTTTTCTGTTTTATAGTCAAAATATGCAATTGATTTTTCTTTCAAATTTTCTTTATTTAAAAAATTTTCTGACCTAGGATCATTATATTCTTCTAACGCTTTAATAAATCTCTTATATTCTACTGAAGTAGTATTAAATATTCTTTCAAAGATTCCACCTTTGTTAGCATTTTTAATTCTTTCAAAATTATATACTTCTTTATTATAATTTGCAGATAAATGTTTTTGCCAAACACGAGAATATTCTTTTTCATATGCGTCATTAATTTTCATGATTTTTTTAATTTCTTCAGGCTGTCTTTCTCTAACGCATAGATCACCTTTTTCATTTAATTTTTTAATTCCATCTACAAGTGAAATTTCTGTTTCTGTATTAGTTTTTTCATCATGTGATAAAGCTTGATATCTTACAAAAAAACCTTTACCAAGCTTATATTGATGATCTAATACAGTTTTGAATGATTCTTTAATTTTATCTTTTGCACCAACATCTAATTTATGTGAAAAGATTCTTCTATAAGGGCTTTCTTCTTTCATATAATCAGGATTAGCATTAATAAGTATAGCAACCTGTTCACTAGATAATTTTGGCATAACTAATTCATCACATTCAATCATTGTTTTTGTATATGATAGTGGATATGAAAGTGTTTCAATTAGTTTAACCATTCCCATATATGATGATTTCAATTCTGGACTCAATTTATTTTCAGGTGCTCCCATAGAAGCTGCAAACACAAATGCATCTTCACATAATTCTTGATTATTTAAATAAAATTCAGCTAATTTTTGTTTATCATCAATGACATCTAGAAGCTTTTGAGGATCAAATTCTAAAACCTTCTTATATCTTTGATAAAAAACTTTTTCAGGCTTATCTAAATATTCATTATAAAACTTCTTATTATATTCTTTAGCCTCTGCTGTATTTTCAGTTTTAAATCCGTACCAAATAGTACGAGGTAATACATTTTTTTCTTCATCAATTGGCTTTTCATTTTTAAGTTTGGTATAAATTTCTTTTTGTCTATTTAAATGAGTTTTAATTTTTTCTAAAGTTTTATAATATTTAACTTCATTTTTATCTTCTAATTTTTGAATTAAAGATTCATCATATTTTACTTTAAATTCATCAGGTAAATACTTATTAAATTCATCTACTACGGCCTTATGCTTATTAAGTATCATTTTTTTCTCATTATCTTTTAATAAATATTCATCATTAGGCATATTGATTCCACCTTTCATATTTAAAGAATAACAAATGAATGATATTTCATTTTACAAAAATATAATAACATAATAGATGCCACAAACCTGCAACAAACAAAGATAAATTAGTTTCATATTTAAAAAATGAATGAAAAGAAGATTAGCTTTTCACTCATTTTTCAATATAAATTTTTAACTAATTTTTAGTTATCATTATTGCTTAAATTTTTCTCATTAACTAGTTGTTCTTCTATATTTTCAATGTTATTATCTATGAATTTATCATCCACATCATTTTTAAGTTTACTTTCAAAACTATTTGCAAATACAGGAGAATTTGGATCTGCAGCTGCAAAATCACTTATAGCAGTTCCTACAAAAATATTATTATCTAATAAATTCATTCTATAATCATAATATTCTTTTGGGATTCTGCAGTAATTATATTCTACACTAAGCTGTGATTTCAAATTATTAACTGTCTCAGTTCTATACGCCTTTAAATTGTCATATTCTCTTTGTTTAGCTTCAACAACTTGCATATCATTACTTGTATCCATTAATTTACTCGCTTTAAGCATTTTTTCAGTTAATAATTGCATATCTCTATTAACTGTTTCATCACGATTTAGAATTTCTCTATCAACTAATATTTTACCATTTTCATCCTTGAAGCACTTAGCATAATTTTTATATTTACCACGGCGATATGTAGCGTTAATTTCATCAACTTTCTTTATATCTTCTTCATAGTTTTCAACAGCTTCATCTTTTTCTTTTTTAAGACTCTTTACAACCTGAATAAAATTATCAACTTTATTGACTAAGTTAACTCTTGCTAAATCTTTTCCTGTTAAACGAGTTAATAAATTACCTTTTTCATCTAATACACCATCACGTCTTTTTTCAGACTTATAAACATCAACATATCTTTGCATGTCTTCAAGTGCTTGTAATTTTTCTTCTTCATCTTTAGCTTCATGATATTCAAATAATGAATGTAATACATTTTGATATCTTGTAGATGTACCAAATAAAGGCTTTACAGCTCTAGCTTCTTGATATAAAGAATCACCTTGTTTAAGTTTATAATTAAATGTAGCTACCTTTTCATCTTTTAATTCTGCTAATCTTTCATTTGGTAAGGCTTCATTATGAACAAGTTCGAAAACTGTTTTAGCTTTATCAAAAATATTATTAACATTTTCGCTTAAAGCTTCAAGTGATACCTTTTCCCAATCATTTTTTGTCATAATAGTAATAGCTGGAGTATTAGCATTTATAGAGGCATCTATTTTATTTTCACCATTAAACGTGATTCCTTTTTTAATTGCTTCTTGTAACTTACTAGTTCTATTCCATGCAGAATCGATTTCTTCTTTATTTAATCCATATCCTAGTAAAGTAGCTTTTAGTGTTTCTTCTTCTAATGCTAAAACACGTGTAGCCATTTCTTCATCTATTACTTTCATAAAATTAAGAGCTGTTAATTCATTAACATTTTCTCTTATATTATCATCACCTCTAAGGAATGATGCATCATTATCAATACCTTGTACTCCAATAAATTTATGAGTTACAGGATCAAATTGATAAAACATATTACCTGCATGTCTATCTATATTACCACATATATAATCAATTACCTGAAGATTAGCTAAGGATTTTTTCGCCTCTGGAGTATCAAAATCCTCCATTTTCATATCTCTCATGCCATCAACTGCAGGAAGAGTGCTAACATCTTTTCCTTTTGCAAAATTCATAAATGTTCCTTCAATAAATTCTTTATGTCCATCTTTATTGATTTCAATTACAACAGATCTAGATTTTGCTAAAGAATCATCTTTATTAAGAATATGTGCGATTCCACTCATGGCGCTATTACGTTTATCAATATTATCGCCTTTTTTAAGACCTAAATTAGTTTCATTTATTAAGACACTACTCAACCAAGACTTTGCCTTTTTATTTAATTCAGCATTAGCATAAATAAATTCTTCATCATCACTAAATTTTAATAATATTTCTTGGTCAATATCAACTGTAGTAAGTATCTCTCGAATATAATTTTCATTAGGATTTCCATTAACAATAGGCTTTTCTGCAGGAGGTGCAGAAATGTCTCTAAAAGTTTCATTATTATTAACAGCTAAAAAATATTCTTTAAACTTTGGATATCTGAAAATCATCTCGTTAATAATATCATTACGTTCTTTATCAGCATCAAAGAATTTGTTAGGTGTAAATACTCCTTCTACCTTTTGGCCATCAATATCAATAGTTAAGTTAGTTCTAACACTTAAATTTCCACCTAATTGTTTTAACTCATCACTAGTAACAGGTACAATTTTATTTTTAAAATTGTCCATCATATCCTTTAAGCTCTTATCAGAATTAACTTCTGCATTTTGGAATTCAACATATGCTTGTGATAAAAATTCTTCATTAATATTATTAACTAATTCCTTACGAATTTTATCATTGATTAAATCATCTGAATCAAATTCTTTTTTTGAAAAAACTGCAGAAGCTTTAATCGCATCTTTGAATTGTTCTTCTAATCTTTCTTTTCCACCATCATCAAAAGGTTTATATTGATTCTCTTCATTTGGTGTATAATATTCTTCTAAAGAATTAATTAATCTACCTAATTTTTCAAGATAATCATTCCATTCCAGATTATTTAAATTCCCCTTTATATTTTCATCCTCATTAATAAATCTCATCACATTTTTAATGTAATCTATTTTCATTTTAAAACCTCCTTAAATTTAAGGCTCAATTTCATTATCTTTTTCAATAATATTATTTTTATTTGTTGTATCTATAATATTTTCTTTAGACTTATTTAAATAATTAACATCTTTTTCAAGTTGATCTTTAAAATCTTTATCATCAATAATATTATTAGACTTAACATTATCTTTATTAGCCTCTAATTCTTCTCTATCCATCGCCTTACAAGTTTCAATTATAGAGTAACAGAATTCAACACGCTTTTTTTCATTAGGTTTCAATGCTTCAAAATCAGCACCCAATGGTAATTTATGACTTACATATTTTTCAGCAAAATATCTTAAATTACCACGATCTCCATATGTAGGTGAATTTGGATTTGTAAATGCTTCTACACTACCTGTTAAGGCTTTGTATTCTTTAGAAGTAGTTCTACCTAGCCATTCACCCCATCCACCTTTATTATCTTTCATGATTGTTTGAATGTCTTTACCAACATTGTAACCATTTTCTTTTCTATTATTTTGTGCAAATAATTGATTAAATTTAGCTACTTTAGGTCCATTTATTCTATCATTTTCTTCTTTATAAGAAGTTTTTAATTCTCTTATTTGATTTTTAGTTAGATGAAGTGTCTTCTTATATTTTGATACAAAAGTTTTAACTGGATCCTTCATGAAGGATAATATATTTTTTCTTTCATTATCGTCTAAACTAAATATATCTTTATTGTTTATATTAATGAAATCATCATAATATGTTTTAGCTCCCATAAACATAGCACAAGGATTTAAAGTTTCCTTTAAAGCTGTGCTACAATATCTTTCAGGCTCTGCAAACATAACTTTTTGTTCTGCTAAGTAATCCTTTAATGTTGTCATCATTTTATTAGCTTCATCACTAGGATTAACATCTTTATATTCCTTAACAGCTTCCTTATAATCTACCTTAGCGCCTATGTTAATATCTTTATCGCAATAATTTTCACTTAATTCATAAAGTTTATCAACTTTATCTCCATAAGCGAACATATTTTTAATTGATTTATATGAAGGTTCATTGTTTGTTACAAACATCTTTTCAGCAGAACGATTAAATAATTTATAATATTTAATTCCTGCGTTAGTTCCAATAACTTTTCCTAGTGTATCTTTACTCATAGGTTCAAGATTTGTTATGAATTCTATTGATCTATTATCATATTCTAAGAAACCTAAGCCTCTATAAGGATCTTCATCCATTATAATAGCATGTGCCATTCTTTTACCTAGTGAATTATTATTTCTATCTAAATATATTTCTCTTGATATATTTTCAGATATTTTATACGCATCATTTAAGAAAACTTTAACTGGATTACTAATATATTCTTCAAGAGAAACACCAGCCTTATTTGCAGCTCCTTTTAATTGACAGAAACCACTTAATACAACAGGCCATGCAGCATTCTCTTCATCCCACTTAGTAGGAAGGTCAGGTAAAAATCCTCCAATATTATTTGGATTATATGAATGAAGTCTACCTGTATAAAGATTACCATTTAAACTAGTTTCATTAATATTAAATGTATCCTTTATTTTATTAAATATTTGTTCATATTTTCCTTCAACATCTACTAATTCTTTTTTCTTTGCAACTATATTAACTATTAATTCTTTCTTTCTATCATCAGTAATGTTTTTGTCATTATATTCTCCAAGTAAAGATGTAATTTCTCCACTTACTTTATAATAATCAACTAAACCATAAAATTTTGTTGGTTCTTCTCCAACACTAAACTTTGAAGGAACTCCTAATTCGGTTACAAGTTTATCTAAATCTAAAATTTTATTTTTAAAATCTTCTGAAATTTTTAAATTATCATTAAACGCAATTTGTTTTGTATATTCAACTGTTTCTTTATCAACTGGTTCTAATTCTAATGATAAATATCCATTATCAACCGCTTTATTTAATTTTTCAAAATCATAATTATTATCAGTTGCAAAATCTTTTAACATATTTTTAGCGCCGTACGAACGTCCGACACTAACATCATCAATTAAATCATTCCATGGACCTGGATCTTTTTTTGCGATTAAATTATTGCCAATATATTCAAGTGAGTCTTTTACATCTGTAATAAACTCATTACTTTCAGTTGAAAATAAAGTATCAACATCTTTTTCTATATTTTCAACAAAAGGTTTTAATACATAATTTACATTTTTAAAAGGATTTAAGACTTTATTTTGTGTTTCTTCTAATACTTGTTTGGTTTTCTCTTCTCCAATAGTTTTTTCTACAGCATCTAGTATTTTTTCATAATCTTCTAAAGTAGCTGTTTTATGATCTCGTTTTTCAATATAAGGAATGATTCTAAAAGGGGTAGAAGTAAATAAGTCCTTATTATTTGCTAAAAACTCATCATATTGTTCACGTGAACCAAAATATTTTTCAAAATTACCATTAATTTCACCTAACAAAATATTAACTCTTTTAATATTTTGATAATCTTTATAAACTTTTGGGAATGTCTTTGCTGCAATAAAATTTGACTGTTCATATAAACTATATGTTTTTACATCTTCTAATTCTTTTTTAATTGATTCAAATAATTGTCCCATAGTAAATCCTCCATATTTTTTCATTTTATGACATTATAATATCATACTAGGCGCAACAAACCTGCAACAAAAAAAGCTGTGTTATTAACACAGCAAGTTAAAATTATTGAGTTATAACTTTCTCTTTTTCTAATTCATTTTCATCAATTATAATATTGTTGTTATTTTCAAGTCCTAAATCAACATCAACCTTTAATTTTTGTTGGAATACTTGATTATCAGGCGCATACACAACATTCTTTTCTTCTGTCTGACTATCAAATTGAATTTTTAAAGATGTACCAATTATAGTTTGACAAAATTCAATTCTTCTCTTTTCATTTTCACTTAATTTATCAAAATTAACACCTTCAGGTAGTTTATGATCAATATATTTTTGAGCATAAATCTTTGCGCCTGACAAATCACCATAGGTTTGACTTTGAGGGTCAAATGCTGCAACAACTGAAGATTCTAAAGCTTTATATTCTTTTGATGTAGTACCTATTCTTTGTTCCCAGAATCCACCTTTATTATTTTCAATAATTTGTAATATACTCTTATCAGAATTACGTCCTTTAGTTTTGACATTTAAATCATTAAATGTTTCAATAAATTTCTCAGCATTATTTTTATTTAATCTATCAAACTCTGCCTTAAATTCTTCTCTAAATGTTTTATAATTTTCTTTAAGTGCACCAGTATCATCTACTAAAAAGAAATTAGGTTCATCCTTATATTTATTTTCAAAGGCTTTTAGTGGGTCTTCTAAAAAGTCCATTATTTCTTTACGCTCTTTTTTATTAATAGCTAATAAATCAATATTATTTTTATATATGAAGTCATTCATATATTTTTTGGCGCCCACAAATAAATGTGGAGCAGGTACTTTATCTACAAGAGGCAATACTTTTGGATCATCACTTACATGTTCATCATTTAATCTTTTTCTTTCAACCATAAAGTTTTTCAATGTTTCCATAACTCTTCTAGTTTCGTTTAAAGCGTTAACCTGTTTTTTATTTGTAATCATATTATCATATGATTTAGCTAATGGAGCCTTTTCTAAATTATCTGAATAATATTTAGTTGATACTTCATATAATTTATCAGTTTCTCTACCAAGCGCAAACAAATTTTGAATACTTTGATAATCCGTTTGTCCATTAACTTCAGTAAACAATAAATCACTTGAATGATTATGGGTAACAATTAAACTTTTACCAGCCGCTGATTTAATAATATTGCTGTAAGTATTATCGTTTATTTCTGAGGTATTATTTAAAAATTCAATACCACGTGAATAAATAGCGTAATTTGTATAGGCAAAATCATATGCAGCACTCTCCATTACTAATGCGTTTGCAATTCTTTTTCCTAATTCATTTTCTTCTGTGTCAGGAAGATAATATTTATCATCTTCAGCCTTAAACATATTTTTAGCACCATTTAAATAAGACTTAATAGGATGATTCATATACTCTTCTATAGAAACACCAGCCATCTTAGCTGCACCTTTAAGTTGTGCATATCCATTAAACACTACTCCATATATAGAATTCTTATTATCCCATCTTAATGGTAGATTAGGTCTAAATTGACTATATTTACCTTCTTCAAATGCGAAAATTCTACCTGTATAAATATTACCATTTAGATTAATTTTATCTATATCAAAATTTTCTTTAATAAAATCAATTACATTATTATATTTATTGACTACATCTTTAAGTTCATCAGTTTTTTGTTTGATTTCTCTTAAATTATTAATCTTATCTTCTTGTGATACAAGTTTAGTTTGATTTACTAGTAAATCTTTAACTTGTGTAACTTTGTTAAAATAATCAACAAAACCATATTCTTTAAAGCCTGTTTCTCCTACAACTCCATCAGGAATTAGGCCATTTTCTGTTACTAATTTATCAAGCTCTAAAATTTTTTGTTTATAATCTTGCGAATAAACTAAATCACTTTCAACAAAAGGCTTTATTAAATCCTTCTTTTCATTTGTATTAGGATCAAACGCAATAGAATCTTGTTTTTCCTTTAAAGCTACAACTTTATCTGCATCAATTCCATGATTATTTGAAACTTCTATAACTTTTGATTGTGCAACTGTATCTCTTACTAAGCTAACCTTATCTATTAATTTATCCATAGATGGATTACCATGTTTTTCCACAATTTCAGAATTAGCATAATTTAGCGAATCAATGATTTCATTTTTTTCTTCTTCAGTTAAATCTA
Organism: uncultured Clostridium sp.; assembly: GCA_946540005.1. Taxonomy (GTDB): domain Bacteria; phylum Bacillota_I; class Bacilli_A; order Acholeplasmatales; family Anaeroplasmataceae; genus JAEELC01. The sequence goes on from CAMNHY010000002.1 coordinate 17,180, forward strand.
AATCAGACATATCATTAATAATATCATTTACAAGTGGAGTAAATGGATTAGATACTGTTGTATCAATTGTAGGATTATATTGTTCAAATTTTTGAATTAATTCATTGGTTTTATCAGTACCAATCTTTTTTTCAATTGTGTCTAGCATTGCTTCATAATCAACGCTTTTAACATCTATTTTACCATTTGAAGCAATAGTAGCATATGGCAAATCAAAAACGCTCTTAGTAAAGACATTTCTATTTTCATCTAAAAAAGCCTTGTAATTATCAATTGAACCAAAATAATTAGTTTTATGGTCATTTATTTCTACTAGAAAATAATTTAAAGAATTTAATTCTTCTGTAGTCTTATATAAATTTTTAAATGTAGTTTCTTTTACATAATCTGCTTCTTGTTTATCTTGAAAAGCTACTACATTTTCTAAATGTTTCTTAATTTTTTCATATAATAATCCCATATGCTACCTCCTAATTATTCTCAACTAGAATGATTTATTTAAATCATTTTCTGCAACAGGTTCTTCATTATTTATTTCATCTACACTCTTATTTAATTTATCCTCATTCAAATCTAATTTTAGATTTTCTTGGAATTCTTGGATCTTATTATTTTTTTGAATCTTAACCTCATCTAGATTAGCATAATCTTTTTGATTTTTTAGCTTTTCTTCACGAAGTATAGATCTCTTTAATTTTGTATCTAAAAATTTATTTTCATATTCTTGATTTTTTTGTTCTTTAGTTTTTTCTATATCTTCTACTTTTGCATTCCAAATAACATTTAAGTCACCATAAGTTTTTATAACAGCCTTGCAGAAATCTATTCTACCCTTTTCATTAGTACTAAGTCTTTCAAAATTATCATTGCATTCTCTCTTTTTACGCTCAACGTAACGTTCTGCATACATCTTAGCCATTTTAAATGCACCGTAATTACCTTCTTTAGTACTAATCATTGATTTAACGCATCCAACAAGTGCCTTATATTCTTTAGAAGTTTTATCAAACTTTCTTTCTAAAAATCCACCTTTTCTTGAATCTATAATTTGTGCTACATTTTTATTAGCATTAGAAGTACCTTTAGAATATGAAGCCATTTTTTCTTCAAAAATTTCTTTAAATCCTTTATTTCTTTCAAAATTAATTCTATTTACAGCATCTTCTAATTTTTTAAATGAATAAATCTCATTTGAAACTTCATCATCAGCAAGGCGCTTAAAATATTGTTTTTCATTCTTATATTTAGAAGTGAAAGCTTTAACTGGATTATGTAAGAAATTTAATACTTCTTCTCTTTCCTTCTTATCTTCAATGTCTAACGGATTTATATTATTCTTAATTAAATAATCTTCAAAATATTCTCTTGCGGCAATTAAGACATGTGCTTGATTTACTGAATAATCATGTGTTTCTTTTTTATTCTCAAGTAATGTTTTCATTCCAACAAGATAATCTTTATAAGTTTCTAATACTCTACGACATTCAGTAACAGGATTTCTAGTTTCAAATGACTTAATTTGAGATTCATAATTCTTTCCAATTATACCCTTTGATTCTAAATCAAATGGATATTCATTTGATAATGTATATAAATTATCAACTTCATCTCCAAAAGCGAATAGATTTTTAAGTGAATTATAATCAACATCTCTATTACCGCCACCAAATAAAACAATTTCATTAACTGCAAATTTATTACAATAAGTAGTTGCAATATGAGTTAAAGAAATATTATCATATGCTTGTTCATTTTCTTCACATTGATTATATAAAAATTCTAAACCACGAGATAAATAATTATATCCAGCATTAGGATTAAAAGTATTAGATAGAGGTGCTAAGGTTTTTGCAATTCTCATACCAAGATTAGCCTCTCCAACCTTTGGTACAGCTTCCTCAGTTGACTTATCAAGTGTCTTCTTTGCACCTGCTAAGAATGATTCAATTGGTTTATCAAACATTTCTTCAAATGTAACACCACTAATATCAGCCATTGTTTGGAATTGAACAAAACCATTTAAAATTACACCATAAGGAGCATTCTCATTGTCCCATCTTTCAGGAATTGTAGGTTTAAAACGACTTAAATCACCTTCAAAAGATGTTTTTCTTCCAGAATAAATATTTCCACATAATGCAACGTCATTTAAATCAAACTTTTCTTTAATATAAGCTAATATTTCATCATATTCTTTATTAATTTTTTCAAATTTTACAGCTTCATCACAAATCTTAACTAAATTTTCTTTTTTTTCTTTTTCATCAGTTAATGTTACTTGTTTATCAATTAATTTATTAATCTTAACTGCTTGGATAAAATAGTTAGCAAAAGCGTATTCTTTTCCACCACTTTCACCTGCTTGACTATTTTGCATTACAGACTTAGTTTCAAGGAATGATTTTAAATCTAAAATCTTTTGTTTAAATTCATCGCTATATTTAAGCTTTAAATCAAGGGTTGGCTTAAAAATTTCATTTTCAATTTTTGTAGTATTTCCTACAACAGTTGTATGTTCATGATTTGTATCAAGTGCTACAACTATCTTAGGATCCATATTATTCTTTTTAGCCCATTCTCCAAGCTTTTCAGACGCAATAACTGTTCGCATTTGTGATACTTCTTCAATACAACCTTCAACGAAATTATTATCTTTTTCTACAATTTCATCTTTGATATAATTAAGATATTTTTTATATAAAGTCTTTTCTTCTAAAGTTAAATCCTTCATTTCATCCATATCTATTATAATCGCTCTAACATATGGATCTAATGGCTTGTTGTAATCTGGAAGGATTTTTTTATTAGCGTTAAAATCTTCTTCTATCTCTTTAATATCTTCTTTAGATAGTTTTGTTTCAACTAAATCAAATATTTTTTCATAATCTAAAATTGGATTCAATTGATAATTATACGCATAATCAACTCTTTTAATTGAATTAGAATTTCCGATATTACTATAAGTTTCTGTAATTAATTTGCTAAATCCATCAGAGCCTAACTTACTTTTAAGCTTTCTATTAACAATATTTATAAGATTATTAACTCTTTGTCTTAAAATATTTTCTTTAAAGCTTTGTGGAAATGATTTAGCTTTATGGAAATCTTCCTTTTCACGCTTTCTTATTTCCTTTAATTCTAAAAGGTCATTTTTAATCCACTCATATAATGTACTCACGTTCAATATCCTCCTTAAATCAATCCTCTTTAAAAAAATTCTTTTCTAGCGTATATATGATAACACATCACTTGCCACAAACCTGCAACAAAAATCAATAGAAAAAAGGACAAGAATCTGTTTTCTTTCTCTTGTCCTTTTGTTAATATTAAAACTATTTTTTATCTCCTTCACCAAATAATTCTCTACTTGCATTAGAAGCAATAATTGAAATATTTGTTCTACTAGTTGGTGAAGTTATAATAAATGCATTACCTCTTGGATTATTTACAATTTGGTCTTGTTCAACTTCATTAATTTGTCCTGCTTTATCATACAATGTACATAAATCATCCATGTCATTTGGAGATAAAGAGAAAATAAATGAATATTGACATGCATTTATAATAGCTGTTGATTTACGAATAATTTCTTCACTACCTACAAAGTCCTTGATGTTTTGAGTTATTACAATTTGCATACCATTATATTTACGAATACGCTTTGCTAATTGATACATAAAATCAAGTGCTACAGGATATTTAGGATCAATAAATACGTGAGCTTCGTCAATTGCAACAACTATCTTTCTATTTGTATTATGTTTTATGTTAAAGTCACGATTTTTAATAATTTCATTGTCTAACCACTTAAGTACTAATAACATTTGTGCGTTAGCAATTACACCATTCTTATTTGCTAATAGTGATTGGAAATTAAATACTGTAAAGTTTTCTTTTACTGATAATGTAGATTCACCATTCCAAAGATTAGCATTTCTACCATCACCAGCAAATTTAGATACATAATTATGTAAAATTCTTAATTGTGTAACATCATATTCAACTGTAGCTTTATTTAGTTTTTCATCTATTAAAGCGAATAATTCATCAAATGTAGGATAATCCTTTGGTCCTAACTTTGAAAAATCAGTTTTTGAATCAATATTTTTTCTACTATATAAATCTACAATTACATTATTTAAATACTCAAGTGCGTCAGATGAAATACCATCTAATGCTACTCTAAAGAATTCTTCTAAGAATTGTAAATGAACCGCAAAGTTATTAACTTTAGAATCACTTCCAAGCTCATCACCTTCAAGTGTTGTAATGACATGGAATGGATTAATTCTTCCTTCACTTGCTGTACCTACATCAATTAATCTACCACCTAAATTTTGAGCTAAAACTTGATATTCATTTTCAGGGTCAAGAATAAATATCTTACAGTTTTCAGCACAAAGTTGAGTTAAAATTGTCTTTGTTGCGTAAGATTTACCTGAACCAGATTTACCCATAATTACCATATTTGAGTTAACACGTTCAAAATTACGTTTAAAGAAATCAACTACTACAGGGTAATTATTTTCAGTACCTAATATACATCCTGTCTCATCCATTACATTTGACAATACAAATGGGAATACGGCTGCTACAGAGTTAGAATGAATTGCTCTTTGGAAGTCAGTCATTAAATCTAATCTAGATAAATTTGTTGAGATAAAGGCTAAATTTTGTCTAAAATAATTATCTACAAGTTCAAAACCTTCCTCTGCAAATATTCTTCTAATAGTCTTCTTAAGATTTCTAACTTGATCCTTTGTATCATTTTCATTAGGGAAAATTGTTATATGTAGTGTTACACCAAATAATGTTTCATTATCATTTTGTAACATTCTTAACACTTCGATTAAAGTTTCAATATGAGTTTGTTTATCAATTAAAGATGAAGCCTTAAAGCTATGTTCAGTTTGAGCTGCAAGCTCTTGAACAGATCTATCTATCATCTTTACAGCTTTTTGTTTCTCATATGGAGATAAATTCATTACAATCTTTGTGTTAGGAATATTAAATATTTTATAACCCCACGCATTTAATACTGTTATTGGGAAATTTTTTACTGTGAATGTATAACATTCTTCACCATCTACTAAAGCTGAACGTGGTTTAAATTCAACACTATGAGGGCATACCCAACTCATAAGTTCACCTTCAGATAACATATCAATATCTTTTTCATTGAAGTTTGGAACATAATTATATTTTAAGAATAATGCTAGTTCCTTTGTATCAAGAATGTGGGAAGTCATACCAATATTTTGGAATGTCATAATCGCATCATTTAGAATTTCATTAATAACCTTTTTATTTGCGTCATAAATTACTAAATAATAGAAAGGTTTAATAACAGGATCATCATTTGTCAATTCTGTATAAGCTCTAATTCTATCATTAATAATTAATAATCTTGATTCTAATTCCTCTTCAGTTAATTCTCCTCTATCAAATAAGGCTTGAAGATTTTCTTTTTTCTTTTCTTCATGTTTAATATAAGATTCAAAACTTAATTTACGATCAATTTTAACTAAAGAAGCTTTAGTCTTATCAGTAATTTCTCTAATTACTCTACCGAAGTTTTCATCAATCATTTGATTTTGTCTAAACTCAGATAATAGACTAAATTCTCTAGGATCAATTTGTAATACTCCTGCAGAATAAGTATTGTATTCTATATAACCATCTCTAATATCCTTAAATGGAAGATAATTATCAATATTAGTTTGAGCTTTTGTATTATCTTTACTAAATTTCTTTACGCTAAAGATGTATTTTACTGCATAAGCTAAGAATATATAAAATCTTTGTCCTTCAAATGGTAAGAATAATCCAACCGCAATAACTAATAACACTAGCATTAAGATGAATTTTACAAATCCTATATTTGTAATGGAAAGTAACACAATTAATCCAAGAAAAGAAAGACCGATTATGATATCTAATATTGAAATATTTTTAAAAAATTGAATTTTAATTTTTGCCGTTTTTGGAATAATTCTCATAATCCACCTCTACTTTTTCTCATCTTTCTTTTTGTTTAATACTTCCATTTCAATCATCTTATTACCGATGTTGTTGTTAGCATTACTCTTATTTCCTATAATCGCATTGCTAGAATTACCAGAAGGTTTATATTTCATATTTAAAGAATTAGCGTTTCCTTTACCTTCAATTGCGTTCTTAACATTATTTCCAGAACCATCAAATTTACCAGTCTTCCGGTAATTCTCCCTGGCTACCATTTGTTCTCGTTGTTGATTCATTTGAGTCTTACTCATTTTTCCATAACCTCTACTAGTATTAAATCCTAGACGAGAACCTACAGAATAACCTAGACCAAATTGACTTGTATCTCTAATGAAGTTAGCTGCACTACGTGTTGCAGTAAATGGTGACTTAGCTACAGACCAAGCACCAGATAATGCACGCATACCAATACCTTTTGCTTGTTGGGTTGCAATCGCATTATCTCTAAGTTCATTAGAACCAGCACCTTGAGAAATAAGATTACCAATTAATGCCATTAATCTATTTAAAGATACTCCACCACCAACAACGATTGCTATCTTCATAATATAATTAAGAGCTGAATTATCAAAGAATACTAAATCATTATTAGTAATGGCGCTTATAACTAAGGCATATATATTAATACCAATTATACAACCATATCCGGTTAAGAATTTGACTAAGAATTGATCTCTCCATAGTTTAAATCTTTGACCATCATCTAATACTGCTGTTGATAAAGATATTGGTGAAAATATAAATAATATAACTATAGAAATAGCACGGTCAACAAACATCAATAGAGATGAAGCTAATGATAACAGAATTGCTATACCAGCAATCCAGCTAAAGAAAAAATCATAATCATCTAAGTCAACATAATTCTTCATGTTTCCTGTTGAAGTATAATCAAAACTTGAACTCATATAGAAATTTTCAGGTACACCATCATGTCTTGCATTTTGTCCAAACGCACCTGCAAGGAATCGACCTAAACCATCCGGACTTCCACCAAGTGTTGATTTATACAACGACTGCATCAATGTATTTGTAAAGAATATTAAAACCATAATTGCTGCAGGAATAAATATAAATGTTAATAATACCTTACCAACTTTAACATATATTTGCATAGGTGTCATATTCTCTTTTTCTGAAGAGATTGACCTCATAATCGCAAATACTGCAAATATTATTACAAGTATTACTCCAATAACTATTGCCGCAACAAACCCAAAAGATATATTTTTATTACGTAATAGGAATGTCATAAAATCCATTTCCGTATTTTGATATCTTATTGGTTCAATACCACAAAGCATATTTGCACATGAAAGTAGACCATCAATTATTTGAAATATTGATTTTGATATACTATATAAAAGGTCCCAAACCCAATTAAACATATCTTTGGTCCTCCTTAAATAGCTCTGACGAGCAAATTAATAAATTGAATTGATACAGGAGTCATATTCCTATTTAATGCTGAATTATTTTCAATTCGTAAATATAAATAACTATCTTTTTTTACATTTAAACAGTTATTCGAAACATATGACTCACCATAATCAACAGTTTGACGAAAACCTTTCAATTCAAAGCTTTCAAAATTTGATGAGATAGGTAACTTAACAGATGCATTCCTATTTTCCTTTTTAGGATCAGGATAATTTACTTCTACTACAACATCATTACCATCTTTATCTTTTTCAATCTTTGTATCAGGGTCAGACATTTTCTTTAATTCATTATCTTTTGGGCATAAATCAGAATTAGGAAAATAGAAGAAACTTAATTCTAATTCTTGTCCACTCTTAATGACAGTTTCACTATCTTTTCTAATAAATAAAGCTAAGCTTTCGATTATCAATTCGCGCTTAAAAGGAATGACAATATAAACGTATTGTCTAAAATCAACCTTTTCATTGTCATCCTCCCACGCTAAATTTTGAAAGATATACTCATTAGTTAATGATTTTTCTAAATCATATTCATGATTTTTAAATTCATTATTTTCTTCATATTTACCACTAATATCTCCAATGCTGTCATAATAATCATCAAATCCGCTATCATTATTATTAAATATACCCATATCAGGTGTACAACTTGTTAGTAATGAAATTATGACTATGGAAGGGACAATGAAAAGGCCATATATTATTTTTTTAGTAAACCTTTTCACAATTTTTATACCATTTCCTATGCTGGGAATTCGTAGTTTCTATACCAATCTGTGAAAATATTTACTGCGAATTGAAGAGCGATTAATAGTACGAAAATAAGTACGAATCCAATAATCGCATTTTTTAAGCTATTTCTAGCTTTCTCATGTTCTTGTGGATCTTCTGCCTTAGCATATTTTACACCAAGGAAAATTACCCAGATGGCTCCAAGAGAACCAACCACACCAAGAAGTACAGGTACAACTACACCAAGTACATCTAATAATGGTTTAACAATTTGATTTAAATCCTTTTCAGAAAGAGCTAATATAATATTGAACATAAAACACACATCTCCTTTAATTTATATTTTTTCTTATATAATAATATGTCGGATTTACATATTACTAACGTTATTCAGCATCGTTCTTTAATCTTGTATGATATAAAAGACCGATTGTAATTCCTGCAATTGCGGCTGCACAAGCTACTATAATAAATATACTTGTTGGCGCATTTGCAATTTGTTTTCTAGTGAAGTTATATTCAACCTTTGCACCAGAAACACCTTTAATAATGATTTTATATGTACCTCCAGTTTTAATCTCTGGTACATTATTTGTAGTTCCTACATCAGTAACATTTATAAGATTACCATCTTTATAAACTTCTACTACATCACCATTCTTTAAACCTTTAAGTGTAACATCTCTTGATGTAACACCACCATTTTCAACACCAGATAGGGTTGCTTGTGGAGGTGTATCATTAATTGTTACTGAGAAATTGAATGTCATGTTAGTACTATTACTAGAAACTACAACTGCATAATCTCCATTCTTATTCAATACAATATGATTATCTTCAGCATCAATTTGTTCACGTCTTCCATCTGAATCTGTGAAGAATATTTCTGTTATTGAATAATCATATGGAGCGCTATATTCAAATGAAATTAATGGGTTATTAATTATATAGAATTCAACATATGATGTATTACCAACACTATCTACAATTAATGCTTCCCAATGACCTGTAGTCTTAAATGTATTTGATGTAAAATCATTAACCTTTTCACCATTTTTAAATACACTTGAAAGCTTAGAATCATCAGTTGCATTAAATGCTACAGATGCATTGTTAACTACACCACCATTAATTACTGCTTGATTTGTTGAAGTATTAGTTAATGTAAAATGATTTATTGACTTATGGTTAATAATATATGTATTTCTATTACCTGCTATATCTTCAACATAGAATTCATATTTTCCGTCTTTATAGAATTTAGAACCTGATGTATAATCAATTCTTTCTTTACCATCTACACTCACACTACCAACTAATTCATCCGCAAATGTTATAACAATATCATCTTTTGTATAAATCTTATCATTTATATTAATTTCTTCCATTTGCGATTTATCAATTGATACTTCAGCTCTATATAATTCAGCTCTAAATGATAAATAATTACCATATTCATCTAAATATGTAATTTGATAACCAAATGAACCATTACCACTAGCATTGCTAAATTCAATTGTTTTTGGTTCATCAAGTGAAACTTGAGTTCCATCAATTTCAAATTGATATTTTAAGCTATTAGTTTCAAATTTTAATATATAGTTTGAATAGAAGTCACTTTCTAAAGCTTTCTCTAAACTATATGGTTGGAATGCATTACTTTCCGCAACAGTTTTTCTACTTAATTGTAAGGCTGCAACGTTGCTAAAATGAATAGTCTTAGAACCTACATCACCATATTTATTCTTAAAATATATAATGTAATCTCCAATACCATCTTTACCTATAGAATCAATTAAAGCTAATTCATCATATATTTTTTCTTCTGAAATATTATCATATAATACCACAAGATCATTTGTTTGATATTGATATGCAATATATTCTATTCCATCTTCTTTTGATATTTGTGGAGTTAATAATGTTGATGTATAACCTTGATCCATTAATAAAGCTTTTTCATTATATCCAGTTATCCATTCTTCTTTATACACAAATTCAAAATTTGAATTTATTTCAAATGTAAAATCTTCAAATACACCATTTGCGCCTACAACTCTTAAATTATATTCACCTTGTTTATATAATTCTAATGTTGTAACCCCTGAATCATAGCTTCCATTAAATTCTTCACCATTTACTACAAATGTTACGCTATCGCTATAAACATTTATATCAATCATTGAATTTGAATAAATCTTATTTTCATTTGATAAGAATTCTCTAGTTGAACCATCTAAATATTTAACCATAACGATTGCTTCAAAAGAATCAACTTTTGCAATTATATATTCAGTTACATTATTGAATACATTTCTTACAACAATCTTATAGAATCCATCATTTTCACCAATAAATCTTCTTATGAAATTACCATTTTCATAAATTGTTTCTAATTGAGGGAAATCAGTTTTCTTTGAATATGCAACTTGTATAGTTGTAATATTAGATTTAATCATAGGATCTATTGTAAGATTATCCGCAATATATGTATATTTAGAATCACCTTTGATTACAATTTCATCCTCACCTGACATTAATTTTAATTCAGGCTTTTCTTTAGATAAAGTACCATAATGATATGAAGGTATTATCGTATTTCCTACTCTATATAAGAATTCATAAGATATTTCATTTTCAATTGTAGAAATCTTAAAGTATGGTAGTTTATCTTTAATTTGTACAGATATTACATAATAATCATTGCTAACTGCTGTATAGTAAACATTTTCTTTAGTTGTAGATGATGTAATATCTATAATGAAATTAGGATCTTGTTGATATTGTGCACTCTTTATTTCTGTCACAACACCTTGATCATCCTGTCTCTTTTCCGCGACACATACATATTTACCACTTGTTATATTTTTACCATCAAAGTTGAAAATATATGTCTTAGTACCTTCATTAGTTTTTACAAGAACTCTTAATTCACCTTTATAAAGGGCATTAATAGTAGCATTATCATGACCATATTCTTGTCCCTCTGTTTCAATTAATTCGTCATCTACATATTCATTAGTAATAGGATCTTTAGTATTAGTGAAACTAAATCTTCTTACATTACTTAACATATCAGTTACAATAATTTCATATTTACCATAATTATTAAGTAATAGCTTACCATCATCATCTAAGACCATCTCAATAAGTTGGCCATCCTTCATAATGCTAAAGTCTTTTATACGAGAAGGATCTTGGAATCCTAATTCTATATGACCACCACTAATTACAGCACCATCTTCAAATTGAGTTTCAACACTTGAACCTAAAACATATTGAAGTGTATCAAGTGTTATTTCATCACCAACATTATAGATTGGGTTATCTGATGTACCATAATTGATAGAATCAAATGATGCAGTTTTAATAACATTCCCATCACTATCTTTTTCAACATATAAGTTATATGATGTTGCGATAAATGCTGCGGAAACTACAGGCGCTTCATTATCAACTTTAATATTATATATGTGATCATTTTCTGGTAATGATTCAAACCATACTCTCATTCTAAAGTTTACTAACTTATTAATTGTAACTGTTTGATTTGCATCATTATATGAATAATCACCTGATTGTAAATCTAGTATTTCAAATTTAACATTATCATCACCATATGCAGTATTGAATGTATATTTTATTAATGCTGATGTATAGACATTAGTATATCTTGAATTAGATTCATCATCATATATTACTAGTCTTACAATTTTATCAGGATTATATTTTGAATATGAATCATTATTTTGATAATACCAAGTTATATCTGGTGTCTTATAATTAAACTCAATAGTTTTAACTACTTCATTTCCATATATATCTCTTACAATAATTCTATAAATACCTGGTTCTTTAAATGTTCTTGATTCAGCAAATTCTGTTGTAACTAAAGTCTCATTTAAATAAACCTCATAAGAATAAATCTCATTTTCGTCTCTTTCTAAGACTTTAACTACTACGCTAGTTTTTGAATCATTTTCATATGTTTCTACTTTTAATTCACTATTAGATAATAAGACTGTATAAGTAACGATATTACCTGATCTATCCCCAACTTGAATGTAATAATTCTTATTTTCTAATTTATAATTTTTATCATCAGAGTTAAGATCTTGAGGATATAATACATCAATTAAGCTTCTACCTGGATAAGAATAGATGGCAATATATGCTAAATCATCTACTTCTTTAGGTAATGTATCACTTTGAACACCTAATTGTTTAATTATGAATGTATCACTTGAGAAATTAGTAATTGAACCATCAAGAATGCTTGATGTATTACCAATTGATACTGATAATCCTGGTACAGATTTATCAAAATAGATAGTATATTGGCATATACCTTTTCTACCATATTCTCTAATTGTATATAAACCTGTAGCTTGATTTGACATTAATTCTTGTAGTCTTACGCCATCAATTACTGTTATTTCTGTGAAATTACTATCACCATATTTATAGAATAATCTAGTTGCATCATCAGCTTTAATTATCATGTTAGTAGCTAACGCACAACTTTGATTATTTACTGTAACATTATTTTGATAAATATTCTTATCACCATCATATTTAGCAGGTGTTACAAATTTAATATTAGTCTTAGATACACTACTTTCTTCACTTGCTACATGTAGCTGAGTTGAAGCTAAATAAGGAGCTCCTGTCTTTTGGTTTAGTGTTTCTTCTTCAACTAAATATATAATTTTTCCTTCATTTGTAATTCTATTTACAATATCATTGATTGCGTTGTTTAAATTTGTAGGAAGTCCATTAATATTTATTCCATCACTAACATTACCATTACCATAATAATAGTATGCCCATCCATATGAAGTAGCACTACTTTGCCATGTGCTCTTCTTATATCTAATCCATAGTTGACCTTCTTGAGCATTTACTGTTTCACCACTAGCCTTTACATAAGCAGTTGATGCAGTACCACTATTTAGTAGATTTGCAATATTTGCGGTAATCTTTACTAAATATAGGTCTTGATATTCCATGAATTTAACATATTTCTTAGCTTCATTAATATTTGAGAATGATGGATAAGTTGAACCACCTTCCACTTTATTTAATGTTGGATCAAATACTCCGCCATATGGATAAGAGATAACAGTTGATCCACTTTCATCTAAATAATAATATCTTTGATCTTGTAATTGGAACACCTTATTAGTTAATACAAGATTTGTTTCACTATTTTTCTTATTATCAGTTTCATCTGACATATTATTAGTTAAGTAGAAAGAAATTGTTTCTGCAACTAAATCTAGAGGATTAGATTGATCTTGACTTGTAATCTTTGGTATTATTTCAAAGAAACCAGAACTAAGATCTTTTAATGTTACTCTAAATCTTTGAGCTCCTTCAGTCCCATCAGCTGCAACTTCTCTTTCACCATTTACAATAACACTAAATTTAGCTCCTGGAGTTTCAAGTAAAGCTCTATAATTTTCTCCACCGCTTTGAGACTTATCTAAAACTGTAATTACAATATCTCTATTATTCTCACAAGTTGAATAATCATATGCTTTATAAGATACTGCAATATCATTTATTTCTCTATAACCAGGCTCAGGATTTTCACCATCAACAGCTAATGGTACATCAACACCTACTTCAAATAGTTTTCTTGTATCATATACAACTTTTATCATATTTGAAGTTGTCTTATTACCAGCACTATCTTCAATATAGAACGTTACATCAAAATTCATTCTTGATGTATTATTTTCTTGAAGTATTTGGCTAATAGTAGAATCTGTCGCTATACCAAGAGAAGTATCAATTGTAGACTTATAATAATATTTAAATCTATCCTCTAATTCTTCTTGTCTTTGAAGCTGACTTAATGAACCTACTACAACACCATTTTCATATAGTTTAACTTTTGCTTCTTTTACATTACCATCTTTATCCACATATTTATAATTGATAGTAATATTCATTAATTCGGCATTGCCTGTAGATTTTTTGTATAATTCTACGCAATATTCCTTAGTTTTTAATTCATTAGGGCTTGGCATAAGTTGACTAGCACTAGGTGGATCTCCATCTAATGGATAAGGTCCATATGTCCCAATACTTGTTAATCCATATCCAGACATTGCGAGCGCATGTAAGTAATATGTACCACTATCAATGTTATCTTTTTCATTTTTTACTAAAGTTAATGTAATTGAACCATTTTCTTCAGCACTAAATTTATGAACATTTTTATATAAGTCTTTATTTGTTAATTCTGTTGATGAATATATATGTCCATCAGTTGGATCAAATAATTCAGGATTCTTATCCCAAGTGTAGTACAAGACTCCATCTGCTATATTTCTTTCACCATTATCATTAATTGATACTAAAATGTTATAAATATTTTGTGATTTAGATGAACTTGTTAAATCTACTGTTAGTTTTGGTGTAAGTAAATTAACTTCACCATTTAAAAAGTTTAATGTTCTAGATTTATCTGTAAAATCTCTTGGCAATCTATTATTTGTAATGACACCATATTCATCAATATTGTGAGCTAAATCACCAATATTATCTGTTGGGAATTGATATGAAACATCTTTGATATTAGCACGAACATTTGTAGTATCAAATTCATAAACTAAGGTATCTGAATAATTACCATCTAAATAAGTAGCATAGTATGTTGCTGTTCCATTATTGATTGTAATAGGTAAATCCTCATTAGTTCTTGCAGACATTACTGGTTCACTAAAGCGAATATAAATTTTTAATTTACCTGTAGTTTTTAAATCTGAATCATCTATATATTCACCAATGACCTCAGGAACTCTATCATCGATAAGCGCTAGGAACATGTATATATTTTTAGCTTTTCTATCTTGTTCATCTGCATTGTTGTATATCGCAAGTCCTGCGTCTAAGACGCCTTCATATGGATCGACACCAACAACACCAGAAGAAACAATACTACCATTTCCAGCATACCAAGTGTCTCCTTCTTGTATCCAGCGATAATATTTAGTATCCTTTTTAATAGTTATATCTTTTTTGTCTACTAAATCATCATCTTCTTTATAAGGGTTTTTATTCTCAACTAAAAGATATCTTGTAGCTTCTGGAGTAAAGTTATTACCCTTATCATTCCAAGAAAAGAATCCATCTGATTCTGGTAACTTTGGTTCAGTTTCAAGATAATATGATAAGCCAGGACAATTCTCGCTTCTTGAATAATTATTCATAAATTCTTTATTACCAAATAATAAATGAATATTAGCATATGAATTCCACCAATCTTGGTTAGAATCATTTAAATCTCTTATGAAATATGTTCCATATGCAGAAGCTAGTGAATTATTGATATACGCATTCACCCATCTATCAGTTGTCTCATTTTGGAATGATAAATTTCTACCACTTTTAAATGTGTACCAAGATGAACCACCATCTAAATCACCAATACCATCATGGTATAGAGTTTGTGGTTTTTCTAAATCCTTTAAATATGAATGATCTTCATTCATATGAACAGCAGTATCTTGTCTAACACCAGTTACAACTTCAACTTTATAGTCATATGGTAAATAACATTTAGCGCTATTTCTATTAATATCAACACTTGCGCCATTAGCTTTTTCAAGAACTAATTTAAAATATCTGCCATAAACTGCTCCGCTTTGATTATAAGTTCTTATTTTTTCTCTACTTTCAGATGTGTTTAGAGTCTTAATAGAAACTTTATATGATAAAACACCTGACTTATCAAATTGAACTTTAATTAACGTATTTATATTTACATAATCAAGTCCAGGAATTGCTGTACCACCTTCAGTATGAATAAACAATTCAACATTATCATTAGCTTTACCTTCACCAGCAAGTTCTACATAAACTAAACCTGATTCATTAGCTTCAACTACTGTATCTTTAACATATACATAGTTTCCATCCGCCTTTACCTTTCCGGTATTACCACAAACTATAATAAGCCCAATAAATAGGAGTGCTATAGCTACAAATATAATATATAATTTATTTCTTTTCATTTGCTAAGTCCTCCTTTTCTAATGATATTTCGCCGTTTGCGACCATAATACAGAAGTCTTGGAAGGAAAGAGATGGATTAGTTTTCTTAAGTTCTTTAAATATTTTTAATATCTCAGTTTGACTTAACTTTGTATTTTTCTTTTTTATTTCTTTAATCTTTTCTTCTTTTGTCTCTTCTTTAACTTCTTCTTTAGTTTCTTCCTTAGGCTTTAACGCACTAAAGCCCCCGTTTTCTTTTGCTTCATTAACCTTCTTCATTAATGCGCTATTTCTTTTCTTAATATCATAGAAAATAGCATTTTCGTCGAAGAAATTATCTTCTAAATCTGATTGATCCATTTTACCAATCTTATAAAGTGGAACTTTAAAAGATGGAGTAAAATAAGTTTTAAGAGGGTAGTTACCAAAGGTTACAATAATTGAGTGTCCGATATCACCTGGGTGATTCAATCTTTGTAATTCAGATGGATATATTAAAGGACGAGTTTGTAATGATGTGGAATAATTCTTCTCACCATGAGCTGAACCACTTGTTGAAGATGTTTGAATTGTAATATTACCACATAATTCAGAATATTCCTTACATGTACCCATATCGTTAGAACCGATAAACATCTTAATACCACAGTTACCTTTAATAATATCAGCAACATTATCACCATATACATTATTTAATTGTGAATAAGATTGAACAATCATTGTAAACCAAATTTTTCTAGAACGACCTACTGTGATAAATTTGTCAAATTTAGAAATCTTTGGCATATTACCAAATTCGTCCATGATGAAGTAGACATTTCTTGGTAATGCTAATTCTTGAGTTTCTGATGCAACTTTAATCAGCGTCTTATAAATATTTAATATAAAGATTGCAGCTAGATTGTGTCTAGTATCTTTTTCATCAGGAATTTTTAAAAATAAGGCTGTTGGGTGGTCTGCTAAAGCTTCTGCAGTAAAATCTGATGTAGAAGTTAATGCACACACACCAGCGTCATTAAATAGTACTAATTTGTCATATACAATTGACATATATGAAGCTCTTGTTGAAGGAGCTGCATCACAAACTTGTTTAGATAATGAATAAGCCTTTGATAAAGGACTCCTACCTTTAAAATAATTTCTTAAATCTTCATAATCTTTAGTAGAATTTTGAAGAATCTTTGCTAAATTAAAGAAATTAAATTTATCCTTTGTCATACCGTTTTCAGGATCTGTTGAATCCTCTAGCATCGCAAGTAATACAGCTAGTGTAATTGATCTAGCACCTTTTTCCCAAAGAGGATCTTTTTCATTCTCTACAGGAATTAATACAGATACTAAGTCATTTAAATCTTCATAAACTTCATCATATATTTTCTTTTTATAAACTTTAATATTGTTAACTAATCTTTGATAATCCTTATAAGCTTTACCATCAAATTCATACCACTCATTTAAATCTTCGTTATCCCCAATATTCTTATCAAGAGTTAATCCTGATTCGTAAATATTATCTACACGCTTGAACGCTTTCTTATATGCATTTCTATACTCTTCAAATGCATCCCATATACCATCTAATGGATTCCATCTATATGAAGAATATGTATCACGTAAATCTACAACCTTTACATCATATCCTCTATCTTGTAAAAATTGAGAATGAAGTGAGAATAATTCACCCTTAGGGTCAGTTATTATCATTGATGAACCAGCTTTAGTCGCACCTAAAAGCTGAATCATAGGAGATACGAATGTAGTAGTTTTACCTGAACCAGTTGAACCGATAATTATAGAATGGCAAGGTGAATTAAATAAAACTTGCATATCTTTTTTATTTTCATCAAGAGATGCCATTACAGGAATACCATCTTTACTAACAGTATTAAGTTGACTATATGTATAAGATTTAAATATAGTTTTCTTTTCTTTTGAAGTCATCCATCTTGAATTTTCTAAATTAGAATCTTTTACTTGTTTAAGCTTACCATTAGGTCCATTTTTAGAAAATACGGAAATAAAGTTCTTATTTATTACAAAACAATATAATACAAATAATCCTAAGAATACTATTATTAAGAATAAATAGTATAATCCCGATACAATCATCTTATCAAAAGTACCAAGCCAATCGATAATTCCAAATTCAAATTTACAATCGAATAGGGCAAATAATAGATATGATAATATTACCGATATTAACATAATAGATGTTATTACAAATAATATTTCTTGAAATCTACCTGACGCAAATTTTTGAGATGCAACTATGCATTGGAATAACATAAACGCTATAAATATAGAGATCATCCATCTAAAATATGGTACTAGAGTAAAACTACCTGTTGCATCTACAAACATACCTCTAGTCTTTATTACTGGTATAGTTATTACATTTGCTAATATAAAGGAAATAATAATTACTAAGCATAATACATGTCTTTTTTTCATAATTATCACTCCTTTAAATTGACTTTTCCACAGTAAGTACTGCAGTTAATACATTATTATCTATTTCATAATTAGAATCAGCTATAAATGTAGCAGTTACATTAAATACACCAAATTCTAATACACCATCACTTCCAAGAGATACACCATCAGATTGTCTCTTATATTCATAAGTAACTGAAACACCATTTGGAAGATTTTCAGGTTGAATAGTAATAAAGATTGTATTATTACTACTAATTCTTACATACATATCAGATTCAGTTAGAGTTACAACTTTATCTGTTAATGCATAACTACTTAAATCAATAAATTTCTTTTCTATTGTTAGATAGAAAGTTGTATCAGGTACAGGATTATAATTTAGTTCATCATATGCATATGAAACAGTTAACATATAATAACCTACATTTGATGTATAAACAGTCTCTACAAAGTCTTCTGCAACCTTAACTTTTGAAACAATAGATTTAATTGTTATACCTTCTGCTAAATTCTTAAATGCTTCATTTGAATCAAGAAGACTATCTAAATTATTAGGATTATAATAATCATTACCATCAAATTCTTTAGTAACATCGTTAACAACAAACTTTGATAAATCATAATTAGCTTTAGTAATCTTTAATTGACCTATTATTTGTTTAGTTCTATAAGTATCCTTAGATATTTCCCAAACAATTGTATAAGTACCAACATCTTTAAATTCTTCTCCTTCAGGATAAGAAACAGATGTACCAACAGGTAATTCTTTATTTACAGCTAATCCATGCATGTTTCCATCATATACATATTCCGCATTTATTAACTGAATATCATCTTCAAATGTTATAGAATATGAAACAGTTCCTGATGCAGGAGCTAATATAACGCTTGAATTTTCGATTTCATCGATAAATGCAAAATTAATTGTATAATCATACTTTTTACCATCTGCAAATTCACTTACATCTTTTACTTCTTGTTTAGTATTAAAATCAAGATATTGAATCTTTTTTATAACATATTCATCTTCAATAAATCCTGCAATTTCTATTTTTTTATTACCAGTTTCTTGATCAACTATTAATTTTAAATCCTTAGCTTCAATAGTTCTCTTTTCTCCACTATCATCATATACTTGTGGCGCTTCTCTAATTTTATTGATAATTAAATAGGCTACAAGTTCATTAATATCTAATTCTTCATTTGGATTACTGTCACTAAATTTAGCAACCACTTTATATTCACCTGCAGCAATTTGATTATTATTTTCATATGTTACAGATACATTTTGTGGTAATTTACCACTAATCTCAAGTGAATGTGATTCTCTATTAAAATTAACAGTTTTACTATTAAATGTAATAACTCCATCTATATTAACTTGTTTTTTTGTTACAACAAGTTTAGCTTCCATAGGAGCTATAGATTCATAATTTAAATTATTGCTCTTAAATGATGCAACTATCTTATATTCACCGGCATTAGATGTAGAAGTTACTTCTTCACCTTTTGAATTATAATATTTAAAAGAAGCTTCAACACCGTTTGGAATTACTGATTGTCTATCAAATGATGCAACATATTCTTGACCATCATACTCTTTTACATAATCAGATAATATGACATTTGACATATCATATTTTGTCTTTGTAATAGTAAGTCGAGCTTTCATTGTTGAAGTTTGATCATAATTCTCATCTTTTGCGCTAAACTTAGCTACAATAACATAATTACCTGCATTTACTGCATTATTTAATTTAATTGTTTCATCCTCATTCCAAATTTCATAATCTACACTTACACCTTGAGGAAGATTTGTAGCCTCTATAGTTTTAGGTTCACCATTATATTCACAAATCTTATTTAAAAATACTACTTTAGATAAATCTATTTTAGCCTTTTCAATAATAAGTTTTGTCTTTAGTGTTTTAGCTTCATATCCATCTTTTGAAATAACAGCTACAACTTCATATTCACCCGCATTTGTAAATGTATTTCCATAAGGATAATCAACTGTAGCACCCTCAGGTACTTCATAATTGATTTCAACCTTATGAGGTTGACCATCATATACACATGTATAGCCTTCTAATTTATAAATATCATCAAAATCATGGCTAACAACATTTATTTTAAGTGTTGTAGTATGTCTTCCGTATTTGACTAATACATCATGTTCACCCATTTTGTAAAAGTTTAATCTTTCTTCTTCAGGAATCATATTTTCAGTTAAATTAACTTCAGACACTTCACCGTTTGTATAGATGACTAATACTTTAAGTCCATCGTATGAAAAATCTCCAGCTTTAACTTCAATAGCTTCCTTAGTATTCATTTCAATTCTATCTATTGCGCCTTTACCTCTGCATCCTGCTAGAATAAATATCAATACTAAAGATAAGGTGGATAATATTTTAAATATATAATGTTTAGATTTCATAAATCTACACCCCACTTTTATAAAAATCAAATTAAATTTGATTATAAAACTCAATGTCTGTGCTGATTAAAGCCCATTGTCCTATTCTACTATTCATATTTTATCAATTGTAGTGCCACAAACCTGCAACAGAAAATAAAATACAGCCCACTCTATATGATTTATCATATAGAATAGGCTGCAATACTATTTTAATATTTCTCTTATTTTAGACTTATATACATCTTTTTCTTCTCTGTAAATAATCTTAAAATTCATTCTAAGAAGTTTTAATTTATTATTCTTTTTTCCAATTTTAAATACTCTCTTAGATTTTAAATTAACTAATGTCCATTTATTGAATATAAAGAACATTGAAATATATGCAATAATTAGAACAAGTACTAAAATAACTACAATTATAGTAACTAATCTAGTAATAATACTGATATTATTAGTTTTTTCTAATTCACTATATTTATTTTCGCTTTGTTCAAGCTTATCTAAATTAATTACTAGTCCTTTTTCAGAATCATCTAATGCATCATAAGCCTTTCTTGCCTCTTTAATTTGAGATTTAGTTAAATCATTTAAAGAAGTTACTTCGCCTATCGCATTTATTTGTCTATATACAACTCCAACCTCATTATAGATTTTTTCTGCTGAAGTTAATATAACTAAATTTTTAACATAAAACTTTTGATTTTGAGTTAAAGCTGAATAAGCATTTTTAGCATTATTAATTCTATTTCTTACCTCTTGATTATATTTTACTTCACCAATTAAATTAATTAACTCATCAACTCTATTTGCCTCAGCTACATCATCTAATAATTCTTGATATTTTGTCTCAGAAGCTAATAAAACTTGATATGAAGTAACAAATGACTTTTGACTATCAGTTAATGCGACATAAGCTTCTCTAACTTCTAGAATCTTATCATTAGACTCAAGTGTAACATTACCAATCGAATTAATTAATTCATCAATAGTTGACGCAATTCTTTTATCTTCAACAAGAGCCGCATATTTTGTTTGGGCTAACTCTAAAGTTTCTAATTGAGTTATAAATGATTTTTGTCTATCAGTTAACGCGTCATAAGCTGTTCTTGCAGCATCTATTTTATTTTTAGAAGCTTCATCTAATTGAACTTCTCCAATTAAATTAATCAATTCATCTGTTTCTAAAGCCCTAGATTTATCTGAAAGAATTAATTCAAAAGTATTCTCATCATCTCTTAAAGTTTCATAATTTGTAACAAGCTTCTTTTGATCTTCTGTTAATGAATTATAAGCTTGTCTTGCTACCTTAATTTTTTCACTAGATTCAATTGTAACTTCTCCAATTGAATTAATTTTTTCAATAACGGCAGATGCTAAATTATTATCATTTTGAAGTTCATTATAACGATTTTCTGCATCTGATAATGTCTTATAATTTGAAACTATATCTTTATATGCATTAGATAAAGATTCATATTTAATTCTTGCGTTATCTATTTTTTCTCTAGATTCAGCACTATACATTACTTCTCCAATTGAATTAATTAGAGACATTGTATCATCAATAGATTTAACATCTTCTTTTGCACTATTTAGCGCTTGATTAATATTATCAGTTTCCAAAGTTACATCATCAACTGTAGATTTTTGATAATCATTAATTTCTTGTGCATTATTTATTGCCTCCATTAATATAGTGGCAACAGGAACATATTTATCTTTTATTGAATTTAGATATTCATTAGAAGCGTTTATACTATTTACTAAATCAGTTCTATCTGGCGCATTTATTTTTACTATTATTATTGTTTCTTCGCTACTAGCATAAGATAAATAATGTTCATTACCAGGGCTTCTAGTATATATTACATACTCACCAATATCTAATCCTTTAGGAATAAATGTTGACCAATATCCACCTTCAAATTTAAATTCAAATACTGCATCATCACATTTACTAAAATCAAGTAATTCTTGTTTCTCACCAGTATAATATAAATCTTCATTAGCTTTTGGTAATTGAGGCGTACCTTTTACAACGCTTACTGTTTGATGATACTCACATTCATTTAATCCAGCCTTAACTTTATAATAGATTGTATAATCACCTAATTCTTTAAAAGTAGGTGCTTCATCTAAATCATAAGTTCCCATTTCTAATCCATATTTAACCTCATAATCACTTGGTTTAAAATTATTATGGAATTGAATGCTATAATCAATATTTCTATATGGAACGCTTGTATCCTTTGCAGGATAATCTATGATTAAATTATCTCCTTCTTCTATTACTATTTTATTATCGTGAATAACAAATAATTCATTACAATCTTTATCGGCAGCTGTATAAGCCATTGTAGGATAGTAATTATAAATAGTGCCTCTTCTAATATAATCAAGGCCAATTTTGCTATCTGCAGTTAAAGCGCCACTAAGACTAAAAATATCCTTTTGACTAGGATGACTAACAGTTATATCAGAAGGTGTGCCATCCTTTAATTTATTATCAAAAATATATAAATTACCTTCTATAAACAATTTAGCTTCTTCTAAAATAGCTGCCGGAGAACTTCCTGATATATTATCTTTAATAACTGTTTTACCTGAAATAGTTAAAAAATTATTATTTGCACCGTGATATACTCCACCAGCCATTCCATCAGCCACATTAGCTATAATATTTACATCTTTTAATGTAATTAAACTATTGTTTCTCTTTACCCATGCATAATAAATAGCTCCACCGTTGCCTGTCGTACTATTACCAATAATAGTTCCACCATACATTTTTAACTCAGTAGTGCTTCCACTTCTAGAAGTACCAGGCATAAAGATAGCTCCACCATTAGGACTATCTTTAGCTCCTGTAATATATCCACCTCTAAATGTTAAATAGTCAGATTCAAAACTATCATCAACAATTCCTAAGCCTGTAGTTGAATCAATTTTGTATTTATGTTCTAATTTATTACAATCATAAATACAAATATTTCCACCACCAGGAACTTCAATAACATTTTTACCTTCACTATTTAAAATGATTCCATGACCATTTAAACATAATTTAGTATCAGTTTTAGGATGCCATGTATCAGTTATAGTGACATCTGATTCTAAATAATAATTACCACTACTTGCAGGTAATGAATTGGTATCACTCCACTTAACAAATGTTAATTCATTATGTGTATGAGTCTCTTCTTCATTCTCACCGGAGTTATTATCAATTTCTTCTGCATGAAGATTAATAGATTGATATTTATTTATATAAATGAATACTCCTAGAAATAAACTAAACATTATTAATATTTTTGAAATAAGTGATTTTTTCATGCTAATTCACTCCTTTTTTTCATAAATAAAAATATTTCTTTATTATATTCTAGCAAATAGCCTGCAACAAACCTGCAACAAAAAAAGATGAATAACGAAAATCATTATTCACCTTTCTATTCCTTAAATTGATTGATTTAAATCTTTTTCGTCTTCTACTTCTAAGTCTAGATCAATCTTATTATCTTTTTCTACCAATACGAATTCTTCAAGATCTTTTTCTTCAACTGCACTTTCTTTAGAAATTCCTAAATCTTTTGGTAAAAGTGCATTAATAGAAGCGTTTATTTGTCCTCTAATTTTCACATCATCTTGTTGCATCTCAGAAACTACAGACATTGTGTTTAAAACTAAATTAGTTCTAATTTGTCTTAATTCATCCATGTCTTCTAAGTTCTTACCACTCTGATTTACATGATGCAAATATTGTTCACCAGCTTCACGAAGATTATCTTTATTTAAATATCCTTCTTTTGCAGGATTAGTATAATCTTTTAAAGCTTGCATATAATTTTGGAATTCTTGTGAAGGCTTTCTAAAGACTCTTGCAATAAATCCACCAGCCATTTCTTTTTCAACATTAAAGATATTATATGTCTTTCCTAATTTTTCGCTCATTCTCTTTTGGAATTCAAGGCTATATCTGTTTTGGAAAGCTTTAGATACTTCATTTAATTTTAATATCTCATCCTTACTTCTTTCAACAACTTCAACATTAGGTTTATTTGAAATGAAATCCATTAAACTTACTTCTTTTTTCTTTCCAGTTTCTGGATCTGTGTGTACACATTTATATTTTAAGAATATATTCTTGTCGATTTTAAGACCTTTTTCTTCTAATTTCTTACAATAATCAGCTAATGATAAATCATTATCTTTGTCTCCCCTTTGTCTTGAAAGAATACTTGTAATATTTTGAGGTATTTTAAAACCAAATACTTTTTTAGAATTTCTCATTACTAAATTAGCTTTTTCTTTATCTAAATCAGGTAGGGCGAAGAAATCTACTTCTTCACATTCTTTAATTAATGTACCAGAATAATTAATTTTTTGAATTAAACCCTTCATTGATTCTTTAGCCTCTTTAAGTTCTGGTGGTACTCCTAAAGAATTCATGTAAAATATATCACCAAAGCGATTTGCTTCATGACATAATGCTAAATTATCACGATAAAATTCCATAAGTTTAACTTTATCATTACCTAAATCAATTAACTCTTGAGGATTATAATTCATTGCATTTTTAATTCTATTATGAGTAAATTCAACAGGATACTTAGCGTATGATTCTAATAAATTCTTATTATATTCTTTACTTTCAGGAGAACCATCAACCTTTAATAAGAACATTATACTTTCAGCTAAATAATTTTTATCACTTTCAGGCATTTTAATACCTACAGAAGCTTCATTATATGCGGCTTTATGTTTAGCAGTAAGTTCTTTAATTTCTTGCGCAATACGATATCTTGCGACCATTTCTTCATTATTTAATTTATCCTCTAGTTGATTATTCACAACATTTTTATTCAATAATGTCAAACCAGTCTCATTAAAAAAGTTATTATATTTAGTTAAATATTCTTCATTTTTAGTTTTAATAATATTCTTTTCTTCATCAGTTAATCCTAAATATTTTTTTGGCATAATCTTAAACCTCCATTTTCACAAGCATAATATAACATATCGAACGCAACAAACCTGCAACAAAAAAATAATTATTAAAAATCTTTTAATTCTTCACTATCATTAAATAATGCCCATGAATACTGAATCATATATTCTCCTCTATACATTCTGATAGCATCAGGATTTCCTTTTTTGTATTCGTATGCATCACAGTCTATTTTAGTAGGGTCTATGAAGCATTCATTATGTCTTTTAATGAAGACATCTTCACATCCTACTTCTTTTAATGTATCTTGCAAATCAGCTATTAAATTTCTTAAATAAGATTTATGATCTTCTTCCCATAATATGGCATTAAGTTCATTTATATTAGATGAAGATCCTTCTCTATCAACAAGATAGGCAAATAATTCTTTTGATTTTTGTCTATGAAATTTTAAAGGAATTCCATCTTTGAAAACTTCAAAATTTCCAAAACATTTGACTTGTAATGGTTTTGTCTTCTTTAGTTCAATATTATATCTTAATCCTTCAATTTCATTTTTAACTTTAACTTCTGTAACTGGTTTCATTACATATCCTGATGCATGTAATTTATATGCATCAAGTGCGTAATTATCATATGCAGTAACAAAGATAATATTAACTTGTGGATTTATAGCCTTTAATTTTTTTGCAAGAATAATGCCATTAATTTCGGGCATTTCTACATCTAGAAATGCAATATCTATTTTCTCATTAATCCTCTCATTATAAGCCTTTTTAGGATTAGTATAACAATAATATGTTGCATCCGGCATTATTTTTCTACAAGTTTTTTCTAAACGAATTAATTGTAATTCCTCATCATCAACTAATAAGATTTTCATAAGACACCTCACTTCTTTAATGTAACTGTTATTTTAGTACCAACATTCTTTTTACTAATAATATTTAAATCTCCTTCACACGTATGACTAATACGATAACTTATATTTTTTAATCCAAAATGTACATTTTCATCAAAATCAATTTCATTTAAATCAAATCCAATACCATCATCTTTTACCTCAATGACATAGCTTGAATCAGTTTCATAAGTGGTTAATGTAACTGTTCCACCTTCAATTTTTTTCAAAATTCCATGTTTAATAGCATTTTCAACTAGCGGTTGAATTGTTAGAGGTGGAATTGAAAAATCTTTTGTGCCTATATCATAAATAATATGTATTCTATCCTTAAATCTCATCTTTTCTAATGAAACATATGTTTCTATATGTTTCAATTCATTTTCAAATGGAATAAGTCTTGTCTCTGTTAAAGATGATAAGTTTTTTCTTAAATATTCTGTAAAATCATCTAATGACTTTTGAGCCTTATCTGGATCAATACTAATAAGTGTTGAAATAGCAGATAGTGAATTATATATAAAATGTGGTTGAATTTGAGAAATCATAAGCTTTACATGAGCTTCTTTATTCTTTTCTTCTTGTTTGGATAATTCTATGTTTTTTTCAACATTTGCAAAGAAGAATAAAATTTCAACTGTTATAATAATAGATACATAACCTATCGCATATCCACTATATATATTTTGGAAAATAATAGCTAATACAGGTAGCAAGCAATAAATTATAAATGCTGCCTTTTCTCTTTTTTTAAGTTTTTGAGTAATTGTTGTAACAAGTATTATTACTGAAAACATTATGAATTCATATCCTTGTGATATGAACATTGTTTTACTTCTTATATATTCCCCATTTTGAGAATAAAAATATATCGATGTTGGAATATTTATAATATCTGTTATTACAAATATCGCAAACAAGATATTATTTAATAATGATAATCTTTTATTTAATTGATTAGATAAATTAATATAGCTAACCATATATTTGAACAAAATATAGACTTCTATATTGTTCATAATATAAAAGGATGTATAGAAAGCTATTATTAAATCATCACTAGTATAAAAATTTTTAATTATGTTAAAAATTAAATAAATTGAAAAATGGATTACATTAAATATCATAAATACTAAAAGCCATTTTTCGTCAGCTCTTTTATTTTTCTTAATTATTAAATTAACAATGTGAATTAAAAATATCATTATTCCTATTCCACATATTGTTATTTTTATTCCCGCATTCGCATTCATTATTTATCCCCACCTTAATAAATATCTACTTTCTATTTCTAGTGAATAGTGCATTTCTTAAAGAATGAAATATATATATAATAATTTATTAATACCCATACTCATATTATACACTTTTTTGTCGAAAAAGTGCAACTATTATCATTTAAAAAACAGGTAATTCTTGAAACACAACAAAAAAATCCTATAAACTTTTACATTTTTTGTAATTGTTTATAGGATTTATATTTTATTCTTCTTTAAAATCAGCTATTTTTTTAGCTAATAAATCAATCTTATAATAATCAAAATAATCTACATCAATATCTACTTCAAATGCACCCTCATCACCTACATAAGTTTGTCCTTGTGGTTTAACAACATGCATGTATGAAGAATTAGCAATTATTTGTCCATTTGGTAATACCATACTTCTTAGTACACATTCTCCACCACCAGCTTTATTACCCATTATTTTTGCAACATTTTGTGCTTGGCAAAAGAAAGGATATGCAGTACCACATGAGAACGCAACAGGGCTTGTTAAAAGATAAAAATTGAATTTATTTCCATATGAATCTTTTTCATCATATTTTCCATCATTATTTGTATCTACACGTAAAGTATCTTTATATATACTATTTGCTAGATTATCATAGAAATATTCATATCCATAATTATCTTTAGATAGCAAGGCTATTAACTTACCCATAATTTCGGCATCTCCACCACTATTAATAGACATGTCAATAATTACGTTTTCTACCCCACCTTTTTTATCTATTTCAGCAAGATTACATTTGATTTTAAAATATGTATCTACTAATGCTAAATCTTCATCTTTTTGTCTTTTCTTATCTTTAGTTAAATAATCAGATGTATCATCAAATTCATCTAATGTAATCATTGCGGTTTTACCATCAGTTGAATATCTTACACCATTCTTTTCTAATGATAATGATTTATATGCACTATTTCTTTCTTTTTTTAATGAATTACCTAAGATTACTCTATCTGCAGACATACTTTGAGGAATTTCCATATCAGAAACTTCTCCCCAAGGCAAGCTTTCTTTAATTAATACTGTATGATCATCATCAAGACCACTAATTAAACAGCTTAATCCATTAGCTCTATCTTTAGCACTACTACTATTTAATAGTTTTGAATAACTAAAAGCTTCAAAATATGTAGACATCTTATCTCCAATTCCCTTTTGAGCTCTTAATCCATAAAAATTATCAAACATGAAATAAAAATAATTTTTATTATAATCTATTAAATATTGTGGCATAGTTTCACTAGTATAATTTTTCATTTCTTGATAAGCTGTAGTCTCTTCTAATTTTTCATTTTCATATTTTTGAAGGCTTAAAGCTTTATAATCTGAAAATGATAGAATAGATTTATAATTATAAAAATTTCTATTAGTATGAAGTGGTTGTATAACAGAGTCAAGCATTGCAAATGGAAAATATGTTTTATCTTTTTCTCTAAAGACTTTAAATCCATATCCTGAATAATTAATATTATATTTCTTTTCTCCGCTTATTAATTCTACTTTGTGACTCAATTCTAAACCTGATGATGTTAGATCAGTTGAATCATTAAATGATCTTATTACATCTTCCATTCTTCCATTTACTATAATACTTGATTTAGCTAAATCAAATTTATAATAAACTTTTGTTTCTTTATTAGAATAAACTAAATCAATATAATCATTTTTATCTGAAAAAGAAGCTTGATTATAAAGTTCTTCTCCAAGTAAAGCTGAATAACTTACAATATCAATATATGGAATATAATCTTCTCCTTCTATGAATTTAAGTTTTAATTTAGTGTTATCTTTATATGTACTATATTTAATTACGTTTTGACTATCTGCACTATAATCTCTTAGAGATATTACACTAACATCTTTTTCAAAAGTTTTAAATCCAGTATTACCTGAACATGAAATAAGTGCAAAAAGTATTAGTAGTGGCAAAAATATTTTGAATAATTTTTTCATATAAACCCTCCTTTTCTTTTATATTATACAAAATAGATTGCCACAAATTTGCCACAAAATAATTTAATTTTTTATATATAAAAAGGCCGTATAAAGCTATACGGTCTAAATTAAAATTTATTAATTACAAGTTAATATCATCATTTACCTTTTTTAGCATCATTTACACTTGAATAAGGTTCCCAATTGTGCGCATTTGTATTTGTTTTAAGACTAAATTTTAATTCAAATGCTGCAAATTTATATTCATTGAAGTCAATAGAATTATTAAATTTTGTATCGAATGAACCTTTTACAACTAATTCAATATCTTCAATTAGATTATCTGAAACCTTTACTATTAATTTACATTTATTAATTTCTAATGAATCTTCATTAAAATCTCCAAACAATTTGATTTGTTGGTTTGTTTTATTTAATGGATCTATATTCACACTTTCATTTATATAATTCAATATATTTTTTATTGAACTATTATCTAATGTTATTGAATATGTTGAATTGTTTCCTGATATATCTTGTACAAATTTATAATGATTAACACTAGTAAATACTCCTAGCATATAATATAAATCATTATCATTTACTTTATAATTATTAATTTTAATAGCATTATCTTTTAAAACTTTCTTTTCAATAATATACGCATCATTATTAGATAAAATAGTTTGGAATATATGTATATCATCTAAATCAGCATATTTATATAAATCACCATTTTTAAAATCCGAATCAATTTCAACATCATTAATGAAGTAAGAATTAGTGTCTCCTACTTTTCTTCTAGTTGACCCTTTAACTGTTGCGTCTATTGAATTTGATCCATCAAAATTAACTCCTGTCTTCATTTTAAAATCATAACCTGAATGTTCTAAGTCTTTATATTGACGTATATAACTATCTAATTTGTTTTTAACAGTAGTTAAATCTTTAGAATCAATATATACACCTTCAACTTTTGGAGTATTAATAACAGTATTCTTATCTATATTTTTGATATTCATTTCATAATTTAAATTAAAATTAATACCTTTTACATTTATAGAAATATTATATTTATATTTGCTTATATACCCATTTGCAAATGAAACAATACTTGTAGCATTAATATCATTTAAAGGAACTTTTTTTAATGCAGCTTTTACAAAAGGATTAGATAGATAATCACCAATTTTACTAGCGATTGTTGAAAAATTTAAAGTTGTTAAAATTTCATATTCACCAACATTTTCAGCTTTCTTTAGATTAGTAATATCTTTATCATTAAAAGTAAATATAGCTTTATTAAAAACATTAAATTCAGTCTTTCTTTTTTCATTAACTTGATTAATTGAATAATCATTTATTGAGCCATCACTATCAAATTCAACTTTTGTATAAATAGCATCAGATTGAAATGATGTTTGGGAACCATCAAAAAATAATAATCCTGAATTTTGATGAGTATCTAAAAATGAAGTTTTTAAATCTTTATTATATTTAGTGTTTCCTATAGTTGTTCCTTCTAACTTTAAAGCTAAATATTTAACATTAGCTAAAATGTTATAATCAAATTCAAATGAAGAAACAGTATCACCTACTGTTCTTTTTCTAGCTTCTAAAAATGCTTCTTTAGGTTCTAAAAACTTAGGATATAATACCAAATTACTATCTACTGTTAGTGGAAAAGAAACATTTTCATTAAAGGATTTATCCTTATACCATCCCATAAAACAATAATTTTCTTTTTCAGGATCTTTAGGAGCTATTAATTCCTTGCCTTTTTCTACTTCTACACTAGAAATATTAGTCCCATAAAATTCAACCTTATATTTTGAATTTACGACTGTTGTTTCTCCACATGAAATAGTTGAAAATACAACAAATATTAAAATGATTAAACTAAAAAATTTTTTCATAATATACTCCTTCTATAATATTATTTAAATTAATCGTTTGTTTCACAAAGCATTAAGCATCCTGCTATAACAGAAACAAAAAATATACAACAAATCTTATAGCCAAAAGAAACTCGCTCGTTGCATCTAGTTTTTCTAAAATAATATGATGTCATAGGAATTACCCATATTATTGGAATAATTAAACACACCCATGCTATACAAGAAAGTACCAAAAAGAATTTAATACCTGCCCTTAAATCATTATTAGTTCTATTAGAATTAGCTACTTTATTATTATCTTTATTCTCATTAGAATTAAGATAATTATATC
Source organism: uncultured Clostridium sp. (assembly GCA_946540005.1). Classification (GTDB taxonomy): domain Bacteria; phylum Bacillota_I; class Bacilli_A; order Acholeplasmatales; family Anaeroplasmataceae; genus JAEELC01. The sequence goes on from CAMNHY010000002.1 coordinate 49,546, forward strand.
CATGAACAGATGTACCAACTTTAGTCCCACAATAAGGGCAAATCTGTGCAGAACTAAATAAAGAGTTCCCACATTTTTTACAATATTTCATTATTACTCCTCCATATTTATTGTTATCTTTAATATAACCCCCCCCCCGCATTTTGTCAAGAATTTTGAAAAAATCATTTATATGTCATTTCAATTCATTTGTTTTAATTCTATCCTAAAGAAAAAAAGTCTATCTAGTATTACCTAGATAGACTCATAGAATGAATTAATTTTTATTATCTTTTGAGTTATATGTTAATAAAGCTTGAACCTTCCATTCTTCTTTATAATTATTATACCAACTCATTCATTAAACCTCCCTCATAAATGTTTTTATAAACAACATTAGGATATAAAGAAATATATTTTTTTACTATATCAAAATTGATACCAACTTTTTTTACATATTCTCTTAGTTTTCTTTTATATTCATCTCCACTTAGTTCAGAGTATTTATCAATTATACACATCAAATCTAAAAACTCTAATTCTCTTACATTATCATTTGTTATTAATGCTAAAGGTTTATAAATAACAAGCTTATTCCCTCCAACATCTAGTTTACGCATTTTTGTTGTTGCATCATTAGAACATATTCCATATACACTAGGATTTTGTGAAGTGAATCCATATTTATTTACTAAAGCTATCCCTGTATAAAAACCAATTATCCTGCCATCAACAAAAAGGTATTTCTTTTCAATATATCTATCAATTGATACTTTTCCTTCAGTTCCTAGTATTGTTTTATATGGCAAATAATATACACCATTATATAATCTTACTAGTTTTTTTTCATCGGTTAATCTTTTCATTTCATGTCTAACCACATCATTAGTTGATCCAGGAACTTCGCTTAAAAATATGGGCTCTCCTTTTTTATAATTATTAATGATGTATTCATAAATCATAATCTCACCTCACAAATTAGAAATATAATATTTCAATTTTGTTATAATATATTTTTGATTATTATTCAAGATGAAACGGAGTATAAAAAACTTGCCTGTAACATATTTTACAAACAAGTTTTCCTGTTTAAATTTTATTATATTTAACAAGGCAACATATTGTTTCCACTTGGGAAAATGATTTAGGAATTTTTTCTATACAATAAGTCAAGTTTTTATCTATCATATATAATTCATTTAACATAAGCAATAAAGCAAGTGCTTTTCTACTAAAAAATAGTACCACTTGCGGTTATTACTTTATTAATAAAAACTAAACTTAGAATTAAAATTTATATAATTTTAAAATAATTCCGGTTTAGAAAACCATTTCAAAAAATCAATTTCTATATTATAAATATGGTTATCAATTATATCCTTCACTTCTTTAGAACTATTGTTATAGTAAATATATATAATTATAGGCCCAACAAAATCATACCCATTCTTATCTCCATAACAACTATCAAATTCTACTATTTCATTTGCTGATGTAATATATTTAAATTCATCATCATTACATAGATAAATATCATTATATGAAAATGCAAAATAAAATATTCCATTATATTCATTTGGGCATTCTAAACTCCACACAAATCTAGATGAATCTTCATCAATATATAGAGAATGTGTAATTCTATTACCATTTACATCCAATGAACGAGTTGCATTAATTTGGCATGCAGTCTCACGTTCTAAGTTGTTATCACAACTACATAAAGTCAATAATAAAATGACAAATACTAACATTTTTCTTTTCATACTAGCTCCACTCCTAGTAATTAAATATATTATAATCTAATAAGACAATTCCACCAAATCCAGTCCATGCACTTAAATCAAAATACCTGATAGTCTAATTGATTTATCCAATCTACCATCTTCATTGGATGTTCTTCTATTGCTTGTAATTCTGCATAATCTAAGTACATAGATACTAATCTATTTAATATTAGTACCTATATTACTTTTAACTCTATATCCAACAGCAATTATCATATCTAAATTATAATAAGCTACGTTATATATTTTCCCATCTAGGGCAGTAGTTCGATAAAATCGAACAACTGAATTTTTATCTAATTCCTCTTCCTTTAATATATTATTTATATGGAAACTCATTGTTGATTTTGAAATATTAAATAACTCACACAACTGTTTTTGACTTAGCCAAACTGTATTATTTTCAATTTTTACTTCAATTTTATCTTTTCCATCCTCAGTTTTATATATTACAATATTGCCCATTTTCTCATCCATAATATCACCAATTCTTTCTAACAATATTATGTCATGTTTATTATTCATAAACAACGTTTAGTTTACTCTTTGTAAACATCGAGAACAAATAAAATTCCTATGATTAATTTACCATAGGATTTGCTATTATTTACAGTATATTAAATTCTACGTAGTATTTTAAATAAGTAAAATTGAATAGTTTATAGCGTTTGTAAATGTCAATAATAATTTCATCAATGATTTTTTGTTGAAAGTCTAGCTTAGATTCATAGTTGTAAATAAACAACAAATTATTAGTTCACTAACGATTTAATAGATACTATTAATTATAAAAATCTTTATTTTAATTTTACCCTAATTTACTTCTTTAATCTAGTTATAAACCCTATGTCGTTTTATGCATAAGTATTGTATGTTAATGTTCTTATATAGAATGTATTACCTACTTATATTTTATTAGCATATTCAATTTACTAAATGAAAACTAATAATGTATCTTATAACTCAATTTATGATGAAGATTATATGCCTATTTAACTTTAGCAGTGACTAGTTCATAAGGCAACAAAAAAAGGCTTAAATACCAAAACTTCAGTATTTAAGTCGCTTTTTTAACATTTTATTTAGCATCATTGCAAATTAGAGGTGTGATCGACTCACCAATGTGCTCAAAGATTAGTGACTTTGGAAAATAATCAACCCAAAAATCCAGTTATTTATCATCTTTTTTGGAAGCGTTCCTTATACCATTTTATAAATTCAAGAGTCGCATCAGTTCTACAATCAGGTCTACTCATTCTTTCTTCATCAGTCATTTCAGCCATAGTCCTTGTACAATTTAATGGAATAAATACATATCATAAATTTGATTTAGCCTTATTATTTTCATGGCACTTAAACTCAGTTGATATTCTTCCTTTCTTTATCCCATTAAATCGAAAAAATCCTTTTCTAAGAATGCTCTTTTCTCAATTAAGCAAGTTCTAAATTAAAATTTATTTATTAGAATTTAAAATACCTTTTAATGTTATTTTTAATTGAGTATAATCTCTTGCGCATTCTCTAGGAATAAACAAAAGCTTAATATTGTGTTTTTCGCACATTTTCTTCTTATAATTATCTCTTTCAATTACATCTTGTCTACTTCTATGTTCAGGGCCATTTAACTCAATAATGGCTACAATCTTGTTATAATTAAATGCTCTTTCATATATAACAAAATCGAAGCTTTGAGTATAATATAATCTATTTATAGTCGTATCATTTTTAAAGACATTTTTCATCTCAACTTCTTGTCTAACATAGCATTGTGTACTAATAACTGAGAATAGTTGGTCAATAGTCTCTTTAAAATCATTTTCTGATTTTGAAGATATTTCTCTAGTCCCAAGTGCTTCAGATTTAGGAGATACATTTGTTACATTACACTGTCCATTAGTCTTAACATAATCAAATAATTCTCTCATATCATCTACACCTTTAGATAATTTTTTAACGGCATTGAGTGAACCTAGCACCACTAACTTATCTTTTGATCTAGAGATAGCAACATTTATTAATTCTCTATTATTTTTTAACCATTCATATGTTTTTTCATAAGTGTTTTTTGTAATGGCTGTAGAAAATAAAATGACATTCTTTTGATCACCTTGGAATGCATGTACCGTACCAACATTTACATTTTGAATACCATTAATTTTTAAATAATGCTCGATGCAATCTTTTTGATGTACAAATGGAGTTATTACTCCAATATCTTCATTTGGATGTCCTTTTACATATTCAACTATCTTTTGAGCTTCTATGTTAGATACATTCTTTTGTGGCTCATTATTCTTTTCATCATCAATACTTGTATCTAATAATACTAATGGATTAGCTTCTCTAGATTTACTTCTAAGTTTTAATCTATTGTTGTAATATTTTTTATTGCAAAACGCAATAATTTTATCATTACAACGGTAGTGATAAGATAATAATGTTTCTTTATTAATAACGTCTATTGTTGCAAATGTAGTATAAATTGAATTATTAATATAATTATATTCATCAGCTACTCTAAATTTATCCATTAATTTTTTATTAATAGTAGGGTCTAATACCACTACAGGTCTTAATTGTTGTGGATCTCCAACAAGTACAATTCTTTCGCCACGTAAAATTGAAATTAATGCATTTGCAATATTACATTGTCCTGCCTCATCCATTAAGACATAATCAAATTGAGTCTTAGGACTTCCTAAATAAGTTGCGCTCATATTTGTTGTAATGATTATTGGGAATATTTCTTGGAAAGCTTTCAAATTAGAATCATCAATTAAATAATCTTTAAAAGCTTTAATCCTTCTATTTTTATCATCCTCAGATTCAACTGGCATTTGTAATATATCTCTAAGAGTTGAATATTTATTTCTATTAATCTTCTTTAATCTTTGAACAGTATCAAAATGAATAGACATAAATAATCTTCTAAAATCTATATTCATTAATTCCTTAAGCTTATCATCATCTACTTCTATATGACCTAATTCATTTAATTCTTTTCTAACTTCTGCAATTTGAGCATCAAGTCTTATCTTCATCCATTCATCTTTAGTCTTTTCAATTAATGCGTTTATAGCTTCAATTTTAGATAATAGTTCTTGTTGATGTTCATACTTTTCAAGAAGTTCTGTTAATCCTCTCATGGCAGCTTTACGCTCATTTTTTATGTTTTGAATTGCATTCTCGTCAGCTTTTAAACCTGATGCACGCTCAATCATCTCATTAATATAATCTAGCGCTTCATTAATAGATTCAAAATTTCCAATTCTAATTGCAGGAAATAATAATGGTACATTTTCTTTATACTTTAAAGATTTAATATCTTCGAATACTCCATCCATTGGAATATTATTGTTAGAAGTAACTAAAGCGGTCTTATCGTTATAATAAATAGTTAAAATAAGATTTAATAATGTTTGAGTTTTTCCTGTACCAGGTGGACCTTGTACATATGATGCCGCAGATTTCATTGCGCCATCGATTGCGTTTATTTGATCTATATTATATTTATCATCTACTACATATATTGGATAATTAATTTTTCTAACATTCTTAGGATTAGGATTCCCAAAGAATGTATCTATAGGTATAGACATAGTTTCGGGATTAGAAATCATCTCTCTAATACCATTAAACTGTTCTCTTATATCGATAATAATATTTTTTGCTAAATAAACAATATATGGCTTAGAATCTAATATATTCTTATATGGCTTATTAGCATTATTGTTGTATTCTTGAATGATATTATGAATTTTTTGTTCATTAGCGTCAAAATTTTCTAAAATGTTTAATGCATCTTCTGGAATAAATTTTGATATAGAATATATATTCTTGCTTTCAGTTTTACTAGAATCAAATGAAAATTCCCTATTAATTATTGTATCCTTTGATGGAATTAAACATCTATTTTTAATATCTAATTTTAATTCTCTATATGCAAGTACATAAAGTCCTTTATCTGTTTCAATTGATAATCTATTCAAAGCTAAAATGGTTTCTATTTTATTATTTTTCTTTTTATCTTTCTTATTCATTAAAGCTAAGGATAATTCTTTAAATTGATCTTCAGATAATTGATATTTATCATTTTCTAAAATTGTATCATTATCTATACCCTTAACTAAACCATATTGGCTTTTATATGGAACATTATCTAATTTGAAGCATTCTTCATAATAATCTAATATATCATCTCTATCCATATTGTATTGCAAGAATGCATAACTTTCAGGATATTTTGCTAAATTATCTAATAATTTTTTAGGTGTTACATGATATGTACCTTCAATTGCTTCAGCTGACAATATACCAGAATAATATATTTGTCTTCCTTCAGTCGATTCATTATACATAATATTAAATGAATCAATATCAAATAATTCTAATCTATAATTGATATCATTTATACCAACCATAAAAGAAGTGATTTGATCACTCTTATTTTTATATTTAATTTTTAACCATAAATTTTGATTTATAGCTTTACTAATCTCTCTAGAAATTGAATTATAATTAATATTTTCACTATCAATTTCTTCATTTGAATCTTTCTCTTTGACTTCTATCATAATAATACCTATAAATAATTCTTTAATTATATATAATATACCACATTTTAAGTTAATCTCAAAACGTATTCGACAAAATTTGATAAATTATAAAACTCTATTCTATATAAAAAACATTCTGCAAATCTAACAGAATGTGGTAATTAATTTGTAATAACTTTAGTTATTTAACTTAGATAGTATAGATTATACATTTTTAATTTATTTTTTTGATATTTACACGTATAAATAAAAAAGAGTGTTTTATCATTAAGACTAAACACTCTTACGTTGTATTAAATTTTTTATAGAAATATTTATTTTAATAAGAATTTATTACTATAACCAACTTTACCATTAAATAGTCTAGTAATTTTATCTAAGTCTTTATTTTCAGCAAAATAATTTGGATGATTTATTACGCAATTTTTAACCGGATTTGCTAATAAATCTGTAAAATCATCATTATTTAAATAAAGTTTAGTGCATTGCACAAGACACGAACCATATCCATAAGGCTTACCATGTCCTATCTTTTGAAAATGATTTGAATCATTTCCTAATTCTATTGAAAAGATAAGTTTATCTAATTCTTCTTTAGTTAGATTTTCAAAATAAATCTTACCATTAAAAATTACATTACTTTCATCAGATATATATTCAAAATAACCTACAACATTATCATTATTTTTAGCAACTTTACCATTGTAAGATTTAAAATTTAAATAATACTTTCTTCCAGCTAAACCTGGATTATCATCAAACTGATTAATAATATAATTTTTACCATTTTCAGGATGAGGATTTAAAGTAACTAATTCGGTATAATCTTTTTTAACTTTACTATTAATTGGGGCTAAGAAATCAGTAAATCTTACTCTTGAAGATAGTGATGATTCGTTTGAAATATATCCAAATAGACTACATGCTGGGCATAAAGCGTTATCTGCTGTACATTTCAAGGAATCTCCAATTAAATCATTTAGACTATATTTTAGTTCTTCACGTGAAATAGATAAATATATTTTTTTATCTCTCTTTGTATAATATGCAGGAATCCAAAAATGATTTTTTTCTTTTAATAAATTATATAAGTGCAAATTTTGCTCATCTAAATTAATTGATTTTTCAAAAAACTTTTGTAGTTCTTCCGGTTGTTGGCAATTAATTTTAATAAATTTCCCAACAAAATTAAAGTATTGTATACCATCACTTTTAGAAAAAACCATCTTATGATTATTATCCTGTGAATAATATATTTGTTTCTTGTGATTGTATGTAAGGTTGGTTTTATATTCAATATAATCCTCGTAGTGTTTATTTCTTCTTAAATCTATCAATTTATTATCACTTGTACAATCAATTTGAATAGAATTATATACACCTTTTAATTTTCCCTTTTCAAATTCAACCAAACATTCATTTGCGTAGATATTATCAAGATGTAAATCATTATTTACTGAGGATAAACATGAATTTGTAATTGTTTCAAAAACATTTCTAACAATACCTTTTACTTCAGAACCTGGAATTGCATACTGTGAACCAATTTTAAATAGTTCATATTTTCCATTTATATTATTTCCAGGTATTATAAGTCTTGATTTAGGAGTTATTGATGCTTCAATATAACCTGATAATGTACCTTTTGTATATTGACTTCTAATTACTTTCTTTAAAGGAATAAAATCATATGGATTAGTATTCTCTTGAGGTCTTTTAAATATCCTATTATTGTTTGCATATCTCATACTATTATTCCTCCCTTAGCAAAAAAGGTGCAGTAGAAGTTATATATAAAATACCATCCGAATTAAAATTATAATAATTCCTCATGATATATTTATTTATACCTGAATCATTCTTAAAGTTTGGATTAATCAAAATTGTTTCATCAAAGAATTTTTCATCTTTGACTAAAGATATTAATCCATAACCTTTGACATAATGATAAGACTTTTCACTATCGAAGACATAAGCCTCAAGTACATCTGATTCAAATTCAGATATTTCTTTGTTAATAAATTCTATTTTATCTAAATAATATATTAAACTTACCATATTATGCCTCCTTTAATGAACTAATTAATTCATTTATTTCAACACCAATAAGAGATATATCCCCAATATTTTCAAATATTCCTCTTCCAATTGATGCTTCTCCACCTAGATTTACTAATCCAGCGCCAATATCTCTAAGTGCAAGATAATACAATGCTGCAATAACTTTATTGCCGCCTCTAATTCTTACACTCAATGTTCCTATAGAGTTTTCCGTAGGTACAAATACTTTTTCAGTAATTAGTGCCCCATCTATTACAGCCCCACTAAAATGATCAATCTTATTACGCGTAATTATCTCATTTTTTCCATCTAAATATAATTCATCAACAACCGTTTTCTTAATTTCATCTTTTAAAGAATCTAAGTCTATATTCTTTAGTTTTGGCGCATACACATCAATGATTCTATGCTGTAATACACCATTAATTGATGTTCCAGGAACTAAAGCCCTATTATTATTTCCCATCAATTGAGAATAATCATAGTCTAGAATCTCGCTATATTCTCTAACGATTAGTGGACTAATAAGCTTTACTTTTAAACTTAATAAAATATCACCATCAGTTATTAAATTACTATTAATTTGATTAATCAAATCATTTTGATTTAATTCTTCTCCACAGAAATTCATATAGTCATGATAATCTTTAATTTCCTTGAAGTATAAATGTGTAATCTTTTGTATACCATAACCACGATTTTGCTTATAACCTAATCTAAATAAACCAGATTGGATATTATTAGCTACATCAATAATAGCTTCTTGAACATCTATAAGATTATTATTTACATCATATTCAATAAAGAATGACCACTCTTGATTATCTAAAATGACCTCTGTGTCATATTTAGCTCCCTTTACAGTTCTTTTATTACTATCTAATTGAATACCATCTCTTGTAGATTCTTTTACATCAGCTGTAAATATACCATCAGAAATAAATAATCTAGATTCATCTTTAATCTCTTTAGCATCTGTAACAATACCGAATACATTTTTACTATATTTACTCTTAGAAAAGAATGAACCAGCAATTGAGGATGCAGGAATAAAAGGAGTATTATCAGAATATCTAATAATATCATGATCAGTATTAGATGAATAAGCTGCTCCAATTGATAATGTTGACTTATTAGTAAGTACAAATCTATATATTAGTTTATGCATTATCTTCATCCTTCCTTTCTCTCTTGCTATACTTATATAATGTAAATAATTCTCTAACAGCTCTTATCTTTTCTAAATCAGTAAATTTAGAGATACTATTTTCAAAAGACTTTAATATTTCATTTATTTTTCCTTTTAATGATTCTTTCTTAATAAGTTCAATATTTGATTTAAATGAATTAGGGCCCTCATATTTAGTAATTAATTTATCGCTCGACAATGAAATTATCTTAGATATTTCAGTCATCCCTAGATCAATATTAGAATTTTGTATAAAGAAATTATAGCTAGCTTCTAAAATTCTAACTTCTCTACTTTTTATATTATTTGGAGTAGAACTAACTTTAACTTCTTTATTTATCGCATCTTCTAGATTATTTAAATCTACATTAAATATTGTAAACTCACCAAATCCTTTAAACAAATCACACGATATAGCATTAACTTTTGTTAAAGATTTAAACAAAATATATGATCCCGGTGTAACAACTGTTTCAATATTTCTTGGTAAATTCCTTAACATATTGTATCCACCAATATTTTTGAAATTAATTGAAAAAGAATTAACATCATTATTACTAATTTGTTTTATTATATCTTGCTGATTTAGTATTGGAAATCCTTCATTTTTAAATAAAGACTCTGATTTAAAAATAACAAGATTACCCATATTATTCTTCTTAGTTTCAACATATTTTGCACTAATAATACATTTACCATATTGATTATATTTAGATTTACCTAAATATATTTCTTTAGAATTACACTTTGAAAATAATTCATCTAAATCTTCTTGTTTACCTGTAATTCTGCATACAAAATGTTGTCCTTTAGTTAATGAGTAGAATTGATAAAATTTACCTAAATCAGTTCTATTTCCGATTGTTTTATATAAATGATAATTATATTCAAATTCAGGTTCTATAATTTCAATATTCTTAAAGTCGCCTTTATGTCTTGTTACATATTCTAAAGTCTCTTCTTTTATATATTTTCCATCAAGGCTTTCTGTTTTACGATTGTTTTGATTTTCAGTTTTAACTAAATTATTAACATATATTGTACTACCGTCTTTATCCTTATTTTTGACCCTGCGGATATAAGAAGGTACAGGAAGATATGTATTATAATCTTCGTCAGAAATGTATGCATTACTAAATCTTAATCCTTCATTGTTATTTAAGAATAGTCTGTCAAAAACTTTTTGATTAAAATTTTTTGTTTTTGCATAAGCATTTGCAAAATATCCATAAATTGTAGAACCCGGAATATAATCTAAACTTCTATCTTTAATCGCACCATTGATCATAAGATTATCCAAATTTGTGATATGAAGTTCAACTGTAGAAGTTTTCTTTCCAAGAGGTAAAAGCATATGAATCTTATTATCAATCTCTTGAAGAGTCATTTTAACATAGCCTAATCCTCTGTTTCTATGTACACCTAGATGGTGTACTAATGAAATTGCTTCAATTAGAAATTGTAAATATTTCTCATCAAATTCAAGAATTGATTCAAATTCAGTACCTTTGTTTACTACGTTAATTGTGCGCAAGGATCCATCTTTAACTTCTCCTGTCGTTTGGTCAATTGATGTAAATGTTCTTAAAGATACATACTTATCCTTAATAATATTAGAAGGTTCACTTGTATCTTTATGTTTAATAACCGCATCCTTAATGATAAGATTTGCAGAGGTTGAAGAATTAGCAATTCCACAAGCTAATTCTTTTCCAAATAAATTATTAAAGTATTCTTGATTATTTATTTCTCTAGCACTGTCTTTAATTAAGCCTTTAATACGTCTAGCTGGAATATATGGATAACCTAATGAATCTGTGCATACATCTAAATCAACAGCAAGTCCTTTACCAATACCGCTTGCTATAGCTGCATCACTTTTTAATTCTATAATTAATTTAGCTCTCATATTATTCCCCACTTTCCTTTTTATAATCTATTCCATTAATCAAATCCAATAATGATGTTGCATCATAATATTTAGCTTTATCATTGATGAATGGATTATAAATTTCTTCATCTTTACCTAATGCATTCAATTGATTTCTACTCTTTAATCTAACAAATAATATCTTAGAATAAATAGGATCTTTTTCATATGTATTACGGATTTCTTTTAAAACTCCCCTACTTATTTTTAGACTATTATCATTTTTAAATTTGTTAAGATAATCTAATAATGAGCTTAATTTAACTTCTTCAGGGACATTTACGTTATCATCGACAACAAGATATGGTTTTAAATACAAGTGATTAAAATCTTTCCTTCTATTGATAAGATTCTTTGTAACACCTGTATCGCAAATCTCATAGTCTAACCATGATGTAGGTCTATTGAATCCTTCAATTTTAGTGTTAACTCTATAAAATTTAGCTTTAGACTTAGCTATACTACATACTTCTTCTGCCATTTCATAAGCCCTATGGAATGGGTAATGAATATGTGTATAACAAATTCCAGCACAACATGAGAATCTATTATCCTTCTTTAAAAAATCAAAATTTTCATTAGATATATCATTTGATGGGTACAAAGACTCTAAAGATAACATATCCATTATTTTTTTAGTAATTGATAGGCTTAATCTAGAATCACAAATGAATGTAATATCATCTCCTGAATTTAAAATTAAACGGCAATTATTTTCGTAATTTTTAAGAATGTCCTTAACCTTATTAACAAAAACATCATCAATCTTTTTTGAAATATCACGAGATATTGCAAGTTCTTGGCTAAATGATAATTTAATATTCTTAAAAGCATTTAGATAGTTTGAAATCATTGCGCCCATATCATTACCATCAATATGTACAACTGCAATCATTCTCTTATCGGGTTCATTACCATTATCATCTTTAACTAGATCGTCAATAAACTTAATTGAAGATATTTGTTCCATATTCTTATAATGTTCGAGCTTAAGTTTACTTAGTAATGTTATATCTCTATTATCGTATGTACCAATAATAGGAGTGCTATAAATTGGATCTAGCTTAGAAATAGGAAGATAATTATTTATAACTAGTCTTGCCATTCTTTTCTTAACTTCATCAAGTTCCTTCTTTGCCTCATTACGAAGATTAAAGAAACTCTTAGTGTTTTCATCAATTGTTGCCTTAGCGTAAGCTAACTGAAGACTTCCTGTTTCAAACAAAAATGCCTCTTGAAGTGCATTATTATATTCTATAAATAATTGATTATCCCCATGATAAAATATGAATAAATTCCCAGCACCAAGTGCAACATATTCTATATGATTATCTTTAAAACTATTTAAATAAAAATTAATATTATCGTTAACATCTTTAATATGATTCTTCCAATTAGTATCAACACTAATACCATATTTTTTTGCAACCACTGCAAGCTTAGAATCAAGATAAGTTCTAACCATATCTGATGCAGCAGTTATTTCTTTTATCTTATTAGATTGAAAGATGTATTCTTGAATACGTCTTACATCATAAATAACTAAATAATTGACCATTATACTACCTCTTTCTATTTCTTTATCTCTATCATACCAAATCCTTGGCTATTTCTATCACCAAGCCCTACATCTAAAATGCATTTAAGGACTTTAGGATCAGCAATAATTGTTCCCTCTAAATAATAAGCTTCAATAATAATTAAATCCTTAAATTTGGTAAGATATTTCTTTTCTTTTTCCACATTTAAAATAATTGAGACCTCACGCCCTAATTTATGAGATAAATTTCTATTTATATATTCTAAAAATTTAGGGTCACTTGGCTTATAATAAATTGTCTTTTTTTCTTCTGTTGTATGAATTGTAACAGGAGATAACGTTGTAAACTCAATCATTGATGATGTAATACAATCATCAATAACATCAATATCCGAACAATAAACATTTTGCCTAAAGAATGATAAATGTTTATGTAAAAGACCGGAGGTAATCGATATTAAGAAATTTAAATCATATGTTGATAAATAAAAATACATTAAGTTATCAAATACTAAAGTATTCTCAAGTTTCGTTTTTTTTCCAAATAATTCAGAAAAATTAAATACGCTTATTCCCTTTAAGTCGTGATAATAAGTACTATTTTTTTCTAGATTATTATAGATAAATCCTTGAATAATATGTTGATATCCAACCGGTATAACTAACTTTTCAAATGTCAGGGTAATTTTTACTCTCATATATTCTCTCTAATTCTTTCATTTTTTATTATTATAGCATTTTTTAATAAAATGTTTAATAACTTCACATTTTATTTTTATGGTTTGTTCTATATTCAATATATGTATCAACACATTCAAATATAAGATCAACAGCTATATTAACAATATTTTTTAATTTTTTAAACATAAAATCACCTCACGAATACAAACTAATTTTAATATAAAACTATATTTGTTTACACGACAATTATGTCTATCTAAAAGAAACTATTTTAACTCACAAAATATAAATCTTGAGAATTATAATCTAAAATAGATAAATAAGTCTTCTTAGGTACAGTAATTAATAAGAGCCTATCAGATTCATTATTTAATTTATTTATATTTTTCTGCAAACTATTAAATTCACTTTGAGTTAATTCTCCTAAAAATAACGAATTTTGCGCATGAAACAAATATTTCTTAAATAATCTTAAATATTTCCCATCTCTTTTTTTATCAACATCATATGCAGCTATTACATACATATCTCTACTCCTTATAAAAGGATATTTGTCTTTGTTCATTTAATAAATATCTTCTTAATTTAATACAATCGCTTAATATAAGATCTTTATATTTAATTCTTTTATTATGCTTTGTAACAGTAGAATTAATTTTTCTTTCATATACTTCAATTATTTTTTTCTTTGAATTTGGTTTGATTATACACATATTGGTATTGTAAATAAAATCATCAGAATTAATAATCTTATTATTAATTAAAGTAAAAATTACTCTATCTACAATTAATGGCTTATATATTTCTGAAATATCATATTCTAAACTACTTTTTCTATCTGTTGCAGAATGCAAAAAAGCTATTGAAGCATTTAAATTTGAACATAATATATTAATCAATGTATCTTTATATATTAGTGAATTTATAAATGATATTAATGAATTAATTGGATCTGTAGGTGGATTCATTATTCTTGATTTAAATTCAAAATCTGGATTCTTAATTATTTCATTAAAATATGAATAATATAATTTTCTTATTTTAGCTTCACATAATAATAAAATATTTATATCATTCTTATTCTTTATTTCACTTTTCAATTTAGAAAATAATGTATTTGTTGTATCAATATGATAGCTATGCAATAGAGTTATCATATTATGCCAAACGGATTTTAAAATAGATTTAGCTATACTTATTCTTTTCTTTGAAATATACGCCTTAGTCATAGCAACTGTTATATCACCTTGTGATAAATTATCTGTTAGAAGATAATAATTATTTTTATTAAAAGTAAATAGTCTTATGTCTAATTCATTTAATTTTCTTATTAGATTAGTATCAAATAATACATTTTTAAATAGAAATATATTATTGACACTTTGATATGGAATTGAAATTGATTTATCCATAGTTTTAAATATTAAGCCATCATCATAAATAAGTTCCCCATCTTCATATAGATATATATTCATATAACCTCCATATAATCCATTCTTACTAAGAAATATTTTAGTTATTGCTACATCTATAATATATACTATTAAACAACTTATAAACATGACAATTGTGTCTATCTCATAATAAAAATTAGTACCCCTAAGTATATCTAGTTTTCTCTAGTCCAACTTTTGGGGTACTCAACATTAAATGAACATTTATTATTCCTTAAAGGTACTGTTGTTACTCAAAGGAAATTAAGCAAACAAAGGACGGAAAGAATGTCTCTATTCCTTAAAGGTACTTTAGTTACTTAGAGTGCTTAAAGAGAACTAGAGAATTGTTAAAGAGTCTCTATTCCTTAAAGGTACTTTAGTTACACAGGTTATCTCACAAGCCGACACCATTGAAGAATTGTCTCTATTCCTTAAAGGTACTTTAGTTACGTATTTGTTAATAATAAACATTACTATGTTAAACCTGTCTCTATTCCTTAAAGGTACTTTAGTTACTAACTGAAGAATAATGATAAAGCGAAAGGCATAAAATGTCTCTATTCCTTAAAGGTACTTTAGTTACAAAACTGCTGATAATCTTATATATCAATTAGTTAGAGTCTCTATTCCTTAAAGGTACTTTAGTTACTAAAGTAAGTGCTTCAGAAGCAGAAAACAAACATTTGTCTCTATTCCTTAAAGGTACTTTAGTTACAATTGGAGGATATATTATGGCAAAACAAAAAACTAGTCTCTATTCCTTAAAGGTACTTTAGTTACAATGTGCAAGTGGTATTCACTTCTTTAGAACTAGGTCTCTATTCCTTAAAGGTACTTTAGTTACCTATCGAGGCTTTCCCAAATTTTGATATTGTTATGTCTCTATTCCTTAAAGGTACTTTAGTTACTAGGACAAACACTAACGATTTTAAGAATTTGGTCAAGTCTCTATTCCTTAAAGGTACTTTAGTTACCTACTGGTGAGAAGATTCAAACAAAGTGGACAGCAAGTCTCTATTCCTTAAAGGTACTTTAGTTACTGAAGGTGAAAAGCTTGAAGCAAAGATTGTTGAATTGTCTCTATTCCTTAAAGGTACTTTAGTTACGTTACATCCGTGTTGAGCGTAATCAAAATTATTCTGTCTCTATTCCTTAAAGGTACTTTAGTTACATAGACAACATCATAGAGGAATACCTTTATAAAAGTCTCTATTCCTTAAAGGTACTTTAGTTACTATCTAAACTCAAGTCTTATTCTTGCTAGACTAGTCTCTATTCCTTAAAGGTACTTTAGTTACAATACTTTTTGTAATATATATTACATTTAGTATATAACCCAACTTTATTTTATCATTTTTATTATCTTAATCAATAAAATCTTTCATTTTTATAATTAAATATTGTCTAAATTCTATTCATTTTTGCTTGTTTTTTATTACAACTTTTATTTACAAAATAAAACTCATTATATATTTTACTCAATTATTATGCAAAAAAAATATTTAAAATGCTATATTACATTTAATGATTATTATAAAAATCAAGAGGCGCTCGCAATAAGCACCTCTTGATGGGCAAGTTCGCTAATCTTCAACACATAATACAAACTTGGTTCATACTGACCATTCTCGTATCTAGAAATAGTACGAGAACTAATGCCAGTATATTCCTCAGCTTGTTCAAGCGTTAAGCCAGCTTGCTGGCGTAGTTGCTTAACAACTACATTATAATTATTATGTTTTAAATTGATCATATTGATATCCTCCATCTGAGGATCATCAAACTTGCTCTAACATCATTATAACATTTCTTTATATTTTTTCAACAAACGGTATGCACCTATCCTTTAATCATCTCCCTTTCATCTACAGCTATAGATAAAATCTCAGATATATTAATTGCCATAGGAATAGTTGAACTCTTACTTTTAAATACGCCTTTAAGAATTCCAATAACTTTTCCACTCATTTTATCAATTATAGGACTACCAGAGAATCCCTCTATAGCCTGTATAGATAAATTAATAATTTTAACACCATCTATTTCTTGATAACTAGAAATCTCTCCTTGATTAATTGACATTTCATTAAACATATTTTTACCAAGAGGAAAACCTAACATCACGATAGGTCGAAGTGATGGTAAAGGTTTGCCGTTAGATACTGAAAGATGAGGATAATGGTTATTATTTCCGTTTATCTTAAGAATTGCAATATCCTTATCAGAATCAATATACTGAGCTTTTGCATATTCAATTGATGTTAATTCATTAGAATAATCATCAGATATTATTCTTTCAACTTCGATTCTTAATGAATCCTTTATTACATGAGCACATGTAATAATATATCCATTATTCGAAACTAAGAATCCTGTTCCCTCTGAATACCCATTATTATTATATGATTTGATATAACATATACTTTGACTAATATAATCATTATTATCAGTATAAGGAATAATTCTATCACTTAAATTATTCTTAAAGTCATCTATATCTAAACTTTCTTTTGGATAAACTTCTTTCGTTGTAATTTTGAACCTATTCTTATATTCATTAAGGTCATCTTTTGTAATAATTCTATCCTCAGGATCATCCATTGTTCTAATAGCTTGATAACGAATTAACCGTTCAAAGATATTACGAACTTCACGTGCATTTGCAAAATTAGGACTAAATCTAGCATTTTCAGCTATAGATGATATTTCACTTACTATTTCATCACTTGCTAAATATTCATTTTTCTTTAAAAAAATCTTAGCGATTTCTTTTAATTCTTCTTTTGTGTAATCTGCAAAAGTGATTTTCGTCGGAATTCTACTCTCTAATCCTGAATTAGAAGAAAAGAATTCTTTCATTTCATTAGGATATCCTGCAAATATACAACAAAACTTACCTTTATATTTTTCAAGAAGATCTACAAGTACTACAATAGCCTTATATCCGAAATCTCTAGTTGTTTCAGATTCAAATAATGCATAAGCTTCATCTATAAATAAAACTCCACCTAACGCCCTCTCTACAAGATTTTTAACAATATCTTCTGTTTCTCCAACATGTTTACCAATAAGATCTTGTCTTGAAACTTTAATAAAATTCCTTGTAGGTAAAACTTTGGTGTTGTAATAGATATCAGCAATCATTTTTGCTACTTCAGTTTTACCCGTTCCAGGATTGCCTAAGAAAGCCATGTGTAAGTTAATTTTATGCTTATTATTTTTTAAGGCTAATGCACATGTTTCTCTAATTTCATTTTTTAAATTTGATAGACCTACTAAAGAATCAATTTCTTCAAAAGGATTATTTGAGTTAGAATTATTTTTACTTACTATATCTTTGTTATCTAAAGAACTAGGTATCTCAACACCAGCCTCTTCTAATTGAAGAAAAAAATCATTGAATAAATCGTGAATAATTGTTTGTACTTCACTTGATGTAGGCTTATCTTTTAAAGTAAAGAAATCAACACTTTCACCAGCATTCTTACTGTATCTAATCGTTCCATCTTTATTTATTGATAAGTCTGCAATATAACTCTTTCCATTATTGTCTACAGATAAATATAGACCTGCATTATCTTTAGATAATCTCATTCCATATCGACCATTTGATTTACCATTAATTCTTTCTAACCATATATAATCATTTCCTAAGCTGAAACTATATCCATTTTTCATATTATATTTTGTTTCAGACACATATACAGCATCATCTACTAATTCTATTATACTTAACGGTTTACCATTATTCGAATATTTACCAATTACATTTCCTTTCATAACATTTGCTATGTTCCATGAAATTTCTTGTGCTGGCTTAAATCTAAAATTAGAATCTCTAACAATAATTTCTGTCGTAGAAATAGAGTTTGTGTCAAAAACAGTTTTATAAAATTTTCCATTTTTGTAATCGTAAACAAGTCCATATTGACATTTTAATTTTGGACAAGCAACAAATATAATTATTAATGTTTTTTTTATATTAATAAACGAATTAACTTCACCTTGAAAGGTTAAATGAATACCCATACTATCTTTAGAAATATAATTCAAATTCTTATCATTATAAGAACATAAAAAAGTATTTGTACTTGGATAAAAGTTAACCTTTCTATTTAATTTTTTTATTTTATCATTTACGCTATCTTTATACATAATAAATTTCCTCTTTTTAATTAATTATTCCTTTTAATAATCTACAAACTACACCCTTGATAGGGATCTACAGCCAATAATTACACCTTCTTCATTTCTAACACAATCATTTGTTAAAAGTAAATCAGATCTGTGAGGACAAGCATCCGCAACAATTTTACTGACAATATAAAATGTATTAGAAGTTTCTTCAGGTAAACCAGAAACATCTCCATATATGTTTTTGTAGATAAATATTCCATCAATATTATCAACGACAATAGATTTTTGAAATACTCTAGCAACGCCTTTAGACTCATACGTTCTGACTAGAATATCATCTTTATATATTGAAATTTTATGTGGAGTTAAATTTATAATTTTCATATTAATAACCTACGCTTTCTAAATATTCTTGTTTCTCAAACATAAACATCCTAATATCTTCCTTATCCTTCATACGCTTATAATTTGTTCTAAAGATATGATTAGGATTATCTACATTTTCAATAATGTTATCATCCATTAAACGATCATCAAGATGGCAATATGCTCTTTGTTCTTGGATAGATGAACATTTTAGATAAACATCTAATGAATTAGCTTCATTAATTTTTAGAGCTTCATTAAAGCTTATCCTTGAACAAGATATTATTGCATCCTTATGATTGTGCTTAACACGAGGAATGTTGCGTGCTATTTTTGCAGCTTCTTTACCATTTTCTGCATAAACACAAAATGTTACTGGTAGATAGTGTTTTTTCCCAACATGCCCACATTTACAAACAACTTTATAATATTCTTTCATAATTGATCACTCTCCTACGATTTACACATTTATCTTATATTAATTATAAGCATTTCAACATGACAAATATGTCTACCAAAAATAAAAAGACAAGTTTAGCTTGTCTTTTTAAATAAATTATTAATTCTTATCGTATACTTTTTCTAAATTATCAATAGCTGTTATTACAATTTTTCTATATTCTTCGTAGTTCTTACCAATACCTAAACTTTTCAAATATTTAATCATATAAGAATATACATTCCTAATGGTTGATAATTTAATATCATCTACATTAATATTTTTACCTTTTTGGTCATCATGATGAAAAATATCTTTTCTGACTTTATTCAACTCCCTTATTTTATTCATTTCTTCATCAATTTCTTTTTCAGAAACATTAAGTTTTTCTGTTAAAAATAATTTTCCAATTTCTGTTGTATATACTATTGACAGAATTTTACTTTTACTTTTCTTCAGATCACTATATAATTCTGTGTTATGGTTGCTGAATGCTTTATCTTTTATTTGGTCAATAGTTTTCAACATATTTTGTATTCCTTTATCATTTTTAAATTTGTAAGGAGTATCAATACATTCTTCAATATGTTTTGTATCAATATATTTTTCTCTACATTTTATATAATTATCTATATTATTCTCATAATCACATTCAAAAATGTCTTCAATGTATAAATTTCCTATAATTTGAGTAAATACTGGGTAAAAATCATATATTGCACTTATTTTTTTAGCCTTTTTTATTTCTTTATTATTTCCATTATAATTTAAAGATATTTCATTAAATATTAATTTGTTATACAATTCTACTTCCGTCGGTTTAAATTTTTCAATGTATTCTCCATTAATTAAATCAACTAAATTCTTTAATTCTTTTTCACATTCATAATTTAATACTATATATGGAGCTGAATAATAATTTTTTTCATTTATCATTTCCTTAGCAACCGGCCTTACAGTAATCTTTTCTAAAACTTTTATGTTTTTTACTTCAGGTACATATTTTATTTCATCTTTTTTTGGAGTAAATTTTCTATCTGTTTTTATTTCCTTAATATTAAAAATTCTAAACTTATTATCTAATGAAAGAGCCATAATAATACTTATTCTTAGCATTGGTAATCCAGAACTTGCACAATAATAATAATTATACTCATTATATTGATTGAAATAATCTTTAAATCTATTAAGCATTTCATCATAATTAAATTCGTTAATCAAATCATTATTGTCATCTAGTTCTTCTTTATAAGGAGCTTCAACAAGAGAATCCAGTGATTCATAAATGTTAAAATCTCCAATAAATAAATATTCAATCTTTATATCATTAAATACATTTTCTACTTTTTGCTTAAATCTTTCCAAAATATTTTTATGATTTTTAAAATAGTTTTTGAAATTACATGTAACAATATAAATCATTTTTTCTATTTTTTTTGATTCTTTTCCTAATCTATTTATTACCATTTTTGGAAGTGTGGTTCCATTGTTATTAATTGGATCATTAGAGCCCAAAATGGACATAACAACAATCTTTTCCTCTCCTAAATTCTCTTCATTTTTGTAAAGATTATTTTCTCTCACATCTTTCAAAATACAATCATTAATATTATTTGATATATTTTTTGTATTAAATAAAGTGCTATCATCAATTAAAAACTCTAAGATTTTTTCGTAATTAATTTTATTAGCTTCCATGTTTTTAATGTTAGCATGCTGAATACTATTTCGATATTCACTTAATTTCTTAATCTTAATATCACTAATTCTATTAAGTTCGGATTCAATATTTTCAAAGTTAATTGAAATAATATCTTTATAAGAATCTTTTTTTAATTGTTTCTTGATATAATTTATATCATCTTTTCTTAAATCAGAAATTTTTTTGTTCTTAAGTATAAATTTAAATGCTAAATCTAGTTCAACAATTGCATCTTTATAATTTTTTAAATTTTTAGCCTTTGAAGCTTTTAGAAAACAAGCTATTGGGTCCAAACTTTGATTAGCATACAATTCAATTAATGTCTCTAATTTTTTTAATACGCATTTACTCTTAACATTACTAGAATCAATTAATTCTAGTGCATACGAATAGTTATAAGATTCCAATGCTAAATCTAATCTTGAATCTATATTAAATTTACTGTATTGAATTGATTCTTTAACTAAATCTAAATTCTCTTCATTTTTATACTCTTCATTTTCCCACGAGAATGACACACTTTGTTCATTAGAAGATTTTTTTGAATTAATTCCTAGAATTTCAACATCATAGCCTTCATGTTTCAATCTATATGCAATCATATACCATGAAAATAAAAATACAGCTCCACCTGTGATTGCAATCACAATTTTATCCTTCATCTTTGAAACAGAACACTTAATTTCATCTAATAACTCATAAAAGTAATTATCACTATCATCTTGTTTCGCTATCTCAATTTTTGTTAATTTAAAATTGTTTAATCCTTGAATTTCATTCCATTTTCCTGAAACCTTATCGTACAGATCTTTGTTATCGTTTGTATAAATGATATGTGGACATAGATTTTTTTCATTAATTAATTTTGAATTAAACATAGTTACAAAATCCCACTCATTACAATTTTGATTCTTAACTTGTGTTTTTGATGGTATAAAAAAATAATGTATCATAAATAATGCCTCTCTAAAAGTTTAAATATAATTATATTATACCAAATTTAAAAATTTTATTAACATCATCAATTACACTTAAAAAGATTTCAATTGTATTTATTTGTTGGTTTGTTTTATTTAATGGATCTATATTCACACTTTCATTTATATAAATCAATATTGAACTATTATTTATTGCTATTGAATATGTTGTATTTTTTTTTGATTTATCTTGTACAAATTTATATTGATTAGCATTAGTAAATACTCCTAACATATAATAAAAATCATTTATATGTCGTTTCAATAAAAAAACCATAAGTCTTTTCCATTTGGTCAAACTTATGGTCTATACACAAAATATATTATTTATTACAAGTTAATAAAGCTTGAACTTTAATTTTTGAATTATTACCTTCATTAGCTCCAGTTATTATATTTAAATCTGGATATAAAGTTTTTAATTTAATCACAAAATATTCTATATCTTGAAGCTTTGAAACTTTAGAAATATATAATATGCAATCTGTAGGTTTCTTATCACTAATTTTTTTAATAATTAGTTCATCTTTCATATCATTAAGATATTGAGATATAGCACCAACAACTTCACCATTTGATATATTGATGAAATCATCTAAATCTACATTAATATCTCCATTAGTATTTATAATTTCTTCTAAATCATTAACAAAATTACACTTAACTAAGCCATCATAAAATTTTTCACTAAACTTTTCTTTTAAATTCATAACTATTTCCTCAAATATAATTTGTATACTATGCTAATGATAATTTTGTTTTTAAGAAATTATCAGCATTATGGAATACTGCATTCTTTTCTGCTGCCTTATTATCATCATGTGTTTTAAATAAACTTAAATCGCAATCACTTTTTAAATCGATATATTGTTCAATATATGAATCATATAATTTTTGAGCTTCAGGATCATTAGAATTCTTTACTAAAGACATTAATATAGATGTCTTTGCAAGAGACATTGCCATTTGATTTAAAGTAAGTGATTTAAATTGTTTACGAACCATAAGTTTTTGTTCAACAGTTAATGCTGCATATGAAATTCCACCTGCAGTTAATCCTAAAGCTAAAGGTTCAATTGCAGCAACTGCAAGACACAAAGGTAATGCAATTGATGTATATAATAAGTGTGTGCCTACAGGTAATGTAGCACTTGTTGCAGCTACAGCACCAAATGCTACTATTCCACCATAAATTAATAATGGGGCCGCAACAAGTGATCCTACCATAATTGCTACTTTAACATTTGTTGATTTATCATATGAAATATTTTTATATGCATCTTTAATTTCTTTTTCTAAGTTTTTAATATCATCATAATTTAGATCAAATAATTCTGCCACTTTTCCAAATGTTTGTTTATTCATCTCATAATTAATAGTTGAATCTAAAATTACATTCATTAAAAATTCAGTACGAGCTACATGATATACATCTTTTTCAAAAATTGTCTTTGATAAATCTTTAGCACTTGAATAATCATCTAAATAATATTTTTCTTCTTCTGCCTTTTTAGTTAAATTATCTAATATTGATTTTTTTAAATTATAAGATTCTAAATGTTTTTCATAATTATCTTTATTAGAAAAATTATTTAATTTCTTTCCTAATTTAGAAAATACATTTTCAGATTTTCCAATTAATGAAGGCTGATATTTTTTATATTCTTGTTCTTCATAAACTAAATCTTCATTAATTCTAATTCTTTTAATGTAATAATCTAGCTTCTTTACCATATTAATAGCTTTTGATACATCTTTTTCAATATTTTCCATATTAATTCTCCTTTATTTTTTCATCTATATATTTATTTAATTCTTCTATATTTATTTTATCTTTATTATCTATAATTTTATTAAACAAAGTAACTAACTCTTTATTTTCATCAAGTTTTAATTTATCAGTTAATGAATTATCGCTTGATGTAAATATATTATTTGTATAATTATATATTTCGTTTTTAACTAAACATTTTTCTATAAAATCAAATAATTCTTTATATTTAATTCCTAATTCAGTATCATTTGCTTCATACATTTCTTTATATTTATATAATGTAGGTCTAGATACATTTATTAATCTAGCTAATTCTGATACTGTAATTAAATCGGGTATATTTCTCATTCAACCACCTCTTATAATTATATTTTACACTTTTTATGTAAAATGTAAATATATTTTTACACATTTTTTGTAAAAGATTAATTTTTATTAAAATCATAATATGTATACCATGTTGATTTAAAGTACCATATTTAAAGGATTAAAGGATTAATACCTACAATGTATAGACATAAATCCTTAAATTTAGTAAAATTAAATTAATTTTATGAAGTTTTTTTAGAATTGCAAAAGGTGAATAATGGCAAAAATAAATTTAAACATTACAGGAAATTATATAGTAAAGTATGTTAAAAACGGTCAAAAAATGAAAATAATAAATCATGCACCTCAAATTATTGATGCAGATAAAAAAACAATTATAAAGTTATCCGTATATGAAGAAAAAAATGTATTTACAACTATATTAAAAAAATCTTTATATGGTTTTACTGAAATTTTTTTAATTTGTATTCCATCGATAAGTACAGCTTACTACAAGAAATATTATTTTGAAGTAAATAATGATGAAACAGACATAGATTTATCAGATAACAAATTAAAAGGCATAGAAAAATATAAAACATTTCATATAGATTACCTAATTGATTTTATTTCATTCATAGGAATTGTTCTAATTCTTGGATTAGTAATTTACATTGCCATTAAAACTCATTGGTTTGAAGAATAATGAAAAACATATAGTATTTAGTATTCAATATAGAATACCTCCTTATATGAATAAAATACCATATACAATTATTTAAAAAAAGATTGCCTAGATACTAAGCAATCAGAATTTTTTAATCCATTTTCTATTAGGAAGTCTTATCCAATTGTGTTTTGTGGGAACAACTGGATTTTTTTGATTACCATGATTAGTGAAATCAATATCAAGATGAGGGTTTCAATCTTTATCATAATATCTTTCCTAATGCGCAATACCATCTTTTCTAACAATGTTAACAGATTTTGAAAATAATCCGCATTTTATTCTCCTATTTTTTTTGAATTTTAGGAGTTTATATTAGTTTTTAGGCGAATAGAAAACTGAACGTCCACCTCCATGTTTTTCAATTATTCCATCATCACATAATTTCTTAAGTGCATTTTCTACTGATGCTCTACCAATTTCAGATTGAACATAAATCAAAATCATCCATATACTTTCTCCTCCACATAAGGAGCCTTGACTGAAAGCTATACCATATAAATTATCTTTTTAATTTCTTTGAAACGAATTTAACAAATAAAAATAATATAGCTGGTAAGTAAAATAGCCATAAAAAAGTTAATATTATATTATATGTTTGTGGAGAAATAAATAAAATACATAGAGTATCTAAAACATCTAAAACCATGCCAAACACGCCAAAAACAAAAGCCAGAACAATATAAATTGATAACATTATTTTTAAGATTTTTTTCATAATACAACCTTCTCCTCATCAAATACATTAAAATATATCCATCTTCTTCTAAAAAATAAGCATTGTCAAAATATTTAACCCTCTATAAATTTCAGAAACATAATTGTATATAGTAAAATAGAAGTAATTTAGTTTATCTATGATAACATCACAGAAATATTATAAAATATAGAAATAAAGGATGCCAGTTTTTAAAACGAATATCATTCTCTTTGCTTTTTTGGCATTCTTAATGTTAAATTATATTATTTGAATATTAAATTATTTAATTTCCCAGTAGCCTGATTTTGTAGAACCTTTGTGTTCGATTCGTCCTTCATCCT
>CAMNHY010000003.1 GCA_946540005.1 uncultured Clostridium sp.
AGTACTACTTAGAATTTATAGTCGATATACGATACTACGTAGAATTTAATATACTTTTTTTATTTTTAATGTATCTAAATTTATACTTCTTTGGTTTAGTTTTTTGTGTTTTTAGTAAATGTTTATGTTATAATATTTATACACTGATTTTGGAGATTATTTTTATGATTATTGCACATGCCGTACTAGAAATTTTAGATTTAAGAAATAGTCAATATATTTATAGTGATTCTGAATTAGATTTTACTAAAGATTTGACTAATGAATATGTTACAAAGATTATTGAAAAGATTAAAAAGAATGCTAGTAAGCGTGAAGGAGAATTTAGAGAAACATCAGAACTTAGAAAAACTCTTCAAACATTTAGTCAAGATACTAACTTTACTGAATTTGCAAAATTAGTATCTAAACAATTTGTTGAGGCACTTAAAAAAAGCGAAACTTATATTTCAAGTGATTTATTAGTAGTAGAATATAGGGAAAATAATGAAGATAATTTAGCATTTATCTTCTTAGATAATGAACAAGCTATCACGCACATAATGTATCAAAATGAAGGTAAAACTAATAATCAAATAACTAAATCATTAGATTTATTACCTCAATCAAGTCTAAAAATTAATACATTTATGATTGTATCATTACCATCTTTAAAATTTTATTCAGTTGAAAAACTTAGAAAAATTGATGGAGTTAAGCATAAAGTATTAGAAGAAAATGTAGTTGATGCTACATTTAAACCATCAACAAATGATATTTATAAAGCCGTTAAAAATGCCGTAGTCAAATTATCAGAGGCAGATGGATTAGACAAGACTGAAGCTATTGTAAATGCTAAAGAACATTTTAATCGTCATATGGATGAAGAATATTTAGATATAGTATCTTTAGCTGATGATGTGTTTAAAAATGATAGTGTAAAAAAAGAATTTATTAATGATTTAAAGAAAAAAGGTATCAATGAAACAGAACCACTTGAATATGAATTAGTTTCAAATAAAACTAAAAATTCTAAGATTAAAACTGATACAGGAATAGAATTAACTATTCCAAATGATTATTTCCTTAATAAGGATAATATTGAAATTAAAGATAACGATGATGGTACAATGACCATCGAAATTAAAAATTTTACAAGAATAATAAGCAGGTAATTGATATGAAGAAGAAAATTTTATTATTTGGGGTAATGGGATTAATTTTATTTACAAGTGGTTGTACAACTGATTATACATCTACTTTAAATCAAAGCGTTATTTCTAGTGAAACTAGTCATACGAGTGATGAAAGTACATCAACTATTAATGACGGACTTTTTACTAAAGTATTTAATGATTCTACAAATTGTGGTAAAGGAAGTAGCCCTCAATTTGTTGCATATGAAAAATATAATGTTGGTGTATATAGAGCACAAACATATTTATCATCAGTATTTACAACACTTTTACCTTCACCTAACATTTCAGGATATGAAATGAGTTCAAGTGTTATGAATCTAAGTGGTATTAAAGGAATTAAAGCTATTGAATTAACTTATAAATCTGAAAGTGAATTCTATGTTTATGCTTCTGAAAGCCGTGAGATGAGTGAAGAGAATAAGACTGTAGTTCCTGCATCAAGCGGAAGAGATTATAAGTATGCAATTGTTAGATTTGATAATGCAAGCTATTATCAAATTACAACTGGTAAAAGTAATTTAACAATCAAATCTATGACAATTAGATATGATGGTAAGACTCCAGTTGATGATTATGATTATTTATCATATAAAGCTAATAAAATTAATATGGATGATTTATATACTAATTATAATGTTTCTGATGGTGATGTAAGAAGTATTCCAACTGATATTACAATAAATGCTGATGGTACATATACTATAAATGAAACAAAGGAATATACATATCACACAAGAGATTATTTAAAAGCTAATTATAGTGATAAATATGCAGATGATTTAGCTTTATTAGATCCTATTGATGTAATGAATTACTATATGTTATTCCATACATATCCTATAAATTACTTTACAAAAGAAGAATATGAATCAGGTTTAGGTAGTAATTATTTCTCAAGTTCATGCTTAAGAAGAGTATCTCCATATAGTGGTGATTATGGATATGGTGCAGCTGTCCCTGATAATGGTGGAACATATTATGAATTAGATATTGATTTAAATAACACATATTCATTCACTAATAGAGGTAACGGTAGAGTTGTAGTTTGGGGAAAAGGATTTAATGGTAAAGGTTATGATAAAAACCCTGTTGCTGTATATACAGATGACCATTATGCTACATTTAGAGAATATATGAATTATGGTGTATTAGCTCCTAGATTTAATGCTGAACAAACTTTAACACCATATGTATGGTCTAACCCTACAATTTTATCAAAAAATAAATAATTAAAGTGCATCTTTAGAAATAAAGATGCTTTTTTTATACAAAATAAAGAAAATGTATATAAATTGTAATATTAATTGTGATATAATTAAAACATACTTTATAAAAGGAAAGACAGAAGAATATGAAAAAAACTACAAAATTTTTAAGCTTAGCTTTTACAGCTTTAGTTTTATCTTCTTGCCAGGAACTTAATTTAACTTCAACTACTATTTCTCAAATTAGTAGTGAATCTTCAAATATTGCGGTAGATAATTCAAGTAAAAGTAGTTCAAGTAGTAGTGAAAGTAGCACTACTACATCTGAATTCAGTACTACAACAGAAACTAAAACTACTTCAGAAAATATTAGTTCATCAAGTTCTAGTTCAAGTTCTTATACTTCAACTACAGATTATACTAATATAGATTTGTTGGATAAAACAATTAAATCAGATGAAATCGGTGATAATTCTTATTCAACGGGAAATTATGGATATTCTAGTAAAACTAATTTAACTTATTATAGAACCACTTCACCAAGTGGATGTCTTGTTAAATTGTTAAAGAATCCATCTTTTTCAATCAATCCTCATCCTTCTTGCATAGCTAATAAGGATCCTTATAATGGCATTAGACAAATTGAAATGACTTATTCAGCTGATTCGGATGCATATTTGTTAGCTTCACTTGACAAATCTTATAGCGAAAAATATGACATTAAAAGAAGTTCTACATTTACAACAATTACTTTAAGAATTTCTCCAGCTAGTTATTTTAAGATTTGTTCAACATCATCAGATTTTACAATTAATAAATTAACTATTAAATATGATAATGTAACAGAAGTAGATAAGACAGAGTTAACATAT
Organism: uncultured Clostridium sp.; assembly: GCA_946540005.1. Lineage (GTDB taxonomy): Bacteria > Bacillota_I > Bacilli_A > Acholeplasmatales > Anaeroplasmataceae > JAEELC01. The sequence goes on from CAMNHY010000003.1 coordinate 3,256, forward strand.
TCAGATTTAAGAATTAATATGTCTGATTTTTATGATACTTATACACCTACACCTGGTGTTGTAAGAAAGGCTCCATCTAAATTAAATATTAATGATGATGGAACATATTCAGTATCAGAATACAAAGAATATACATATGCAACAAGTGATTGGGCAAGAAGTCAATCAAATCCAGATCAATATGCCTACACAGATCCTGTTGATGTAGCAAATTATTATATGTTATTCCATACATGGCCAGCAAATTATGGAACAAAGAAAGGTGTAAAACAATTAAAAAATATCTTTACATCTAATAAGGTTCGTCAAGTATCTGAATATTCAAGACAAAATGGATATGCAACAGCCGTGCCATATTTCTATAAAGATAATTTTGTTTATTATGAATTAGATATAGATGTATCTGGTACATATTCAACAGGTAGTAGAGGAACAGGAAGACTAGTTGTATGGAATACTGGATTTAATGCAACTAATTATGATGAAAATCCTGTAATTGTATTTACAGATGATCATTATGCAACATTTAAGGAATTCTTAAATTATTCAACATTTGGTGAAAGGTTTAATGCTGAACAAGCAATTACATCTTATTCATGGTGCCTAAATAAAACTTTAAAGAAATAATTGAATGGACGTTAAGTCCATTCTTTTTCAATATTCTTTACAATTCTACAAAAATAAAGAGATTTTATAAGGTTTAAATGTTTAAATTTCCTTTTAGGTATGGTATAATTGATAAAGTGGGAATTTTTATATATGGATGGTGAATTTATGTCAAAAATTGAAATTTCTGAAATCAGAAAGAAAGCTGATTCGTTAAAGGAATTAAATGAGGGGTATAAACTTTATCAATTAAAGGATTATGAAGAATTTGAATTTGAGATAGTAAGAATCCCAACTCTATCATTCAAAGCCAGTGCTATTTTTAATGATGAAAGAGTTACTATTGAATATGGAAAAGATGTAAAAGGTGATTGTTCTTGTAAATTAAATAATGGACTTTGTAGACATGAGATTTGTTTATTCTTTGTACTACGTGATAAGCTTAATACATTATTTACAGACAAAGAAAGCGAAGAGGTTTTCTTTGATAATGCTAAGCAAGATGAGTTCATGCAAGACTTAATGGAAATAAATATTTTAAGAAATGTATTTGAATATACACTTCTACCTATTTTATCATTTAGAGATGATAAATTAGTTTTATCTTTAAAATTTAAATGTAGAGATGATGAAATTGATGTAGTAGATCTTCCTAAATTCATCAAAGATTTAGATACTAAACAAATTGTCACAATCAACAATAATAAATATAGAATTGAATATAAGTATTTTGATGATGAGGGCAAAAAAATTATTGATATCTTATATTTAATTAAAGATTCAATTAAATCTGAAGGACTATTTACTATTGTTCCCGCTGAAACATTAAATATCATTTATAATGAAAACTTAAAACGTCTTTATTATGATAATTCAGTTTATAAGATGAAAGCTGAGTTTAGTACTGAATGGCCTAAGGTTAAATTAGTACTTGAAGATAATTTATTAAGATTAAATTTCTATGATTTTAAGGTTTTAATAACTAAATCTAACTCATATGTTTTTGTTGCAGATACAATTCATGTTATATCACATAAAGATTTAATGTATTCATCTTTAATAAATTATTTATCTATTAAGAAGACATTAGAATTAAATCAAAATAATAAAGAAATTTTCTTAAATAATTTCTATCCTCTATACAAAAATCAAGTTAACACATTTGAAAATGAAAAGAGAGATGAAATTGTAATTAATACTTATTTAAACTATGAAGGTGGTTCTTTAAAACTTCATTATGATGGTGATTTTGAAGAAGAAACATTCTATTTAAAAAAGAAAAATTATAAACTTCTTGTAAGAAATTTAGGATTTGTTAAAAAGAATAATTACTCAATCAATGATTTTGATACTGTATGCGATATTTTAAATACTAAATTAGATTTATTTAAAGAATATGGCACATTATATATTGATAAGAATATTGAAAACCAAAAATTCTATAAGATGAATTCTAATAAACTTCGTTTCCATTTAACTGGTTCAATTATAACATTAACATTTGATGGAATGAAGTATAACGCAAACGAGTTAAAGGATATTTTAATTGCGTATAAAGAGAATAAGCATTATGTTAAATTAGATGATGATACAATCATTTCAATTGATCCTGACACAGCTGAATTATTTGATAAGCTGGTTACAGAACTTGGTGTTGATAATATTTCTGATAATATTCAAATACCATTATATCAAGCATATTTTATTTCATCTCGTTATAAAGATTTAATTGAATCAAATCAATTATTAGATAAGTTTAGTAATGATATGATCAATTATAATTCATTAGAATATGAATTAAATGATACAATTAAGAATCAATTGAGAGATTATCAACTTCAAGGATTTAAGTGGTTAAAGATTTTATCTAGTTATAATTTAGGTGGAGTCTTAGCTGATGACATGGGACTTGGTAAGACTCTTGAGGTTATCGCATTAATTGATACATTCTATCAAGAAAAATCTTCAATTGTTGTCGCACCAACATCATTAATCTTTAACTGGGAAATTGAATTTAAAAAATTCGCTCCACAAATTCCTGTAGAAGTAATTTATGGACTATCTCGTGATAAAGATGTAATCGATGATGCATATAATAAGAAAAAAGTATTGATTACAAGTTATGAATCATTACGTATGGATATTGACAAATATGAAGGTAAAACATTTAAGACAATTATTGTAGATGAAGCTCAATTTATTAAGAACCCAGACGCATTAAAGACTTTAGCTTGTAAGAAGTTAAAAGGTGAATCTAAGTTCGCATTAACAGGTACACCAATTGAAAACTCATTAATTGATTTATGGTCAATTTTTGATTTCATATTACCAGGTTATATGAAAACTAAGAAAGAATTCGCTAAGAATTATGAAAACTTCCAAGATAAACAATTACTTCAAGAATTAAATAAGAAGGCTTCTCCATTTATCTTAAGAAGATTAAAAGCGGATGTTCTTGATCTTAAAGAGAAGATTGAATACCCTGTATTCAATATTATGTCTGAAGAAGAAAGAAAATTATATGATGCATATCTTCTTGAAGCACAAAATGAAATCGCAAAAGATAATTTTGCAATTTCACATGTATTAAGTTTATTAACTCGTTTAAGAGAATTAGCTTGTGAACCAAGATTATTCTTAGAGGATGTTAAGACTCGTAATACTAAGTTAGATAAATTAATGGAAATTGTAGATGAAAAGATTGAAGATGGACATAAGATGTTAATTTTCTCTCAATTCACATCAATGTTTGGATTTATTGAAGAAAGATTAAAAGCCGCAGGTATTAAATACTTTATTCTTACAGGTAAAACACCAGCCCAAGAAAGAATTGAATTAGTAAACAATTTTAATAATGATCCAGAGATTAAAGTATTCCTAATTTCATTAAAGGCCGGTGGTACAGGTCTTACTCTTACAAGTGCAGATACAGTTATTCACTATGATCCATGGTGGAATGTTGCTGCCATGAACCAAGCTACAGACAGAACTTATAGAATTGGTCAAAAGAATCAAGTTAATGTTATCAAATTAATTAATAAGGATACAATTGAAGATAGAATTGTTGAACTTCAAAATCGTAAACAAATGTTAACAGATGAAGTTATTTCAGAAGAAGATTTTGTTAATAAATTATCAAAAGATGACATTAAGAATTTATTTAGATAATTAAAAGGAGATTAATATGAAAGTTTTATTTGCAAGTGATATACATGGTTCTTTCTACTATGCTAATTTATTAGTAGAAAAATTTAAAAAAGGTAATTTCGATAAGTTATTATTACTTGGTGATATTTTATATCATGGACCTAGAAATGATCTTCCTAAAGATTATAATCCTAAAAAAGTAATACCTATTTTAAACGAAATTAAAGATAAGATTATTTGCGTACAAGGAAATTGTGATGCAGAAGTTGATCAAATGGTATTAGAATTTCCTATTTTACGTGAAGCATGTGTTGAGATAGATGGGATTAATTATTATTTAACACATGGCCATGTTCATAATCCTAATAGCCCTATTAATGTAAATGATGGAGTTGTATTATATGGACATAGTCATGTAATTAATATTGAAAATGTTGGACCTGTTTATTACATAAACCCAGGTTCAACTTCAATACCAAAAGAAAAAATGATACATTCTTATGGTGTAATTGAAAATAGAAAGGTAACAATAAAAAATCTTTTAACAGATGAAGATGTTGTTAGCGTTCAATTATAATGAAATGTATAATTTTTGACTTAGATGGAACACTTTTATATACATTAGAAGATATAAACGACGCGATTAATTTCGCGTTGTCTTCTTTTAATATACGAAAAAATTCATTAGATGAAACTAAGACATATGTTGGTAATGGTGCTAAAGATTTAGTATTAAGAAGTATTTATCATAGATATGATACTAGACTGTTCTTAAAAAATGCATTTTTTGATGAAGTTTTTAAAAAATATCAAGAAAGATATAGCGAAATAAGAATGAATAAGACTAGACCTTATGATGGAATTGTTGAATTATTAAATGATTTAGCAAAAAAAGGTTATTTATTAGCTGTACTATCTAATAAACCTGATAAAGATTGTAAAGAAATCATAAATAAATATTTTCCTAATATTTTTAATTTAGTGGTAGGTCAAAGAGAAGGAGTACCACTAAAGCCTAATCCTTACGTACTTGAAGAGATTATGAATAAATTAGATATAACTAAAGAAGATATTATTTATGTAGGAGATTCTTTAGTTGATATTGAATTTTCTAAAAATGCTAATATAAAATGTGTTAGTGTATCTTATGGATATTGTTTAAAAGATATTTTAAAACTAAAAAATGATTTAATTTGTGATAATGTTAAAGAATTAGGTGATGTGCTAAATGATAACTAAAGAAGAATTAGAAAATCTTATAAAAAAAGAATATCCTAATGATTATATTTCAATAATGGAAGGCTTTAAAACTTCAAGAAATACATCATTTAGATTAAATAGACTTACTTCAACTAAAGAAGAAGTAGATAAATTTTTAATTGAAAATAATATTAAATTTAAAAATCCTAACTTTTTTTCTGATGCATATATTTTAGAAGAAAAAATGGATTTATCTAATACTGATTTATTTAAAGAAGCTAAGATTTATCTCCAATCATTATCAAGCCAAATTCCACCACTATTCTTGGATTTAGATACTTCAAATGAAATTTTAGATATGTGTGCTGCACCTGGTGGAAAGACATGCGAAATTGCATCATTGACTTTAAATAAAAAAGATTTATTAGCTGTTGAAGCTAATAAAATTAGAGCTGATAGATTAAAATATAATCTAAATATGCAAAAGGCTAAAGCTAATGTTATTGTTACAGATGCAAAGAAATTAGATGAATTCTTTAGATTTGATACTATTTTATTAGATGCACCTTGTTCAGGTAGTGGTACTTTAAATTTAAATAATCCTAAAGATATGAAGTATTTTTCATATGAATTAGTTTTAAATTCAGCTAAAACTCAATTAGCATTATTAAAAAAGGCTTTAGAAATTCTAAAGCCAGGGCACACTTTAATTTATTCAACATGCTCAATTTTAAAAGAAGAGAATGAAAATATTTTAAAGAAAGTTTTAAATGATAAAATTGTTATTGAAAAAATTGAATTAGATATTGATAAATCTAATTTATTACCAAGTTCTATAGATGGTGTTATTACAGTTAAACCTTCTAAAGAATTTGAAGGATTTTTCATTTCAAAAATTAAAAAGATTAAATAATTTAAAAAGCGTCATTTTAAATGACGCCCTTTTTTTTAATTTACATAATCAAATATTTTATATTCGCCTCTAATATTATCTAATACATAATCTTTATCAGGAAGTATATTACCTTTTACGATTTCAGTTGCGATAAATGTTTCAATATATTTTTGAATGAAACGTCTTATAGGTCTTGCACCATAAGTTATATCAAATGCTTGAGACAAGATGTATTCTTTTAAAGAATCACTAAATGTTAAATGAATATTTTGATTTGCTAATCTTACATTTAATTCTTGTAACATCTTGTTAACAATTTTTAATTGTACATCTTTATTTAATGTGTTAAATACAATTATTTCATCAATTCTATTTAAGAATTCTGGTTTAAAATATCCACTATTTTTAACCATGTTAATTACTTCATCTTTATTGTTATTTTTAAGAAGAAGATCTGAGCCTAAATTAGATGTCATTATAATTATTGTATTCTTAAAATTAACTACTTTACCTTGACCGTCAGTTAATCTACCATCATCAAGTATTTGTAACAATACATTGAACACATCTCTATGTGCCTTTTCAATTTCATCAAATAGAATTATACAATAAGGATTACGTCTTACAGCTTCAGTTAATTGACCACCCTCATCATATCCTACATAACCAGGAGGTGCTCCAATTAAACGAGCGACTGAATGAGACTCCATATATTCAGACATATCGATACGTACAATATGCTTTTCTGAATCAAATAATTGGCTTGCAAGTGCTTTAGCTAATTCAGTTTTACCTACACCAGTAGGTCCTAGGAACATAAATGAACCAATTGGTCTATTTTCATCATTTATACCAGCTCTTTGTCTAATAATTGCGTCAGCTACTTCGGTAATTGCTTCATCTTGACCAATTACTCTTTCTTTTAGACGCTCACTTAAATTAAGAACTTTTTCCTTTTCACCTTCAACTAGCTTTGAAACAGGAATATTTGTCCATTTTGATATTATTTGTGCAATATCATTTTCAGATACAGTTTCTGATAACATTTTATTTTCTTTATTTGCGTTTTCAAATTCATTGATTTCTTTTTCAAGTTCTGGAATAACTTGATATTGTAATTCAGAAGCTTTCTTATAATCACCAGAAGAATAAGCAGTTTCTAGTTCATGTTTTTTCTCATTATATAGATTCTTTTTAGCTTTAAATTCTTCAAGTTCTTTTTTTTCTTTTTTCCATTCAGTTTTTAATTTTTCATCTTTTTCTTCTAAAGTTTGTAGTTCTGAATTTAGTTCATCCATTCTTTTTAAAGAAATAGAATCAGTTTCATTTTTTAAAGAAATTTGTTCAATTTTAATTTGTGTGATTCTACGTTCAATATTATCTAATTCTACAGGCATGCTATCTAAATCTAGTCTAACAGAAGCACAAGCTTCATCGATTAAATCTATAGCCTTATCTGGTAAAAATCTTTCAGTAATATATCTATTTGATAATACTGCTGCAGAAACTAAGGCGTTATCTTTAATATGAACACCATGATGTGCTTCAAAAGATTCTTTTATTCCACGAAGAATAGAAATAGTATCTTCAACTGTAGGTTCACTAATTAAAACCTTTTGGAATCTTCTTTCTAGTGCTTGATCCTTTTCAATATATTTTTTATATTCATTAAGAGTAGTAGCACCTATACAATGTAAATCTCCACGAGCTAGCATTGGCTTTAAAATATTACCTGCATCCATTGCACCATCAGTTTTACCTGCTCCTACAATAAGATGTATTTCGTCAATGAATAGGATAATTTGTCCATCTGATTTAGCAATTTTATTTAATACCGCTTTTAATCTTTGCTCAAATTCTCCTCTAAACATTGCACCTGCGACAAGAGAAGCCATATCCAATTCAAATATTTCTTTATTTTTTAATGAATCAGGTACATCTCCTGAGACAATACGGCGTGCTAATCCTTCAATAACAGCAGTTTTACCTACACCAGGTTCACCAATTAGTACAGGATTATTTTTAGTTTTTCTAGATAATATCTTAATGATACGTCTAATTTCTTCATCTCTACCAATAACAGGATCTATTTTTCCTGCTTTTGCTAGATCGACAAGATTTCTTCCAAATTTCTCTAAAATATTTTCATCATTTTCGTAATTTGGTTGTTGCATCATAAACATCATCCTTTCCGGAAGTAATTTTCCTTCCAATCTAATTATAGTCAAATTATTGGCACTGTCAATAGTAGAGTGCCAATAAAATGATATTTTGTAAATACTGTTGACTTTGAAAATAAAAAAATATATAATTGCAAATGCAAATTATTCGCAATTGGAGGAAATATGAAATTTAAAAAAGTATTATTTAGTTTATTTATATTACCTTTATTATTTGTTACTAGCTGTACAAACAAAGGTAATGAAAAGAGTGTAATTACATCATTTTATGCTGTAAACGAATTTACAAAGGAATTAGTAAAAGATACTAATATTAATGTATCTTGTCTTGTCAATGGTTTAGTTGAACCTCATGAATATGAACCAACCGCTAAACAAGTAACTAATATGACTAATGCTAATTTAGTCATTTTAAACGGATTAGATTTTGAAGAGTTTTCAAAAAATTTAGAAAGTAACGATAAAATTAAAGATAAGATTTTATATGCATCTAAAGATATTGAACCAATTAAAATTGATTCTAATATTGACCCACATACATTTGTATCTTTAAAAGAAGCATTAATAATGGTTACTAATATAAAGAATGGATTAATTAACGCGTTTGACGAAGATACAGAAATTATTGAGAAGAATTATGATAATTATTATAATAGATTAAATGAATTAAATAATAGATTTGAGAAAGAACTATTAAAATTAAAAGATAGTACTATTATTGTAGGACATGAAGCATTTAATTATTTTGGTAGAGACTATAATATTAATGCTAAGCCTTTATTAGGTCTTCATGAAGAAGAACCTTCTGCTAAAGCTTTAACTGATATTAAGAAATATATTCAAGATAATAATATTACTAAAATATATGGTGAACATTTTGAAGAAAATGAAAGTATAGAAAAGGTTGCAAAGGATTGTAATATTTCTGTTTCATATTTATATACTTGCGAAATGATGAATAATTCTAATTTAAGTTATATTGAATGCCAAGAAGAAAATTTAAAAACTTTAATTAAATAAATATTTGTTATATAATAATCTTAATTTGAGGTGAAGGTTATATGATTTATATAGTAGGTGACTCAACTGTATCAGAATTTAATGAAGTTTATTTTTATAAACGTTGCGGTTGGGGTTGTGAAATTGGTACTTATTTTAAAGGCCTTGAAATTAAAAATTTAGCAATGTCTGGAAGAAGTTCTTTAAGTTTTATTAAAGAGACTAATTACCAAGAATTTTTAAAGATAAAAGAAGGAGACTTCTTATTTATAGGATTTGGTCATAATGATGAAAAAGATGATGATCCTGATAGATTTACTAGTGCTAATTTAGATATTAATACAAAAGGTTCATTTAAGTATACATTATTTAATTATTATATTAAAATTGCAAAAGAAAGAAAAGCTTATCCAATTTTATGTACACCAATTGTTAGACTTGATAATACAAATGAATATGTTGGTAAAAATATTCATATAACTAAGAATGGTGATTATAGAAAGGCTATTATTGAATTAGCTAAAGAAGTAAATATTGATTATGTTGATTTAACATCTATATCTCTTGAGGTAGCTAAAAGATTAGGATATGAAAAATCATGTTTGATGCACGCTATCACAAAGGGTAAGATTGATGAAAATAATAATTTAGTACCTGATATTAATTCAGTTGACCCAACACATATTAATACCTTAGGTGCAAAATACTTTGCATATTCTATCGCAAAAGAATTAAGTTTTACTAATAATCCTATTAAAAAATATATTGTTAATCCATTAATTAAACCTACATTTGATGATTTAGTTATGGATGAAGGATATAAATTTGTTTCTTATATTGCACCTGATTTTGATGCATATAAGCCTAAAGAATGGTTTGATACAAAGTCAAAAACATATGTAGGTACAGCTTTTGGAGATACAGGAAGAGGTACTTTTGATAGATCTAATGGATTTGTCGCAAAGGAATTTGAAAATAAATTTATTGTTGGACAAATTCTTAAGAATGAATCTGAATATACTCCTCTTGGTAAGATATCTTTAAACAGTGAAGGTGTTGCGATTATTGGAAGAAAAATACCTTCAAATAAGAATTTTACTTTTGAAGCTTGTGCTAAAATTATAGATTGTTCTCCTATTCCTCAAGCTGGTTTTGGAGTATCATTAAGAGATGATTTCTATCTTGATTTAAAAATTGCAGATAAAACAATTACTTCTAATTATGTGGCAGCAGGTTTTGTTAGTGAAAAAGATAATTTAGTTATAAATTATAGTAGAGCTAATTCACAATTAGTTAAGACTGATAATAAAATTGAAGGAGAATTTCATAATAATTTAGAAGCTAAATTTATAATCAAGAGACTTGGTCAAGTTGTATATGTTACTACAATTTATGATAATGTAGAATATAAAAACACATTTACTGATTTTGATTTTACTCAAATTGATAAATCAAATATTTATATTTCATTATTTGCAACAAGAAATACATTAGTAGAATTCAGTGAAATAAAGTTTATAGATGAAGGAATTGCGCAAGAAGCGTAATTCTTTTTTTAAAATAAAAATGGTTATATTTCTTGACTATATTTGTTAAATTAAGTATACTTTCTTCTTGGAAGATAATTTTCTTTCAAGAGGTATTTATGAAAAAATTTTTAAAAACTATATTATTATCTGGGTTAGGCTTAGGGGTACTTGCTAGCTGTGGTGTAGAAAACACATCAACTAGTACAACAAAAAATGATAAGATTGCAGAATCAAGTGAAAGCACATCACAAGCACCAACAATTCTTAATGTAGATTTTGATATTAAGAAAATGCCACTTGGTGATACATTAACTAATCTTTTACTAAATAATTACTCTGTTACAATTGATCGTGGACAATTTAGCGCTAGTAACTTATTAGTTAAAAAATTAAATAAGAGTGCTGGTGTAGCATTTGTAGCAACTATTAAAAAAGGTAAAGAAGTTGCATATGTAGCTTATACAAATAACGAAGAAAGTGCTAATAAATATTTAGAACTTTATTCAATTAAAGGTTATAATCAAAAAGTTAACGGTAATGTTGCAATGTATTATAATTCTGATTTCAATTATTCAATGCTAGATGAATCAATAATTGTTGATAAAGAAGTAGAAAACTTAGGTATTAATTTATCAAATTATGTTTTAACTGGTAATTTAAGAGAATACTCAAATGTATCCATTGAAAGCTATGTTAATCCATATGAGATTCAACAAGCTATTAGTATAGGTAAAAATGGTTCTAATGGTTATGCGTTAAGATTTGAATCAAGCGCAAAAGCTAATGAATTCTTTGAATATGCTAAGACTTTAGAAAAGTATGAATTATCAACTGAAGGAGAAAAGCCTAAGAAGATTACAATTGATACTAGACATGTAAAAGTTGAAGGTTGTGTTGTATATTGCTTAACTCCTGTTGCATACGATGATATGTTTACTCTTGTTAAGTAATCGTTTTCATTAAAATTTATATTGATTTATTGTAATAAGAATTATATAATTTCTAATGTAAAAATTAATACCCATTCAAATTGACGTTGAAAAGAAGAGTAATTATTTGTACTTGCATAGAGAGTTTCCGGTTGGTGTAAGTGAAACGTAGGAGAAATAATGAACATGGTCTTGGAGTTGCAGTAGTGATATTTAGCTATTGACGGGTCTGCCCGTTATCGCAGTAGGAATTGTTAGATTCTGAAAATAGGGGAATTATTATTTAATTCCTGAAAAAAGGTTGGTACCACGTGAACTTATAGTCTCGTCCTTTATTGGATGGGACTTTTTTTTACATTTTAAAGCTATTAAGAAAGGAGAACTTATATGTCTAAGATTGAAATAAGAAAGGTATCTAAATCATATTTTTCTAGATTAGTTCTAAATAATGTATCATTGAAGGTAGAAGAGGGAGATATATATGGAGTACTAGGTTTATCTGGTGCTGGTAAATCTACTTTAGTTCGTTGTATCAATGGTCTTGAAAGATTTGAACAAGGTGAAATATATTTTAATGACCAATTATTATGTGATAAAGATAATAAGATTAGTCATGAAAATCAAAGAAAGATTCAAATGATTTTCCAACATTTTAACCTTTTACAACAAAGAAGCGTTTTAGGTAATGTTGAATTAGCTTTAGAAATAGCTAAGAAAGGTAATAAAGCTTATAGAAGAGAAAAGTCTATTGAAGCGCTAAAAAGAGTTGGATTAGAAGATAAAATGAATTATTATCCATCTCAATTATCTGGTGGTCAACAACAAAGAGTAGCGATAGCACGTGCATTAGTATTAGAACCTGAAGTTTTATTATCTGATGAATCAACAAGCGCACTTGATCCTGAAACTACTACATCAATTCTAGAATTATTAAAAAAATTAAATAAAGAATTAGGACTAACAATTATTATGATTAGCCATCAAATGAATGTTATTGAACAAATTTGTAATAAAGTAGCAATCATTGATAAGGCACAAATAGTTGAAAATGGTTCATTATCTGATGTGTTCTTAAATCCTCAAACAGATATTGCAAGAGGTTTAGTATTCTCAAATCATGTAAATACAAAGCTTAGTAAAGATAGAATTATAAGACTTTTATTTAATGGTAATGCTGATGAACCAATTATCGCAAATCTTGTTCAATCTTGTAATATTTTAGTATCTGTTGTATATGCTGATAGTAAAGTAATTGATTCTAAAGTTTATGGTCAATTGGCTATTAAAATGCCTGAAAATGATAAAGATAGAATCAAAGTTGAAAAATATCTAAACTTACACCAAATAGCTTTTGAAGAAGTAAATATTAATTCTTTAGAGGAGGATAGATAGAAATGAATTATTTAAACGCATTTATAGAAACATTTCTAGTTGTAGTAATATCTACATCTTTATCATATTTAGTAGGTCTTCCTCTTGGTGTATTATTAAATATTTCATCAAAAGAAGGTATTAAGCCAAATAAATGGTTAAATAGAATACTTGGACTTATTATTAATGTATTAAGATCAATACCTTGTTTAATAATAATAGTTCTTGCATTACCTATTACAAGAGCTATATTTGGTAGAGGTACAGGTGCATGGTATATTATGATAATTCCACTTTTCTTAACATCATTTGCATATGTAGCTCGTGTTGTAGAACAAAGTCTTTCTGAAGTAGATTTAGGTGTAATTGAGGCTGCTAAATCAATGGGCGCAACAAATATGCAAATAATTAAGAAAGTATTACTTCGTGAATCTCGTTCAAGCATTATTATGGGTCTTGCAGTAACATTAGTTTCAATTATAGGATATACATCATTTGCATATGACTTTGCAGGTGGCGGATTAATTTCTGAAATATATAAGATTTATAGATATCATCCACAAGATTATTTAAAAGAAACTTCATTCTGGATAGCTTTAATTATGGTTATATTATTTGTCCAATTAATTCAACAAGGTGGACTTTTAATTGCTAAGAAATTAGATAAGAGGAGAAAATAAATTATGAAAAAAGGATTATTATTTTTATTAGGTATAGGAGCAAGCTTTTTATCACTTACATCATGTAATAATAATGAGAAGACAATTAGAGTTTGTGCAAGTGAATTACCACATGCAAAAATTTTAAATGAATCTGTAGCTCCAATTTTAAAGGAAAAAGGTTATAAGTTAGAAGTAAATGTATTAGATTGGACTGTACAAAATGCTTCAGTTGCATCACAAGATTATGATGCAAATTATTTCCAACATGAACCATATCTAGAGACATATAACTCTACTGTATCAGAATCAAACCAATTAACTATGGCTTGTAAGGTTCATTTTGAAAAATTATGTTTATATGCATCTGATACTAATAAAAAAGAAGTTAGTAATGGAGATAGTATCGAATTAGTTAATGATATATCAAATGTAGAAAGAGCGTTATTATTGTTAGAAAGTAAAAATTATTTAACAATTAATGATAGCTGTTATGAAAATGTTAATGGTGTTAAGACTTTTAAAAACTTTGATACAACTAATCCAAATTCATGCGTAACATTTAATGAGGCTTATTCAAATTGTAAATTATATTGTTTAGCTGAAAGCCAATTAACTAATGCGCTAAATGATTATAATTTTGGTATTATTCCAGGTAATTCAGCATTAACAGGACTTGGTGCTGATTATGCTAGTCGTATTGTATTTGGTGAAAATGTAGATGATGCTACATTAACACTTCGTGCAAATGGTATTGCAGTTCGTAAAGATAAATTAAATAGTGAAAAGACTAAAGCTTTAGTAGAAGCTTTTGAAGATGTTAAAGTTAAAAACTATATTTCTACAACATTTGGAGAATCTGTTGTATATCATTTTATTAATTTATTGAAATAATTTAAAAAACGTTCGCAAAATTATTGCGGACGTTTTTGTTATTCTATACGTAAAACTACGCATTTTAGATATAATTGTTCTTCACCAGCTAAAAGCGCAGGATGATCAATTGCTTGAACTCTAAAATCAATAAATTGTATATTTCTCTTAGAATCAACTTGAGCTTCCTTTAGCATTTGTAAGAATAATTCAGGTGTCATATTTTGACTACATGAATAAGTTAAAAGATAGCCACCTTTTTTGATTAATTTCATTGCTTGAAGATTAATTTCTTTATATCCTTTATAGGCTTTTTTAACTGTATCTTTAGTTTTTGTAAATGCAGGTGGGTCTAGAATAATTACATCATATTTATCTTTAATATCATTATCTCTTAGTAAAGAGAAGACATCACAGCATTTTGTAGATAAATTGGTGAAATTATTAAGTTTAGCATTTAACAAAATTTCATCACAAGCCCTTTGTGATATGTCGCAAGCATCTACATGTTTAGCACCATATTTACAAGAATTTAGGGCGAATCCTCCAACATTTGAGAATGCATCTAAAACCATTTTATCTTTTACATAATATTTTACATTATCTCTATTTAATTTTTGATCTAAAAAATATCCAGTTTTTTGGCCATTTTCTACATCTACATAGAATTTAATACCATTTTCAATTACTAATACTCTTGTATCAAATGTACCATATAATGGACCTTTTATTTGCTCTAAACCTTCTTTAAGTCTTACAGGCATATCTGATCTTTCATAAATACCTTTTGGGTTTAATTCTTCAACAAGAATATCAACAATATCTTTTTTTATTAAATCCATTCCAAGTGATAAAAATTGAACAGATAAAATATCATTATATTTATCAACAATTAGACCTGGTAAAAAGTCCGCCTCAGAGAAGATTAATCTTTGACAATTAGAATCGTTGAATAAGTTTTTTCTATGTTCAATTGAATATTGAATTCTTTTTCTAAAGAATTCTTTATCTATTACATCATTTTCATTATAAGATAATATTCTTACCATGATTTTTGAAAATGTATTTAAAAAGCCATAACAAACAAATTCATTTTTTGAATTTAGGACTTTAACAACCTCACCATTTTTAATTTGTCCTTCAAATTTATTTATTTCATTATTATAAATCCAAGGAAAACCTTCTAATTTTTCTTTTTCTTCATTATTATTTAAAATTACATTTAGCATATTTTTCCTCTACAAAATTCAAAATGTCCTTATAAACAATATCTTTCTCTTTTTCTTTTAATATTTCATGTCTTAGTCTTGGATATGATATATGTCTTTGATTTTTAAATCCTTGTTTCTTAAGTATTTTTCTAGATATTTTAATACCTTTTAATGAACCAACACAAGGATCATTTTCACCATTTAGAAGAAGAATTGGCAAATCTTCTTTAACATTTTTTAAGTTTGTTTTACCCATTTCATACATTAAATGAAATAAATCATTATAGGCTTGATTACTAAATTTAAATCCACATAATGGGTCTTTAATATATTCATCGACATTTTCTTTATTTACACTTAGCCAATCTAGATTTGTCTTTCTATCTTTAATGGCTTTTTCAAAAGGACCTAAAGCCCCTTTTTCTAATATTATTGAATGACCATGTTTTCCTTCAAATAGTTTAATTATATTAGATAAAAGAATTGCGAATGGCGCAAATTTATTATAATTTGGAAAACCTGATAAAATAACTTTTTCGTATTCTTGAGATGAGGTTTTTATTACATTTCTTGTAATAATAGAACCCATTGAGTGACCAAATAATATTACGTTTTGAATCTTTAATTCATTTTTAATATAATTAGTTATTTCAATTTGGTCCTTAATTAAAGCTTTATATCCATATTTATTTTTGAAAAAACCTAATTCGGTACAATTTGAGCCATGCCCTCTTAAATCGCTAGTGATGACTGTATATCCATTTTGATTTAAAAAATGTGCAAAGTCACGATAGCGTTCTTGATGTTCCATCATTCCATGAACAATTTGTACAGCACCTTTAGGATTGTCTACTTTATATATTTTTAAATATAATTTTTCATTATCAAATGATTTTAATATACTATATTCCATATTTCTCACCTTTTTATTTTATTATAAAATAAAATGCTCTAGTTTCCTAGAGCAATTTCATTAGATATAACTAAATAATATTAAAATAATTGGTTTTCTTTCAGATTCTTCCTTAACAATTTTATTAAGATAATCAGTTAAATCAATTTTAATTTGATCATATGGAATTTTTGGATTACCTAATTCTTTAGCTAAGAATGTTTTAGCTTTTTCTACAAATAGTTTTGTTAATTCTTCACTATCTTTTAAATATACGAAACCACGAGAAACTACTTGAGGTTCAAGTGCAATTTTTCTCTTATCTTTAATGATTGTAAAAATGATAGAGAATAGACCATCATCTGATAAAGATTTACGTTCATGAATAATATCTGAATTTAAATCTGATACAGCACCATCAATATAAATATCTGATGCAGTAACTTTATCATTAACTTCACATACACCATCTCTCATTGTTAAAACGTCACCATTAGACATAATGAATAAATTGTTTGGGTTTAGACCACATTGAATATCTAATTCACCACTAGTTTTTAACATTCTATATTCACCATGAATTGGCATATGATTCTTTGGCTTTAACAATGTAAATAATAACTTTAAGTCACCTTGTGCAGCATGACCTGAAGTGTGAGTATCAGTGATTGGAGAATGTGTAATTACGTTACAACCGGCTTTAAATAATAAGTTTATTGTATTATTTACACCAACTTGATTACCTGGAATTGGAGAAGAAGAGAATATTACAGTATCACCTGGAATTAATTTAATCTGTTTATGTATTCCTGCAGCTATACGAGATAATGCGGCCATAGGTTCACCTTGAGAGCCTGTACAAATAATAACCAATTCATGTGGTTTATAATTTTTACATTCATCTACTTCAATAAATGTAGATTTTGGAGCTGTAATATAACCAATTTGTTGACCTACTTCAATTGTCTTTAGCATTGAACGACCAAATATTGCGATTTTTCTATTTGTAGCTACTGCAGCTTCAACAATTTGTTGTACACGATAAATATTTGATGCAAATGTTGCAACTAAGATACGAGAATGAATATGCTTAAATAATTCTAATATATTTTTACCAATATATTTTTCTGACTTTGTATAACCTGGAACTGTTGCATTTGTTGAATCTGATAATAGTAAATCAACACCATCTTCACCAAGCTTTGCTAATTTATAGAATTCTGTATTTGGTCCATTTGGGGTCATATCAAATTTGAAGTCACCAGTATGGAAAATTGTACCAGCCTTAGTCTTTACTACAATACCATAAGTATCAGGTACTGAGTGTGTCATTCTAATGAAAGAAATTTGACAATCTTTAAATTTATATTCATCATTTGATGTAAATTCAACAATTTCAGGAACTCTAATATCTTTATGCTCCTCTAATTTATTTTTAATAAGTGCTACTGTTACACCTGCTGCATAAATCTTAGGAATTTTAACTTCTTTTAATAAGAATGGAATTCCACCAATGTGGTCTTCATGACCATGTGTAACAAATAAACCAATAATTTTGTCTTCATTTTCTTTTAAATATGAGAAGTTGGGTATAACATAATCTACACCTAATAAATGTTCATCAGGGAATAAAATACCGCAGTCGATTATAATTATTTGATTCATATATTCGATACAATATAAGTTTTTACCAACTTCAAGAAGTCCTCCTAATGCGAAGACTCTAACTTCATGTGAATTTAATCTAGCCATAACAAAAAATCCTCCTTTATAAATTCAATAAAAGATGTAATAGAAAAAGCTATTACTGTAAAATCTAAAAAAAGTAATAATTAAATTTTTTCGTCTATATGGAAGAAAAAGCTTCCGCGAAATAATTTAAATTCATATGTTATTATAACCTAAATTAAGTTATATATCAATTGTTTTAATAAAATGATTGTGATATAATCATAACAGACTTTTTTTTAAAAGTTATATTTTTGATTGTTTCGAAGAAAGAGGTAAAATGTTATGAAAGCTAGTCAAATGTTAATTTCAACATCAAAAGAAGCTCCAGCAGAAGCTAAAATTGCATCACATCAATTATTACTTCGTGCAGGTTATATGAAGAATGAAGTTGCGGGTATTTATAACTATCTACCGTTAGGTCTTCGTGTAATAAATAAAATTGAGACTGTTATTAGAGAAGAAATGAATAAGTCTGGTGCTAATGAGATTTTATGTTCAGCTATTCAACCTAAGGAATTATGGGAAGAAAGTGGACGTTGGTCAAAATATGGTCCTGAATTAATGAGATTTAAAGATAGACATGAAAGAGAATTCTGTCTTGGACCTACTCATGAAGAAGTATTTACTTCAATTGCACGTGACTTAATTAAATCACCTAAACAATTACCAATGAATTTATATCAAATTCAAACTAAATATAGAGATGAATTCAGACCTAGATTTGGTTTAATGCGTTCTCGTGAATTTATCATGAAAGATGCATATACTTTTGATAAGGATGAAGCTGGTTTAGAAGTAAGTTATCAAACTATGTATGATACATATTCTAAAATCTTTACACGTCTTGGATTAAATTATCGTCCTGTTTTAGCTGATACAGGTGCTATTGGTGGTAATGGATCACATCAATTTATGGCTCTATGTGATATTGGTGAATCTGATATTGTATATTGTGAAAATTGTGGATATGCAGCAGACGTTGAAAAGAGTGATGCTGTATGTACATTAAAAGATGATTCAAAAGAATTACCACTTGAAAAGGTTAATGTTGGAGATGCTAAATCAATTGAACAAATGGTTGAATTCTATAAGAGACCAGCTACAGAAATGGTTAAATCTGTTTTATATAAAGATAGTGAAACTAAGAAATTATATTTAGCTTTAGTTAGAGGCGACAGAGAAGTTAATGAAATAAAATTAGTTAATGCTATAAATTCAGCAGAAGCATTTTTAACATTTGGTAATGATGAAGATATTAAATCATTACATACATCAGAAGGATATATCGGACCTGTTGGACTAAAAGGTGATATTGAAATATTAGTTGATAATGAAGTTGCAGCTATGAAGAATGCAATTTATGGTGCAAATGAATATCAAATGAATTATATCAATGTTAATTATGGTAGAGATTATACAGGTAGAGTTCTTGATTTACGTAAGGCCGTAGCAGGAGATTTATGTCCTTGCTGTGGTAAGCCAATGAAGATGCGTAGAGGTATTGAAGTTGGTCAAATCTTTAAGCTTCAAACTAAGTATAGCGAAGCTATGAACTGTACTTATCAAAATGAACAAGGAAAGAATGTTCCAATGGTAATGGGTTGCTATGGTATTGGTGTTACTCGTACTATGACAGCTATTATTGAACAACATCATGATGATTTTGGTATTCAATGGCCATTAAATGTTGCACCATATCATGCTGTTGTAATTCCTGTAATTAATAAGGATGAAGCTCAAGTTTCTTTAGCTAATGATTTATATAATAAATTATTAAATGCTAATGTTGAAACTATTTTAGATGATAGAGATGCAAAACCAGGATTTAAGTTTAAAGACTGGGATTTAATGGGCATCCCTTATCAAATTATTTGTGGTAAACGTTCTAGTGAAGGCATTGTTGAATTAAAGAATAGAATGACTAATGAAAAAGAAGAAATGTCATTTGAAGATGCATTAAATAAGGTTATTGATGCAGTTAAAGCTATAAAATAATAAAATTCTATCTAGATTTTTTTCTAGATAGTTTTTTTATGCATAAAAATATATAGTTTTATATCTCAAATATTTATAAATATGTTTTATAATACAAGTGTAGTAAAGTTTATTCTAATGTTATAATATATATGAAGGATATTAATTATGGATCAAAGAAAATTAGAAGAATTAATGAAGATTATTCAAGAATCAAATAAAATAGTGTTTTTTGGTGGTGCAGGAGTATCTGTTGCATCTAATATTCCTGATTTTAGAGGCGCTAATGGATTATATAATTATTCACCAGAAGAAATAATAAGTCATCACTTCTTTATGTCACACACTAAAGAGTTTTATGATTTTTATTTTAGTAAAATGGTTTATCCTAATGCATTACCTAATGCTTGTCATAAAGCGCTTAAATATCTTGAAGATAAAAAGAAGTTATTATCAATTGTAACTCAAAATATTGATAATCTACATCAAGCTGCAGGTAGTAGTGTTGTTAGAGAATTACATGGTTCTGTTAAGAGAAATTATTGTATGAAGTGTCATAAGTATTATGATATTTCGGATATTAAGCTTGAAGGAATACCTAAATGCTCATGCGGAGGTATTATTAAACCTGATGTTGTATTATATGAAGAAGGTTTAGATGAAAAAGTAATAAATAATGCGATTAAAGACATTTCCACTTGTGACACTTTAATTATTGCAGGAACATCTCTAGTAGTATATCCTGCTGCAAGCTTTATTAGATTTTTTAGAGGTAAACATTTAGTTATTATTAATATAGGAGAAACTAGTTATGATAACTTATGTGATTTAGTAATTGATGGAAAAGTGGAAGAATATTTAAATATAGATAATTTTAAAAAATATGGGATATAAAAAAGACTTGAGTAGGATAAACCTATTCAAGTCTTATTGTTTTTCTTTGTATTTTTTATATATTTCACAAGCTATTTCTGTTGGTACATATTTATTTATATCAACATTGAATGCTAATAATTCTCTAATAGAAGAAGATGATACAAATTGATTCTTAGGATTAGGGAACATAAGCAAAGTTTCAATTTCAGGATAAATATCTTGATTGAATTGTGCTAATTGATATTCAGATTCATAATCTGTATAATTTCTTAATCCTCTTATAATTACATTTATATTATTCTTTTTTGCATAAGATACAGTTAGTTCGTTTGTAGAAATTACTTTAACATTTTTCATATCTTTAACGACTTTTTTTATCATTTCAAGTCTTTCACTAACAGTAAATGTAGGATTTTTATGAACATTAGTTGATATTAGTACATGTACTTCATCAAATATTTTACTAGCTCTTCTTATAACGTCTAAATGTCCGTTTGATAGTGGATCAAATGAACCCGGGTAAACAGCTCTCATAAATTACACCTCAAATTCCTAATAAAGTATACAACTCTTTATATTATAATTCAATAAAAACTCTTATATAAGTATTATAAAATATTTATTTAAAATAGTAAAATTTTTTACAAGTTCTTTCTAATCTATTTATTTTTTGTAAAATAATTGTATAATAAACTTAGGTGAGACATATATGAACGTATTATTTTTTTTAATACCTAAATCTAAAATTTCATATTTAGAAGAAAATGACACTCTCCGTCAAGCATTAGAAAAAGTTAGAACTTCAGGTTTTACAAATCTTCCTGTTATCAAAGAAAATAGTGAATTTGCATTCTCTTTATCAGAAGGAGACATTTTATTTAAAATTTTAGAAATGAATTCTTATGATATTCATGATTTTGAAAAAATTAAAATCAAAGATATTTCAAGAAAACGTCAATTTAAAACTATTTCTATAAATAACAATATGGAAGATTTAGCACAGATTGTACTTGAACAAAATTATGTTCCTGTTGTAGATGATAGGAATATTTTTATTGGTTTAATTACAAGACATGATATATTGAAGTATTTTTTTGACAATAAGTAATCCCCAATTTAGCAAAAAAATGGCATAAGGGTTGTTAAAAATATATAAAAGTGATATAATAAATCTAATGAAAGATGTGAGAAGGTTGACCTTCTCACTTTTTCAATGCATGGAGGTGTATATATTTGTTAGACTTAAGTATAGTTGAAGAATTAGTAAATGAATTCTTAAAAGATCACAATGAATTATCATTATATTCTCTTGAATGGGCTAATGAATTTGGCTATAAAATTTTAAGAGTTGCGATTGATAAGAAGGGTGGTATTAATTCTGACGAATTAGCTGTAGTTAATGATTATTTATCTGAACAATTAGATAAATATGAGAATGATTTACCTGCTAATTATATGCTAGAAGTATGTTCACCTGGTGCTGAAAAGCCTTTAAGAAATGAGGAAGAAGTTCTTAATTCTATAGGTGAAAAAATTAATGCAAAAACTGATAAGTTTGAATTTGAAGGTAAACTTTTAAGTTTTGAAGGAAGAATTCTTACTATACAAATTAATGTCAAAGGACGTATAAAGAAAGTAGAAGTTCCTTATGATGATATCAAAGAAATTAGACTAGCCGTTTAAATAGGAGGTTATATTAAAAATGGTTAACAAAAAGTTATTTGAATTCTTACATGAAATGGCCGATGAAAAAGGCATGGAATTCGAAGATTTATTAAAAGTATTAGGAGATTCTCTTGCAGCATGTGCTAAGAGAGCTGCACAAGATTCAAATGCTACTGTCAAAGTTAGATTTGATGTAGATAATAATGAATATTATATTGAAAAGTGTCATAAGGTTGTTGAACAACTTTCTGACAAGGATCAAGATGTTGAAATTGCTGAAATTTTATTAGAAGATGCTAAGAAAATTAAGAGAAGCGCTAAGATTGGTGATATTATCACTGAAGAAATGAATCCAAAGGATGATGAATTCTCAAGACAAGTAATTAGAAGTGTTCTATCAACATTTAAATCAAATCTTAAGAATTTAGAGCGTGAAAAAGCATATGATTACTTTAAGAAGTATGAAGATGAAATGGTATCTGCAATTGTAACACAAATTAATGACAAGTTCTTAGTATTAGATATTGGTATGGGTGTTTCTACAATTCTTCCTACAAAAGAATTATTACCAAATGATAAATTCTATGTAGGTGATAACATTAAAGTATATGTTAAGCAAGTAGAAAAGACTTCTAAAGATCCTAAAGTTAAAGTTTCAAGAACTGATAGAAACTTAATCACTCGTTTAATGGAAGATACTATTCCTGAAATTAAAGAAGGTATCATTGTCATTAAGGGTATTGCAAGAGATCCAGGTAGTAGAACTAAGATTGCTGTTTATTCAACTGATCCAAAAGTTGATGCAATTGGTTCATGTGTTGGTGAAGCAGGAACTAGAATTAAAGAAATCGTTACTGCATTAAATAATGAACAAATTGATTTATATAAGTGGTCTGATGATCCAGAAGAATTAGTTACAGGTGCATTACAACCTGCTCGTGTAACTCGTGTTGTTAATATTGATGAAAGAGAAAAATCAGCTTTAGCTGTTGTTCCTGACAATCAATTATCATTAGCAATTGGTAAGGCTGGACAAAATGTTAGATTAGCTGTTCAATCATCTGGATGGAAGATTGATATTAAATCAACAAAGGAAGCTTTAGATAGCGGTTTAATGAAATTATAATTTGTATTGGATACGATTATGAAAGAAAAAAAACTTGTTTTAAGAAGCTGCGTTTTAACGCGTGAAACCCTTGAAAAAAAGGATTTATTAAGAATTGTTAGATCAAAAGAAGGAATCGTTTCTGTTGATTTAACAGGCAAAGCAAATGGTCGTGGAGCATATCTTAAAAAAGATATTGATGTAGTTAAGAAAGCTAAGCAAGTTAAAATTTTAGATAAGAAACTCGAATGCAAAGTTCCTGATGAAATTTATGATCAATTAGAGGAAATTATTAATGAATCTAAATAATTTAGGTCTAGCGAAAGCTGCAAGAGCTATAATTACAGGTGAAGATAAGGTTATTGAAAAATTAAAACAACATAAACTTCATTTAATATTGCTAGCAAAAGACTCAGGAAGCTCTACTACTAAAAAAATTAAAGACAAAGCCTCTTTTTATGGCGTTAGAGTAAACTGCGAATTAACTTCACAAGAGCTTAGTCAAGCTATTGGTGAAATTAATATTCATGTTATTGGAATCTATAATGAGGGGTTTGCAAAATTAATAGAAAAGTAGGTGATTTTATTGGCAAAGAAAAATAATAAATCTGAGAAGCGTATTTCTAATATACCTCAGAAGGAAGCCAACAAAAATTCAAAAGGTGTTTTAATTTATAAAGAAGGAATGTCTGTTAAAGATGTTGCTGAAGGTTTACAACAAAGTGTAGGAGCTATTATAAAAAAGCTTATGATGCTTGGAGTAATGGCAAATCAAAACCAAGTTGTTGATCGTGAAACAATTGAACTTATCGCATCAGAATTTGGTGCTACATTAAAAGATGAAGTTGTAACAGACGTTACTAGATTTGATGAATTTAAAATTGAAGATGATTCAGAAAATCTTGTTAAAAGACCTCCTGTTGTAACAATTATGGGTCATGTTGACCATGGTAAAACAACATTACTTGATTTCATTAGAAATTCTCGTGTTGCTGCTGGTGAAGCCGGTGGTATCACACAACATATTGGTGCATACCAAGTAAATCATAATGGTAATTTAATTACATTTATTGATACTCCAGGTCATGCTGCATTTACTGAAATGCGTGCACGTGGAGCTCAAGTAACAGATGTAGTAATTATCGTTGTAGCTGCAGATGATGGTGTAATGCCTCAAACTGAAGAAGCAATTGAGCATGCTAAAGCTGCAAATTGCCCAATTATTGTTGCTGTAAATAAGTGTGATAAGCCAAATGCTAATCCTACACATGTTATGGAACAATTAACAAAATATAATTTAGTACCTGAAGAATGGGGTGGAGATATTCCATTCATTCAAATTTCAGCATTAAAGGGTACTGGTGTTGAGACACTTTTAGATACTGTAATGTTAGTTTCTGAAATGGCTGATTTAAAGGCTAATGAAAAGAGACTTGCACTTGGTACAGTACTTGAAGCTCAACTTGATAGAAATTTAGGACCATGTGCTACATTCCTTGTACAAAATGGTACTTTAAAAACTGGTGATTATATCGTTGTAGGAGATACTTATGGTAAGATTCGTACAATGGAAGATGACCGCCATATTAAATATAATGAAGCTAAGCCTAGCCAAGCTGTTCTTGTTACTGGTTTAGATGAAGTTCCTTTTGCAGGAGACAAATTCATGGCTCTTCAAGATGAGAGACAAGCTCGTCAAATTGCAGAAGAAAGATCATATAGATCTAAGGCCAAGGAACAAGCTTCAAAATCTGTTTCATTAGAAGATTTATTCAAAAATTCTAATGACGATGATGAAAAGTCATTAAATTTATTAATTAAAGCCGATCTTCAAGGTTCAGCAGAAGCTTTAAGACAATCAGTTGAAAAGATTAAAGTTGAAGACTTAAAGATTAATGTTATTCGTTGTTCTGTTGGTGCAATTACAGATACAGATATTTCTTTAGCTGAAGCATCTCACGCAATAGTTATCGGATTTAATGTTCGTCCTAGCCAAGCAGTTAGAGATGGTGCTCAAAGCAAAGGTGTAGAAATTAGACTTTATAGTATTATCTACAAGTTATTAGAAGATATTGAAGCTGCCTTAAAGGGTATGCTAGAACCTGAATATGAAGAAGTTATTACAGGTCATGCTGAAGTTAGACAAACTTATAAGATTTCTTCAGTTGGTACTGTTGCAGGTTGCTATGTTACTGATGGTTCAATCGCATCACATAGCTTAGTACATATTGTACGTGACGGTATCGTTGTTTATGAAGGTCAAATGGCATCATTAAGAAGATTTAAAGATGACGTTAAGGAAGTTAAGGCTGGATTCGAATGTGGTATCACTATCGAAAAATTTAACGACATTAAAGAAGGCGACGTTTTCGAAGCTTCAATAATGAAGGAGATTAAGAGAAAATAATGAGTTTAGCACTTAAAAGATTAGAATCAAATTCATTAAGAGAACTTTCAATTATTTTATCAAGAGAAAGTCGTAATGAATATCTTCATGAAGTTACATTAACTGAAGTTAGAATTACTCGTGATTTATCTTATATGACAGTATTTTACAGTGTTTTAAATGATAAGCATAAAGAAAAAGCTGCACAAGCTTTAGAAGATTGTAAGAGTTTCTTACGTACAGCTTTATGCCAAAAAATTAATGCTCGTAAAATGCCTGAAATAATTTGGAAATATGATGAATCACTTGCATATGGTAACCATATGAATGAAATTATTGCTTCATTAAATATTCCTCATGATGATGAAGAAAATGAATAATTAAAATTTTAAACCTATCATTAAAAAAATAATGGTAGGTTTTAATTTTATATATGAATAATTATAATATATAAGAATGATAAAAAAAGTCCTTAGTTGTGGTATAATCATAATGGTGATTAAAATGAAAATTGCAGTTATAGGTGGAGGAGCATCAGGACTTTTTTTATCTAGCTATTTGATGCGTAAATATAAAAATATAAATATTACAATATTTGATAAAAATAAATCTCTTGGTAGAAAATTACTCGCAACAGGTAATGGTAAATGTAATTTTTCAAATTTTAAAGCTTTACCATCTGATTACAATAATGAAGAATTCATTAATAAATTATTTAATAAATGTTCTAAGGAAGAATTAATTAATTATTTTTCATCTCTTGGACTAATGTTTTATTTTGATGAAGAAGGAAGAATGTATCCTATTTCTAATTCAAGCCAAACTATTTTAAATTTATTTTTATTAGATTTAAAAGGAGCAAATGTTAAATTAGAAACTACAGTTAATAATATTTATCAAAAAAATAATAAAGTTTATGTTAATGATTTAGAATTTGATTATGCTGTAATGAGTAGTGGTTCAAATGCTAGTATCGATATTAAAAAATGTGATTCTACTTATAATTATTTTAAAAATTTAAATTTAAAATTTGTTAAATTAAGACCAAGTTTGGTTGGATTTAAATCATTTGATAAAGATATAAATATTCTTAAAGGATATCGTTCTAAAGGAGTAGTCTCACTTATTAGAAATAATAAAATTATTTTTAATGAATTTGGAGAAATAATTTTTAAAGAAGACGGAATATCTGGAATAGTAATAATGAATGCTAGTCATTATTACGAAGATGGTGATGAATTAAGAATTAATTTATTACCAAATATTGATTTAAATGAATTATTTTATAAAATTGAAAATAGAAAAAAGGAAAATACTAATCCAAATTATTATCTAGAACCTATTTTCCATAATCAAATTATTTCATATTTGGTTAAAAAGAATATTTTAGATACTAAAGATATTATAGGATTATTATCTAATTTCAATCCATTAATTAGAAGTACATATGACATTAAGGATAGTCAAGTATTAAAAGGCGGTATTGATGTATCTGAAATTGATGATGATTTTAGATTAAAAAAATATAATTTAATTTTTGCAACAGGAGAAGTCTTAGATATTAATGGACTATGCGGTGGCTATAATTTAATGTTTGCATTTATGTCAGCTCTTGTTTGCGCAAAAAAAATTGGAGAAATTTATGAAAATAAAAATAACAAATTATAAAGTATCATTATCTAAAAAAGATAATCCACTTATAAATTTAATTTCAAAAGATTTAAAAATCAATAAAGCTAATATTCATAATATTTATGTTGAAAAAGAATCTGTAGACGCAAGACATAAACAAAATATTTATATTTCATATAATTTAATAATTGATATTGATGACACTATTTTTGATAAAATTAAAAATAATGTAAATGTTTCAATTTATAATGATGAAAAAGTAGTATTAGAATATCCATTATGGAAAGAAAAATATAGACCAGTTATTGTAGGATTTGGTCCTGCAGGTATTTTTGCAGCCCTTTATTTAACTAGATGTAAAGCTAATCCAATAATTCTTGAACGTGGTTCAGACATGGATAATAGAATTAAAGATGTTGAGAATTTTATCAATAATAAAATTATTGATGAAAATTCAAATATTCAATTTGGAGAAGGTGGAGCCGGAACATTTAGTGATGGTAAATTAACAACTAATGTAAAAGACAAGTTATTAACATTTATCATTCAAGAATTTGTAAATTATGGTGCTCCAAGTAATATTTTATATGAGTCAAAGCCTCATATTGGTACTGACTATTTACGTAAAGTAATTAAGAATATGCGTCTTGATATGGAAAAAAATGGAGCTACATTCTATTTTAACACTAAGTTTGATGATTATATTGAAAATAAAGATTCTATTACAGTAAAAACTACTGGAGTTAATAAGTTAGAATTAGTTACTGATCATTTAATTTTAGGCTTAGGACATAGCGCAAGAGACACATTAAAGATGTTATATGATAAAAATATCAAAATGGAAGCCAAAGCTTTTTCAATGGGTGTTAGAATTGAACATAAAAGAGATAAAATTAATGAAATTCAATACGGAAAAGCTTATAAAGTTTTACCACCTGCAAGTTATAAATTAGTTGCACATTTAAATAGTGGTAGAAGTGTTTATTCATTTTGTATGTGCCCAGGTGGTACAATTATGGCATCTACAAGTGAAAAAAATAGTATTGTTACAAATGGTATGAGCTATTATGCGCGTGATTTAGAGAATTCAAATGCTGCATTACTTGTAAATGTAAATCCTGAAGATTTTGTTAAAAATTCAATATTAGATGGATTAAGCTATCAAGAATTTTATGAAAGAAAAGCTTTTGAATTTTCAAAGGATTATAGAGCGCCAATAAATTTATGTAAAGAATTTATTGAAGGTAAAGTAGCAACAGAAATTAGAAGTGTTAAACCTAGCTATCCAATGGGATATGTCTTTGCTGATTTTAAAGAATGTTTACCAGATTATGTTGTAGATTCTTTAAGAGAGGCTATTCCTTTATTTGATAAGAAGATGCATGGATATAATGATCCAGATGCAGTTTTAACTGGAATTGAAACAAGATCTAGTTGTCCTGTTAGAATATTAAGAGATGATTTTAGACAAAGCAGTTTAAAATATATTTATCCAATAGGTGAAGGTGCAGGATATGCTGGTGGTATATCAAGTGCAGCATTAGATGGATTAAAGACTGCAATAAGTATTTGTGAAAAGAGTGAATAATTATGGCAAATAATAAAAGAACAACTTCGAAGAAAAGTAGTTCATCATTAGAAAAAAGCATCAAAAAAGGTGCTAAAAAAGTTTATAAAAAAAATAAAAATAAACCTGTATTTTGGATTGTTTTATTAATTTTAATAATCATAATTGCGGGTGCAGCAATCTTTTTTGTTAAAATGAATCCCAATTTAATCAAGGATTTGACTGACACAAAGAATACAACTTCTGAGATTAGTGGTACAAAAGAATCAAATATAGTCCCAAGTGACTCAAAGAATACAACTCCTGAAATTAGTGGTACAAAAGAATCAAATATAAACCCAAGTGACACAAAAAATACAACTACACATGTTCATCATGATGAAAAAATGGAAGGTGTTGTCTATGATGATTTTCAAATTCATTTTTTAGAATTCTCATCAGATAGTGCAGGAGATTCTGTTTATATTAAAGCCGGAGATACAGATATTTTAATTGATGCGGGTAACAAGAATGATAATAGTGAAAAATTAAAATCACAAATTGATAATTATTGTCATGATAATAAATTAGAATATGTAATAATAACTCATGGTGATTCAGACCATATAACTTCTTTTTATGGTAGTAGTAAGAAAAATGGTTTATTGTATACTTATGATGTTGGTACAATAATTTATAATCAAAATACTAATAAGTCTAATAAGACTACTAGTTTATATTCTAATTTAATGAGAGCTGTAGATTATTGTGTATCAAAAGGTACTACAAGAAAATATGCACATGAATATTTTGAAGAAGATAAATTAACTGCTAAATCTGATTCTTATATTAAATTATCAGATAATGTTGAAATGGATATTTTATATAATCCTTATTATTTTACAAAAACAGATGATGAAAATAACTATTCAGTATGTACTTTATTTAAATATACAAGCGGTACTGAAACTCATAATTTCTTATTAACAGGTGATTTAGAAAAAGAAGGTGAGGAAGCATTAGTTAAACATTATCAAAAAGGTACATATGGTACTCTTCCTCATGTTGATTTGTATAAAGGAGGTCATCATGGTTCTAAGACTAGTAGTAATACAATTTTACTAGATACGATTACTCCTGATATTTGTTGTGTATGTAGTTGTGCTGGTACAAATGAATATACAACTGATTATACAAATCAGTTCCCAACTCAACAATTTATTAATAGAATTGCTAAATATACTGAAAAAGTATATATAACTGGTCTATATGAAAATGGTTCATTTAAACCAATGAATGGAAGAATTACTATATCTTGTGGTTTTGATTCAAATACTAATAAAGTAGAAGTAGGTATAGCTGCAACTAATAATTTAATCAAACTTAAAGATAGTGATTGGTTTAATGAAACTATTTATGTAAAAAATTATAAAGAAGCTACTAGTAAAGATTTAGATAATATTAACAGTTGTCCTCACGGAAATAATTCTGATAAAGCTGGTTCAAATATTTTCTATACGAAGGATGACCCAAATGTAAAAGCCGTTCCAAGAAGAATTTGGCCAAGTTATGGTGTATAATATTATTAAGGAGTGATACAAATGAAAATTGCATTTGTGATAGATCAATATAGTCAAGGTAATAATGGTACAACTATGACAGTAAGACGTTTCGCAGAAACCTTGACTGCACATGGTCATGAAATTATTGTTATTTGTGGTAAAGGTTCTGGTAATGAAAAAGTTTATCAGACTGGAGAAATTCATTATATCGCATTTAAAAATTTAATACATAAGCAAGGAATGATTTTTGCAAAATATAATAAGAAAATTGTAGAAGAAGCAATCAAGGATTGTGATGTAGTTCACTTCTTATTACCTTTTGGTTTAGAAAAAAAGACTAAAAAATTATGTGATAAATTAAATATTCCAACAACTTCAGCATTCCATTGCCAACCTCAAAATATATCTTCAACTGCTCATCTTGGTAAATCAAAATTTGTTAACTGGATACTATTTAGATATTTTAGAAGATTTTATAATAAATTTAATGATATTCATTGTCCATCTATTATGATAAGAGATGAATTAATTAAACATAAATATAAATCTAATTTACATGTAATATCTAATGGTATTACTGATTATTTTCATAAGATTGATGCGGTTAGACCAGAATTTTTAAAAGATAAAATATGTATCGTTATGACTGGTAGATATTCAATTGAAAAGAGACAAGATTTATTAATTAATGCGGTTAAAAATTCTAAATATGAAAATCGTATTCAATTAATACTATGTGGTCAAGGTCCTTGGCAAAAAAAGCTTGAAAAGTTATCAAAAGATTTAACTAATAAACCTATGATGGGATTCCATACTCCTGAAGAATTAAGATATATTTTATCTTATTCTGATTTATATGTTCATTGTAGTGATGCAGAGATTGAAGGAATGGCTTGTACAGAAGCATTTGCGTGCGGACTTGTACCTATTATTAGTGATTCTAAAAAATCAGCAACTGGTCAATTTGCGATAACTAATGAATCCTTATTTAAAGCTGGAGATTATCTTGATTTAAGAGATAAAATTGATTATTTATTAGATAATCCTCAAAGAAAAGCAGAATTATCTAGATTATATATTGAAGAAAGTAAAAAATATTTAATTGATAATTGTGTTAAACAATTTGAAAAAGAAATATTAGAAAAAGCTATTAAAAAATAATTAATAGTTTAGGTGTATCAAATGGAAAAATTCATTTTAATTTTAGATATTATTGGCGCTATCGCGTTTGCATATTCTGGTGTAGTTGTAGCGATAAAACATAAAATGGACTTACTTGGTGTAATTTTATTAGGATGTATTACAGCATGTGGTGGTGGAGTATTTAGAGATATAATTTTAGGTAATTTTCCTGTATCACTATTTATTTTTCCAAATTATGAATTAATTGCAGCATTTATTACAACAATAGTATTATTTATTTTCTTTTATTTAAAGAAAGATATGTCTTTCTTTGAAAAAAAGTGGTTTAAAACGCTTAACACAATTTTAGATGCAATAGGTCTTGGTGTATTTGTAATAATCGGTGCTAATGTAGCAATGAAAGAAAATTATACTAATTGGTTTCTTGTAATATTTTTAGCTACATTAACTGCTACAGGTGGAGGAATCTTAAGAGATTTATTAGCTTTAAGAATACCAGTTATATTTAGTCGCCATATTTACGCAATTGCGGCTATTGTAGAAGCTATTATTTATTATTTTATGGCAAAAAATAATGTAGATATTAGAATATCAACAGTATTTTGTTTATTATTTATTGTTTTAATAAGATATTTTGCATATAAGTTTAGAATAAATCTACCTCATGTTGAACTAAATGAAGATTAAAAATATGACTCATTATTGGGTCATATTTATTTTGTGATTAATTTTCCTTAGAAATAATAAAAATATGTTATTATTTTAATATAAATTATTAGATTTTTGATTGGAGTATATATGGAAATTAAAGTAGAACAACCTCAATTTTTAGATAAAAATTATAATATATTAGATTTTGGTGAGATTAATGAAAATGCAGAGATTAATCAAAAAACAATTCAATATGCAATAGATACAATTTCACAAATGGGTGGAGGACATTTAGTTTTAAATCCTGGAATTATTGAATGTGGACCTATTGAATTAAAATCAAATATTGATTTGGTAATACCTAGAAATTGCTATTTAAAATTTGTGAAGGATCATAAATTCTATAAACCTGAAATGTTTAATTATGAAGGAAAGAAAGCTATTCGTTGTAATTCACCAATTAAGATTTGGAATTGTGAAAATGTAGCAATTACTGGTGATGGTATTATAGATGGATGTGGCTTTTATTGGAGACCTTGTAAAGATTGGAAGATTAATGTTAAGGAAAAAGAAGCAAGAGAAAAAATCTCTACTTTCTATGTGAAAACAAAAGAAAGTATGATATGGTATCCAACTGAGTCTTCATATCTTGGTTCATTAAAAGGTATAGATAATATTACACTTGAAGAAAGTGATCAATATTGGGATTTATTTAGACCAGTATTGATTTCAATATATAAATCAAATAAAGTGTTATTAAAAGATATTACATCATCTAATTCTCCAGCGTGGAATATTCATCCATTATTTTCAACAAATTTAACTTTTGATTCAATTAAAGTTAAAAATGAATATAGTGCTCAAAATGGTGATGGTATTGACATTGAATCTTGTAAGAATGTTTTAGTATTTAATTCTGTCTTTGAAGTTGGTGATGATGGAATTTGTATTAAGAGTGGTAAAAATAGAGAAGCTAGACTTATAAAAGGTCCAAGTGAAAATATATACATTCATGATAATTTAGTTTATCACGCTCATGGAGGTATTGTTATTGGTAGTGAAATGAGTAGAGGTGTAAAGAATGTATTTGTATCTAATAATTCATTCATAGGAACAGATGTTGGTATTAGATTTAAGTCAGCTATTGGTCGTGGTGGAGTTGTAGAAGACATTCATCTAGACAATATTTATATGTCTGATATTAAAGAAGAAGCTATTATATTTGATTTAGGTTATTCTTTATATAAGATGGACCATGAAAATAGTGATGATGTAGAAGCTATTGATAATGATGATATTCCATATTTCCAAAATATCACAATGTCTAATATGGTATCAAATGGAAGTAAGGTATTTTTAAAGATTAGAGGAATTAATCCTCTTACTGTTAAAAATATACATATAGAAAATGTATCATTCAAATCTAAAGAATTCTTAGATTTGAATAATTGTTCGAATGTTAGATTAAAAAATGTATATAATAATGAAGATATATTAATTGAGGATAATATTTATAATAAATAAAATAATTTATTGAAATTATTATATATGTATTATAAAATATTATTAGGGTAATTTTTTCGGGGATAAATATATTTTTAAAGGTGTAATTATGTTGAATGATAACAATGAAGAGAAAGAAATTTTAGAACAAATTAATGATACTACAAAGGATAATATGGATTATTATTTCACACGTGATCCTCAATTTATTACTTCATTAATTTGGCAAATTTTAGCTTTCTTTATTAATCCACTTCTTGGAACTGCAGGACTAGTATTTTTATTTATGGGACACCACAGTTTTATGAATAAAGATTTAAAAAAATCTTTAGATTATTATGATTTTGGAAAGCGTTTCTCATTATATGGCATATATGTTACTTTAGGACTTTTAGTCTTATTACTTGTAATTATAATTATTAGATTATCAGTTGCATAAAAATTAGCTCTTAAGATTTTTTTCTTAAGAGCTTTTAACTTTAAATTTGTTAAAATATATATAGTGGAGGAAAAAGAAAATGAATTGTGTTGTAATTACAGGTTCAGCTAGAGGATTTGGCTTTGAACAGGCAAAAAAATTTAAAGAGTTAGGATATAATGTTGTAATAAGTGATGTCAATGAAACAAATTTAAGTAAGGCTTTAGATATTTTAAATAATATTAATAAAGATAATACTAAAGCTATTATGGTTAAATGTGATGTAACTAATATCTTAGATTTAGAAAATTTATATGAAACAGCCTCAAATACATTTGGTGCTGTTGATATTTGGGTTAATAATGCAGGAGTTAATTCACCTGATAAACCAGTATATCTTTTAAATGATAAAGAAATTAGTTTTATAGTAGATGTAGACTTAAAGGGTACAATTTATGGTTCTAATGTAGCATTTAAACACATGCTTGAACAAGGTTTTGGTAAAATTTATAATGTTGAAGGATACGGCTCTAATGATGCGATGATGTTAGGTTTAACAATGTATGGAACAGCTAAAAGAGCAGTAACGTATTTTACTAGATCACTTGCAAAAGAATCTAAAATTTTAAGCAATAATAAAATAAAAGTTTGCCGTTTAGCACCAGGTATTATGATTACTGATTTTATAACTCATGCAAATCTAGACAAAACAGAAATTAAGCTTAGTGAAAAAACTAAAAAAGTATATAACATTTTAGGAGATTATCCAAAGACTATAGTTGATTATGTTGTACCTAGAATGATTAAGAATAATAAAAATGATAAACAAATTTTATGGTTAACAAATAGAAAAGCTTTCTTTAGATTCTTAACTGCAGGATTTAAAAAAAGAGATTTCTTTAAACAATAAAAGCTTATAATCGAATGTTTTCTAAGACATTCGATTTTTTTTAAATATAAATATTCACAAAAAGGAATAGTTGTGGTATTATAGTTATGGCTAAATCGTATATTTCAAAAAAATTTAATAGAACTAATAATTTTTAATTACAATTACAAAATATATACGACTTTTTTATTAATTAATTTTTTTGTTGGAGGTAATAAAAATGGCTGAAAAAGATATTAATTGTGCATATTGCATGAAGGATGAAAATCCATCACTTTATCAAAAGTTTGGATATTTCGCATTTGAGACAAAAACATCAAATGTTTATATTTTTAAGGAGCAATCTCACCCAGGTAGAGCTATTGTTGCATATAAAGAACATGTTTCTGAAATGATTGAATTAACTGATGAAGAACGTAATGCATTCTTTAAGGATGTTAATGATGTTGCAAAAGCTATACATAAGGCTTTCAACCCTAATAAATTAAATTATGGTGCATACGGTGATACAGGACATCATTTACATGTACATTTATGTCCTAAATATAAGGATCAATATGAGTGGGGTGGAGTATTTGAAATGAATCCTCACAAGTGTGAACTTAGTGATGAAGAATGTGCTAAATTAGCTGAAAAGCTTTTAAATGCTTATAACTCAGTTAAGTAATCTAGTATTTTACAACATTAATTATTTTTTAATGTTATAATTAAATAAAGATTTGTTTTTAATAGAAGTATGACGAAAGGAGGAGTTTTAGACAAAAAGTCTAAAACAAAATTAATGAGTAAAATAAATTTTATTTCTCTTGGTGGATGCCAAGAAAATGGTAAAAATTTGTATGTTGTAGAAGTTGATTCTTTACTTTTTGTTCTTGATTGTGGAATCAAATATCCTACAAGTGAATTATATGGCGTAGATTATATAAGAGCGGATATGACTTATCTTGAATCTAGAAAAGATCAAATTTATGGATTATTTTTAACTCATGGCCATGAAGATTCTATGGGAGCTGTTTGCCAATTCGTTAAATCATTCCCAAAGACTAGAATCATTGGTTCAGCTTTCACAATGGCTTTAGTAGAAGATTTATTAAAGAGTAAAAATACTCCTTATAATCCAAAGAATTTAATTGTTATTTCTAATAAAGTTTATAAAGTTGGTGAATCTGGATTAACAATTTCATTCTTTAATACTGCTCATAATATTCCAGATAGTTATGGTATTATCATTCATACTAAAGATGGTAATATTGTATATACATCTAATTTTACATTTGACCCAAATCAACACCAAGCTGATTATTTATCAATGTTTTCAGCTTTAGTTAAAGCTTCAAGTGGCGGAGTTTTAGCTTTATTAACTGAATCTTTAGGTGCATTATCAGAAGGTTCACGTGGAACTATTTTTGAATTTAGACAAAGAATTGAAAATATTTTTGTTACCGCAAAAGGTAGACTTATTTTCTCACTTTTCTCATCTGATTTACAAAGAGTTCAACAAATCATCAATATTGCATATTCATTTAATAGAAATATTGCTATCCTTGGTAGAAAAACTCAAAGAATCATTGATTTAGGTATCAAGATGGGTTATTTAAAAGTTCCTGAGGAAAGATTAGTAAATTTAAGGTTTATTGATGATAAGAATCAAAATGATGATCCAAATCTAGTAGTAATTGTAACAGGTGAACGTCATGAACCATATTATATGTTACAAAGAATGGCTCGTCACGTAGATAGATTAATTAATATTAATGAAAGAGATAATATCATTGTATTAACTAATCCATATCCTGGAACTGAAAAAATGGCTGCAAGAACTCTTGACATGATTTATAAGGTTTGTACAAATGTTACTACATTTACAAATGACTTATTACCTGAAAGCCATGCTGACAGAGAAGAGATTAAATTATTAATTAATATTTTAAAACCTAAATATATTTTCCCTGTAATTGGTGAATATAGACATCAATATGCGGTTATTCAAATTGCAAATTGTGTTGGATTTGATGTTAAGAATAATTTAATTATTCCTGATAATGGTGATATTTATAATTTCACAGATGGACAATATTGTGGTATTGTAGGACAAGCTCCTGTTGGTGAAATTATGAATGATGGTGATGCAGTAGGTGAAGTAGGAGAAGTTGTTATGAGAGATAGAGAACTTCTTGGAGAAGATGGTGTTATTTTATTATCAGTTAACATCAATCCTCGTACAAAGAAGATTATCACTCCATTACAAATAGTATCTAAGGGTTTTGCATATTTATCTGAACATCCTGAATTTGAAGAAAAAATTGTTGATGAATTCCAAAATGTTGCGGATAAATATTTATCTCAACCTCGTATTGATTGGGCTGAATTTAAATCTGATATTAGAAATGCTGAATCTAGATTGATTTATAAAGCTGCAGATGCAAATCCAATCATTATTCCTGTATTAATTTCAACTGACCCAGCTCATCTATTAGTACCTAAGATTGATATGTCTGATACAAAGAAAGGTATTAAGAAGGCTGCAAAAGAGGCAAAAGAAAAAAATAGTGCTACAAAAGCTAATGATAAAAAAGTTGTTTCAGAAAAGAAATCTGAAACAACAAAGCCTAAAAAGACTTTAAAGCCTAAAACAGTAAAAAAACCAACTAAAACTGATTCAAAAGAAAAAACTGTAAAAAAAGTAGTTAGAAAAAAACCGGTTAAGAAGGTTGAAAATAATACTACTAATGAATAAATTTTTTAAACACCTGAATTATTTCAGGTGTTTTTTGAATGGTGAATTTATGAAAGATTTAGATATTATTTTAACAAGAGAATCTCAAAGAGAATATGAAAATACAAAAATAAAAAAAGAAGACATAAATCTTTTAATGCAATGTGCTATGTCAGGACCTAGTTGTCTTAATTTAAGAGATTACGCATTTATAATTGTTGATGATAAAAATAAGTTAAATGAATTAAGTGATTTAATTGGACCATCTGCCAAACCTTTAAAAAATGCTTCGTTAGCTATTGTTGTATTAATGGATGAATCAAGGGCTTATGAAAAAGCTAAGGATTATCGAATAATAGATTCAACAATAGCTGCGCAAAACATTATGCTTGCTGCAAATGCTTTAAATATAGGTTCAGTAATGCTTGGAATATATCCTCAAATGGATAGAGTTAATAAATTAAATGAATATTTCAATTTACCAAACTATATTTCAACTAATTCTATTATTTCTTTAGGCTATAAAAAGAATAAAACAAATGGCAAAAATCATTATGAGGAAGATAGAATTCATTATAATAAGTGGTAAATAAAATAACCCCGTAAGATTATATTTTTTAATAATACTTATGGGGTTATTTTTTTAATACTTTATTTGCAAACTCATAATATTCTTTAATAGCTCTTTCATATTTACCAGTTTCTTTAGGTGTATAGTATTTATGAGTTCTTAAATTCTTTGGCATATATTCTTGATAAATTATATCGTTAGGGAAATCATGAGGATATTTATATAATTTAGAATTACCTTTAATCTCTCTATTTAAAATATTGCTTGGAATATCAAATTCAGCTAAATTTTCAATATCTGCTAAAGCTTTATCTATTGCAGCTTCACAAGAATTTGATTTTGGCGATAGTGCTAAAATTATTGTAGCACTTGCAAGTGGAATTCTAGCTTCAGGTAATCCTGTCATTTTTGCGGTTTGACAAGCACTATAAACATAAGATGCTACCTGAGGATTAGCCATACCTATATCTTCATATGCAATAATGGATAATCTTCTTATTATTATATCTAAATCTTCTAATTTTATTAATTTAGCTAAATATAATAATGCGGCATCTACATCTGAACCTCGAATTGATTTTTGAAGTGCAGATAATAAATCATAATAATTTAATGATTTACTATCTAATCTTAAAGCTTTCATGCCTGTTACTTTTTCACATTCATCTAAGCTTATTTCGCCTTTTAATACACTTAAACTTTCAAGCATATTTAAAGCTGTTCTTATTTCTCCGCCTGATTTTGTAGCTATAAATTTTAATATTTCATCTTTTATTATTACATCTTTAAATAATGAATTATTAACTGAAGTCTTTTTTAATAAATTAAAGATATCATTTTCTTCAATTGTTTTCATTTTATAAATATGACATCTAGATCTTATAGCTGGATTTATTGAAATATAAGGATTTTCAGTTGTTAAACCTATTATAGTAATAGAACCATTTTCAACAAATGGTAATAAAAAATCTTGAGTATCTTTTTTCATTCTATGAATTTCATCAATTATTACAATGGCTCTATTATAAAATTTAACAGAATTAGCAATATCTTTTAGAACCTGTTTACTATCAGAAGAAGCATTAAAAGAAAAACTTTCCATAGAATATTTTTCTTTTATAATTCTTGCAATAGTAGTTTTACCTGTACCTGGAGGACCAAATAAAATAAATGACATTAATTTATTTTGATCTACCATTTTTCTAATTATTCCATCTTTACCCACTAAATCATCTTGCCCGATAATGTCATCAAATGATTTAGGTCTTAATTGATATGCAAGTGGTTCCATAAAAATCACCTCTAAATTCATTATACCAAAAAATAATAAATTATATCGAAATTTAGGTAAAAAAAGCACAAATAAAAGTTTATTTTTTAATAAAATTACAATCTGAAATGAAAACAACTTTCACGCCTTTCTTTGTGCTAATTTTTCCTTTTTTAATAATTTATTAAGCTTATAATGAAAACGATATCAAAAAGGAGAAATATTATGAAAAAGAAATTAATAGGATTATCTTTATTAAGTTTATCTATGCTTGCTTCATGCGATTTATTAGAAACAAGCCAAACAAATACAACTGGAAATAACTCAGTTATATCTAGTTCTGAAAGTGATCCTACAACAGCTGAATCTAGTTCAAGTGTAGGTACAACAAAGGAGACACCAAGTACTACAGAGGAGACTCCATCTACACCAAAGGAAACTACAACAGATGAAACTCCAATTGCTGTAGATAAGAGTGTTTATGGTTATGGTATTGATAAGACTTCTGATTTTACTCAATACTATGGTACTGATGCTTATGTAACTGTTACTAATGCAGAAGAGTTATTATATGCATTAAAAGATGCAAGAGAAGATTATACAACTACTTGGAATGCTGAAAAGAATAATTACACACAAGAATTAAAATCTGAAGGAAAAGTTAAAGTTATTGAAATTGCTAATGACATTGAGCTAGGATACAATAAAATTAGCGATGAGGCAAAAAAAACTAATTTAGTTGGAAACTTTTCACAAAAGAAATCAACATATGATAAGAATGGTATTCAAGCAAGTGATATGTTAAATGAGTATGGTATATCTCAAATTGCAATTGAAAATACTTCAAATCTATTAATATATTCAAAGAATGGTGCTAAATTACGTCATGGAGGATTTAAAGTAAATTCTTGTTATGACATTGTATTTAGAAATTTAGATATGGATGAATTATGGCAATGGGAAGATGCTAATACAGTAAAACCTAATGTTAAGATTGGTGATTATGACTGCTATGGTTGGGCTTATTTTAAAATTAATTTCTCATCTGCTATTTGGATTGATCATTGTTCATTTGGTAAATCATATGATGGTCAAATAGATATTGCAAACCCTGTATATTGGACAGAAGGAACAGCTTTCCGTGCTCCTTATAATGCTGAAAATAAGCACGGTGTTTCTATTACAAATTGTGACTTCCATGCTGGTTCTGATGATAAAGATGGATATATCTATAAGATGATGGAAAAGATTGAACAAAATTATCAAGAAAAAGGCGAAGCTTCAG
This sequence comes from uncultured Clostridium sp., assembly GCA_946540005.1. Taxonomy (GTDB): domain Bacteria; phylum Bacillota_I; class Bacilli_A; order Acholeplasmatales; family Anaeroplasmataceae; genus JAEELC01. The sequence continues at coordinate 44,670 of CAMNHY010000003.1, forward strand.
ACTATCAATTCTATAGAACATTAAGAGATACTTATGGCTTAACATTTGAACAAATTCTATATGGTGTTGCTATCCCTCAAAAGAAAGGATTCTTAATTGGTGATGGTACAAATGAAGCTGACACAGCTATTAATCATAACATTTATGTAACATTTGCAAACTGCCGTTTCACAAACTTACAAGATAGATTACCAAAGTTACGTGGTGGTTTTGTATACATGTATAATTGCGTAGTAGATAGTACTCAATTCTATGAATATAAGAAAGTTTATAAAGAAAAGAATGTTGCTGACATTAAGAATTTATATTTTAAGAAATTTAAGTGCGGTACAACTTCTCAAGGTTTAATTGCTGCATATGGTGGAGCTATTAGATGTGAAAATTGTATTTTCTTAGGAATTGAAGATTTAGCTAAGAATAATGAAAAAGAAGATTCAACTCTTGGTGGTGGAATTAGTTTAGTTGACTGTCTATATTCTAAAGATGGAGTAGCAGCTACTACATTAATTAATACAGACACTAACAAAGATTCACTTGTTCTTGGCAGTGGTTTAATTTCAGTTGATAAATTTAATTGGCATAATGAAGATAACAAAAACCCATTTGTTGTAATATTAATTGATGTTAATACATTAGCTGATACTTTAAGCAATGTTTATAACATTGGAGCTAATCAAATTACTGAATAATATATTTAATTAAAGGTAAGATTATGGAGTCTTACCTTTTTCTTTAAGTTTTTGATGTGTTTTTTATAATTTATGGTATAATAGTAAAGTAAAATTAGTGAGGTTGATTATTATGAATTTAAAAGAGTATGTTGCGACTATTCCGAATTTTCCTAAAGAAGGAATAATGTTTAGAGATTGTACTCCAATTGTTGGTAATGGAGAAGCATTTAAATTTGCGATTGATAAAATAGCTGAATTTGCCAAAAAATTAGGAGCTACTGTTATTATAGGACCAGAAGCTAGAGGTTTTATCTTTGGTTGTCCTGTTGCATATAAGCTAGGTTTAGGTTTCGCACCAGTTAGAAAACCTGGTAAACTTCCTCGTAAACAAGTAACTGCTGAATATGATTTAGAATATGGTTCAAATACATTATGCATGCATGATGACGCAGTTAAACCAGGAGATAAGGTTTTAATTGTCGATGATTTGCTTGCAACAGGTGGTACAGCTAAAGCTTGTGTTGAATTAACAAGAAAGCTTGGCGCAACACCAGTTGGTGTAGCTTTTGTTATTGAATTAGTAGATTTAAAGGGAAGAGACAATTTTGATATCCCTGTTTTATCATTAACTCAATATGAAGGTGAATAATTAACTTTAAAATATCCTAAAGGAGGTGGATTATATGAATCAAGTTAATAATATTGATTTTAATCGACTTTTAGTCAAAATTAAAAAATATATAACTAAACCTGAAGATCTTTCTTTAATTAGAAAGGCATATGATTATGCTTTTAACAAACATCAAAATCAATTCAGAAAATCAGGTGAAGCATATATTATCCATCCACTTGAGGTAACAATAATTCTAGCTGAACTTCATGTAGGACCTAATGCACTTTGTGCAGGTTTATTACATGATGTAGTTGAAGATACGGATACAACATTAGAAGATATTTCTAATGAATTTAATCCTGACGTAGCTTCAATTGTAGATGGTGTTACAAAAATTTCAAAACTTCAATTTTCATCCCTTGAGAAGGCTCAAGCTGTAAACCATCAAAAAATGCTTTTTGCTATGGCTAAAGACATCCGTGTAGTTATCGTTAAATTATCAGATAGACTACATAATATGAGAACATTAGATGCTATGGCACCTGAGAAACAAGTTCGTATTGCTAAAGAAACTTTAGAAATTTATGCTCCTATTGCAGATAAACTCGGTATTTTCCATATCAAGAGCGAACTTGAAGATAGATCTTTAAAATATATAGATCCTGAAATGTATACTAAGATTACTAATTTAGTTCATCATAGAGAAAATGACAAAGGTGGTCTTATTGATACAATTATTTCTGAAGTTAATGAAATATTACAAACTTCAAATGTTAAGTATAGCATTAAAGGAAGATTAAAAAACACTTATTCAATTTATAAAAAGATGGTAAATAAGAATAAGAGTTTTGATGATATATATGATATTTATGCTATTCGTATTATCGTTGATAAAGTTGAAACTTGTTATCAAGTTTTAGGTATTATTCATGCACACTTCACACCAATTCCTAATAGATTTAAGGACTATATTGCAGTTCCTAAATCAAACATGTACCAATCTTTACATACAACTGTAATTGGTCCAAAAGGTAATACTTTTGAAGTTCAAATTAGAACTGAAGAAATGGATGAAATTGCAGAATATGGTGTTGCTGCACACTGGGCTTATAAAGAAAGTGTACAATACTCTAAGGAAAAAGAACAATATGAAATTGCTCAAAAATTAAAATGGTATTCTGATTTAGTTCGTATGACTGATGAAGGTCCTGATAATGCTGAAGAGTTTGTAGATTCCATTAAAAATGAAATATTAGATACAAATGTTTATGTATATACACCTACAGGAGATGTAATTGATTTACCAAAGGGCGCAACTCCTATTGATTTTGCATATAAAATTCATACTAATTTAGGTAATAAGATGGTAGGTGCAATTATCAATAATAAGATTGTACCATTATCTTATGAATTAAAAACTGGAGACATTGTATCTATAAAGACTAGTAATTCATCATTTGGTCCTTCAGAAGACTGGATGAATTTAGCTAAAACTAGTCATGCTAAGCATAAGATTAGATCTTTCCTTAATTCTCAAAATAGAGATATTATCATTGATAGAGGTAAAGCTAATTTATTAGCTGAAATGAATCAACAAAAGATTCAATATGATTTTAATGATAAATTTGTACAAGATAATTTCGTAAAAAATAATCTTAAGACTGTTGAAGATATGTATCTTGAAATAGGTAAAGCTATTTTATCTCCTAAGACTGTATGTCAAAAGATTACAAATAGTACTGGTCAAGCAGAAACAAGTGAAGAAAAAATACAAAAATCTATCGAAAGAAATAATAAAGTTTTACGAACAAATTCTGAAACAGGTGTAGTTGTTGAGGGATTATCTAATCCAAAAATTAGAATTGGTAATTGCTGTCTTCCAATACCTGGTGATAAAATTATAGGATTTATCACAAAAGGTAATGGTATTGTAGTTCATCATTGTGATTGCCAAAACTTAACAGCTTTAGATAAAAAGAGATGTATTAATTTAGAGTGGGCTTCAAATATTAATAGAAAATATCCTACTGCAATAAAGATTTCTGCAGATACTAGACCTTCATTAATTGCTGAAATTATGAATGTATTAAGTGGTCAAAGTATTCAAGTTTCTGATTTCAATGTTAAAAATAATATTGATCTTGAATCAATTATTAAAATAAAAGTTATTGTATCTAACTTAGCTGATTTAGAGATTTTAATTATAAATCTTAAAAAGGTAGAAGGAGTATATAATATAGAACGTATTTTATCATGAGAGTAGTAGTTCAAAGCGCAAAAGATGCAAGTTGCATCATAAATAATGAAGTAGTATCTCATATTGATAGTGGTTTTATGTTACTTGTAGGTTTTACTACGGGTGATGACATTAATGTTTTAGAAAAGGTTGCCAAAAAAGTTCAAGGACTTAGAATTTTACCAGATGAATTAGGTAAAATGAATAAGTCGTTACATGATGTAAATGGGGAAATATTATCAATTTCCCAATTTACTTTATATGGAGATGTAAAAAATGGCTATAGACCAAGTTTTACAGAGGCTTTAGGTGGAGACTTAGCTAAACCACTATATGAGAAGTTTAATGAAATATTAAGAGGATATGGTTTAAGGGTTAGTGAAGGTGTATTTGGTGCTGATATGCAAATTAAATTTGTAAATATGGGACCAACTACAATTTTAATTGATTCTAGTAATTTAAAATAAGACGAGGTTTAATTATGAATATTTATATGGTTACCCTTGGCTGTTCGAAAAACCAAGTAGATAGTGAAATGGTTTTAGGTTTCCTTAAAAACCATGGTAATACTATAGTTGCAAATCCTGAAAATGCTGATATATTAATGGTTAATACTTGTGCATTTATTCTAAGTGCTAAAGAAGAAGCTATTAATACAATTCTTGAAGTTGCTAAATATAAAACTGAAGGTAAAAAGCTTATTGTAATGGGTTGTCTTGCACAAAGATATAAAGATGAATTAATTTCTGAATTACCTGAAGTTGATTATTTCTTAAAAATTGATGATTATAAGGATATTAGTAAGGTTTTAAATAATTTATTACATACATCATATAAAGAGAATGATTTATTATCTTACACTGAACGTGTAACAGATACTCCTAATTATATGACTTATGTAAGAATATCTGATGGTTGTTTAAACCGTTGCGCTTTTTGTGCAATTCCATTAATTCGTGGTAGATTAAAATCTAGAACTATTGAAGATATAGAAAACGAAGTAAGAATAGCTGTAAGTAGAGGAACTTATGAAATAAATATTATTTCACAAGATACTACTCGTTATGGCTATGATTTATATAAAAAGAATGCCTTAGTAGATTTATTAAAAGTTTTAGTTAAAATTGAAGGTAAATTTAAGATTAGATTATTCTATTTATATCCTGAAATTGTAACTGATGAATTAATTGATTTTATTAAAGATAATCCAGATCATATCATGCCATATTTTGATATTCCTCTTCAACATTGTGAAGATAAAGTTTTAAAAGCTATGAGAAGAAGAGGAAATAGGGAATATTTAGTTTCTTTATTAAAGAAAATTAAAGAACGTATTCCTCATGCAATTTTCCGTACTACAATGCTTGTAGGATTTCCTGGTGAAACTGATGAGGATGTTGATCATCTTGTAGAATTTATGCAAGACATTAAGTTTGATAGATTAGGTGTATTCACATATTCTCCTGAAGAAGGAACAATAGGTGCTACACTTGAACAAATACCTGATGCGATTAAAAATGAAAGATACAATAAAGTTATGAAGGCTCAATTCTATATTTCTCTTGAAAAGAATAGAGAAAAGATTGGTCAAAACTTTGATGTGTTGATTGAAGGATATGATGAAGATAACTTAATGTATACAGGTAGAACATATGGATTTGCACCAGACGATATTGATGGATGTGTGTATGTTGCAGCACATCAAGAATTAAAACCTGGTGATATAGTAAATGTATGTATTAAAGATGCTGATAGTTATTCTTTAACAGGTGAACAAAATGACTAAACAAGTAAATGTTGTATTATTTGAACCAGAAATACCTGCAAATACTGGTAATATTATGAGAACATGTGTTGGATTTAATGTTAAATTACATTTAATTCAACCACTTGGATTTAAATTAGATGATGCACATTTAAGAAGAGCTCATCTAGATTATTTTAAAGATGTAGATTTTACTATTTATGATAATTTAGATGATTTCTTAGAAAAAAATAATAACCCAGAAATTTATTATTTAACTCGTTATGGTCATATTTCACCAGATATGATTGATTTTAAGCCATATAAAGAAGATTCAAATAAACCAATTTATTTTATGTTTGGTAGAGAATCAACAGGAATCCCATATAAAGTTTTACATGAACATCTAGATCATTGTTTTAGAATACCTACAACAGATAAGATTAGATCACTAAATTTATCAAATTGTGTTGCAATGGTTTTATTTTATACAATGAGTCAATTAAATTATCCTAATTTAATTAGACATGAACCAGATACTTTTAAGGGAGAAAATTTTATTGATAATTATAAAGAGGAGTAGTTATTATGTATGATATTAACTCTTTAGAACTTAATAAAGTTTTAAATAGCGTAAGTAATTACGCTTTTTTAGAATTAAATAAGGAAAGAATTTTATCTTTAACTCCATTTAAAGATATAGAGTCACTTAATTTAGATTTAGATAATCAAAAAGAAGCTATTGATGCTATATATAAATTAGGTAATTTACCTATAGATTTTATAAAAAATGTTAGAGATTCATTAAAGAGAGTTAAAATTGGTTCAATTTTAACAAGTGAAGAATTATATAATATTTATATTTTAGTAGAAAAAACTAAATCATTAAAATATTACATTCGTGATTTAAGAAATGGAAATATTAAAGTAGATAATTTATCTAAATATTTTGATATATTATCAGATAATAAAAAAGTTGGACAAGAAATAGAAGGCGCAATTGATGAAAATTATAATGTAAAAGATAGCGCATCAATGTCACTTTTTAAAGTTCGTAAAAGAATTCAAATGGAAGAAAATCATTTAAGAAGTTACATGAATGGTTTATTAATGAGTCAAGCAAGCAAATTAAATGATTCTATCATTGTTATGCGTGATGGAAGAATGTGTTTACCTGTAAAAGCTGATAGTAAAAATCAAATTAAAGGTATTATTCATGACCAATCAGCATCAGGTACAACTTTCTTTATAGAACCTGAAGAAGCTAATAATATTTATAATCATATTTTAGAATTAAAAAATGATGAGAAAAAAGAAATAGAATTAGTTCTAAAAGGTCTATCTTTATTAGTTGAATCACACAGTGATGAATTAATTTCTGATTTTGAAAATATATCAGAACTTGATTATATATTTGCAAAGGCTAGATATGCAAAAGAGAATGGATATATTAGACCTTTAATTAATCAAAAAGGCTATATAAATATCATCGAAGGTGCTCATCCTTTGATTAATAAAGATATAGTTGTAAAGAATAGTATTGAACTTGGAAATAAATATTCAACAATTATTATTACAGGTCCAAATACAGGTGGTAAGACTGTTGTATTAAAACTTGTAGGATTGCTTACTGTAATGGCTTTATCAGGATTGTATATTCCTGCAAAAGAAGGTAGTCAAATTGCATTTGTAGATAACGTTCTTGTAGATATTGGTGATGAACAATCTATCGAACAAAACTTATCAACATTCTCATCTCATATGACACGTATTGCAAATATATTTAAACTTGTAACACAAAATTCATTAATTTTATTAGATGAAGTTGGTTCAGGTACAGATCCTAAGGAAGGAGCTTCACTTGCAATCGCAATTATAGATAAATTAACAAAATTAGGTGCTAGAGTTATTTCAACTACTCACTATAGTGATTTAAAGGCTTTTGCATATAATAATAAAAATATTATTAATGCGTCAGTAGAATTTGATTCTGAGACATTAATTCCTACTTATAAATTATTTATAGGTATTCCTGGTAGTTCGAATGCTATTTTAATTTCAAGAAGACTTGGATTAGATGAAGATATTTTAAAAGAAGCTAGTAATTTAATGAATAATAATTCAACTGAATCTAGTTCTTTAATTCAAAAAATTGATGAAGAAAATCAAAATATTGCAAAAATCCGTCAAAATTATGAAAAGAAGCTTAAAGAATTAGAAAGTGATAAGCTTCATTATAAGAAATTATTAGATGATTTTGATAAGAATAAAGAATTAATGTTATATAAAGCTCATCTTGAAGCTAATAAGATTGTTGAAGATGCTAAAGAAAAATCTAAAGATTTAATTGATAAATTAAATCAATTAAAGAATGAAAAGAATATTTTAGATAAAGATTTAGCACAAGTTAAATATGATGCTAAAAAGCTTGCACCAAAAGAAAGTGAAAAGAAAGTTGATGACCATGTACTTGAAGTCGGTGATATGGTTCATGTTCTTGATTATCATAAAGTGGGACAAGTTCTTGAAATTAAAAAGAATAAATATACAGTTCAATTCGGTCAATTTAAAATGTCTTTTAAGAGAGAAGAATTGGAATACGATAAGTCTTTAAGAAAAGAAGAGCCAAAAGAAGTTAAACCTGTTTCAACAGTTACACTTTCAACAAATTCTACTCCTATGAAATTAGATTTAAGAGGAGAAAGATATGTTGATGTAGGTCCACAAGTTGATTTATTTATTGATAGAGCTGTATTAGCTCATTATGATACTGTATATATTATCCATGGATTTGGAACTGGTGCAGTTCGTAAAGCTGTTTATGAAACTTTAAAGAAAAATAAACATGTTAAAGATACTCGCTATGGTGGAGATGGTGAAGGTCTTAACGGTTGTACAGTAGTAACAATTAAATAATATGAAAGTAGCTATTATTTTATTTAATATTAATTTAAAAGAATTCTCATTAGATTCATATTTTAAAATAGGATGCGATGGAGGAGCATTAAACGCTACTCAAAATAATATTAATTTAGATTTATCTATTGGTGATTTTGATAGTATAAATAAAGAAGAATTTGAATTAATAAAAAATAATTCTAAACAAATTATAAAATTAAATCCTATTAAAGATAAAACAGATGTTGAAGAAGCTATAGAATATGCTAAAAATATTAGTGATGATATTACAATTTTTGGTGGTATTCAAGGCAAAAGAATTGAACATTTTTTATCAATTATAAATATTTTCAACAAATATGAGAATTTAAAGTTAATAGATAACAATTCATTAATCTTTAAGATAAAAAATAAATTTGAATTTAGAAAAGATGATTATAAAGATTATAAATTTGTATCATTCTTTTCATTTAATGAAAATTATAATATTTCATTAAATGGCTTTAAATATGATTTAGATAATAAGAATATTACTAAATTAGATTCTTCATTACTTATTTCTAATGAAATGAAGGAAAATAATTTATCAGTTATTACAAATAAGGATATTTTTATCATTTTTTCTAAATTAGATAATATTAACAATATTGCATAATTATATAATTGTGATAAAATAAATAAGAAGGAAACTCTGGGGAGCCAATATGGCTGAGAGGTTATTAAATTAACGACCCACTAACCTGATCTAGGTAATGCTAGCGTAGGTATATGTTTAACTTTTTTATTTGTTCTTTTTTACAATTTAAAAGAAAACTTATTCTTCTAGCATTGCTGGAAGAATTTTTTGTTATTGAAGGAGAGTAAAAATGAAAAAAAATAACAAATTACAAGCGATTATTGAAGTCGCAATTTTTGCAGCAATTGCAGTAGCACTTGATTTAATTCAAGGAGGATTATTTAAAGGAGTATTTGCAAGTGGTGGTTCAATTGGATTTGCAATGTTACCTATCTTTATTATCTCTTATAGAAGAGGTTTAGGATATGGAATATTATGTGGATTTATTGTATCAGTTCTTCAAATGTTATCTGGTATTTATGTTATTCAAGGCGCAACAATGCCAAATGATTTCCTAAAAGCTTGTGGTCCATTTATTCAAGTCATGCTTGATTATGTATTAGCTTATACTTTAGTAGGATTTGCAGGATTATTTGCAAAAGTATATAAAAAATCTGGAGATCAAAAATCTAGAATCTTATTTATCATTTTAGGTTGCCTTGTTGGAGGTATGCTAAAATATTTAGTACATACTATTGCTGGTATTGTATTCTGGCTAGGTGATGGAAGTGGTTCATTTGCAGGTATTGCAAATAACACTCATTTATATTCTTGGATATATAATGGTGCTTATTGTATTCCAAATATAATTATTTGCACAATTATTATGGTAATTATTGCAATTCGTTATCCTTTCTTCTTAGATTTATCAAATGAAGAATTATTAAATGAAAATATGGAGGATAATGCAAATGACTAATAAAACATTCAACTTAACAAAAAAGATTTTTGTAGTATGTGCGTCTGCTATAGTATCTCTTTTAGTATTAATATTTATGATTGTTAATGCTAAACGAGATGGTGGTTTTTACGAGGGTGGTTTTGAATTTGATGAACAATATGTATATTTCTTATATTCATCAATTACAGTGTTAATTTGTAGTATATATAATTTAGTTAAATTTTTAAAATATGAAGAAGATGATTTATCTTCTAAATTAGTAGGTGCAGCAATTTCATCTTCATTCTTGTTAGGATATTATTCAAAGGTATTCTTTAAAGCATTAAATAAATATGGTACTGAAGGATTTAATTCAACTAATTTAATATTATTTTTAATATTCTTATTTGTTACTATTTATTTCTTCTTTATTTTAATTAGAAATGCATTAATTAAATACAATGTAGAACATAAGAAAATTTAACGATATAGCCTAATTATCTTTGTGGTAATTAGGTTTTTTAATTGTTTAATAAAAGAAAAATGATATAATATTATCATAGAATTTTGGTGATTATTATGGATGGATTTTTTATTATAGATAAAGAAAAAAATTTTACTTCATTTGATGTATGTAATAAGATAAAACATAAATTTTTTAATTCTCATGTAGGACACACTGGTACGCTTGATCCTAATGCAACAGGTGTATTAGTTGTTTCAGTTGGTAATGCATGTAAAACATTACAATTGTTAGAAGATAAAACTAAAGAATATTTATGTACAATAGAATTTAATAAATCATATGATACAATTGATCCTACAGGAAAAATTGTTAAAACATCTAATAAAGATATAACAATTGATGAAATAAGAGAAGCTATTAATGTTTTATCAAAAAGAGAATCTCAAATCCCACCAAGTTTTTCAGCACTTAAAGTTAATGGTAAAAGAAGTTATGAATTGGCAAGAAAAGGTATTGAAGTTAAACATGAACCAAGACCAATTAAAATTTATAAGACAGAAATTAGAAGTGAACTTAGAAAAATAGATGAGTGTTATTACATTGATATATATCTATATGTAAATAGAGGCTTCTATGTTAGAAGTTTTGTACGTGATTTATGTGAAATGTTAAATATATGTGGTAATATGTATGATTTAAGAAGATTATCTAGTGGCATATTTAATATTGATAAAGCTAAAAAGATTGATGAGATTTCCGAATATGATTTAATTAGTGTAAATGACGCATTTAGTTATTTAGATAAATTAGAAGTAAAAGATTACTTAGTAAATTTAATCCAAAATGGTGTTGTATTAGATGAAAGACAAATAACAACAGATAAACCTTTTATTGTAACAAATAAAGGTAAAGATTTAGCAATTTATCAGCCTAGTGATAAAAAATATAAATATAAAAGAGTTGTATTATTATAATGAAGACAGTATTTATTAAAGATTTAAATGAAGTTTTCCAAAATGAAAATTTAGCATTAATGTTAGGTAATTTTGATGGATTTCATTTAGGTCATAACGCCTTATTAAACGAATTAAAAAAATTAAATATTAAACAAGGATTATTAACTTTTTATCCTCATCCATTAAAAATATTAAAGAATTTAGATTTTAAATATTTAGATACAATTAAAGATAAAGAAAAGAAATTAGAAAATGAAATAGATTATCTTATTGTAATAAATACTACAAAAGAGCTATTAAATGAAAATAAAAATTCATTTATTAATTTCTTAAAAAATAATAAAGTATCTGATATTGTATGTGGAAATGATTTTACATTTGGTAAAAATAAATCAGGAACAGTTAAAGACTTATCCGATTTTAGACTTCATATTGTGCCTGATTATAAGATTGATAATATTAGAGTTAGTTCGACTTATATTAGAAAATATTTAAATGAAGGTAATATTGATTTTGCAAATAAATATTTAGGACATTTTTATGAAATTGAAGGTGTCGTAAGCCATGGGTCTCATTTAGGAAATACAATAGGCTTTCCTACTGCAAATATAGAAGAAAATGAATATTTATTACCAAGTAATGGTGTTTATTTTGGTTATGCAATAGTTGATGATAAAAAAATTTTTGGGATGATTAATATTGGAATTAATCCTACGATTAATTTATTAAATAAGAAGAGATTAGAAATTAATTTATTTGATTATAATCAAGATCTTTACGACAAAATTATAAGAGTCGGATTTATAAAAAAATTAAGAGATGAAATTAAATTTAATTCTAAGGAAGAATTAATTAATATGTTAAATAAGAATAAGTTAGAATGTATAAATCTTATTAAAACATATAATAAAGACTAATTAGTGTTGTCAAAATTTATTATTTTTTATATTGAATTTAATTTAAATATATGTTATATTATACAGGACGTTAGCTTAGGTTATCGAGCATTTCCTCGTTCGTAATCCAAGTTAATCGCGAATATATAATTTAGGAGGAAATTCAATATGGCATTAACAGCAGTTGAAAAGAAAGAAATCGTTAAAAAGTTTGGTAAGAATGAACAAGATACAGGTTCTGCAGCAGTTCAAGTTGCTATTTTAACTGAAGAAATTTCACGTTTAAATAAGCACTTAGCAGACAATCATCATGATTTCTGTTCAAGCCGTGTTTTACTTGTTAAGGTTGCTCAAAGACGTTCTTTATTAGCTTATATTAAGAAGAACAACTTAGAAGAATATGCTAGCCTTATCAATGCATTAGGATTACGTCGTTAATCATAAATTGCAAATTAAGAGTTCATTATTTGAACTCTTTTTTTATTTGTATTATAATCAAAGTGAGGTACAAATTTGTGGGATTTTATGATTTAAAAGTTTTAGATAACATTGGAAATGAGATTAGTTTATCTGAATATAAAGGGAAAATATTATTAATTGTAAATACTGCAACAGGTTGTGGATTTACACCTCAATATGAATATCTTGAGAGAATTTATAATAAATATAAGAATTCTGGTTTTGAAATCTTAGATTTCCCTTGTAATCAATTTGGCTCTCAAGCTCCTGGTGATGATAAAGAGATTAATCAATTTTGCACTTTAAATTATCATACAACATTCAAAAGATTCAAAAAGATTGATGTTAATGGTTCATCAGCAGATCCTTTATTTAAATATTTAACTTCTAATACTAAATTTGAAGGCTTTGATTTAAGTAATAAGATTGGTATGTATTTAGACAATATGTTTAAATCACAAGATAAAGATTATACTAAAAAATCTGATATTAAATGGAATTTTACTAAATTTTTAATTAGTAAAGATGGTAAAATTTTAAAAAGATTTGAGCCTACTGCAAGTGAGGAAGAAATCGTAAAAGAAATAGAAAAGGTATTATAAAATGGAAAATAGTGGAAAAAGTAGAGAAAATAAGATTTTAAAGGTTTCAATAATTGGAATTATTACTAATATTTTATTAGTTATAGTTAAAGCTATTATAGGTGTTATTGCTAAATCAACTGCTGTTATTTTAGACGCTGTTAATAATTTAGCTGATGCTTTCTCATCAATTGTCACTATTGTAGGAACTAAATTAGCTAATAAAAAACCTACTAAGAAACATCCTTATGGATATGGTAGAATTGAGCATTTGACATCAATTGTAGTTGCAGTTATTGTACTTGTTGCAGGTATCACTGCTGTAAGAGAATCTATCGATAAGATTATAAATCCAGCAGAAACTCATTATGAATGGTATAGTTTTTTAATCATATCTCTTGCAATTGTTGTAAAATTAGCTTTAGGTTTATTTACTAAAAAGGCTGGAAAAAAATACAATAGCGATTCATTAGTAGCTTCAGGAAGTGAAGCATTATATGATTCAATAGTTTCAATAATGACTTTGATTGGTGCTATCATTTTAATGACAGTTCATGTAAATATAGAAGGATATTTATCAATTGTAATTTCAGCTTTAATTATTAAGACAGGTTGTGAGATATTGATTGAATCTATATCAAATATTATTGGTGAACGTGTTGAATCAGATCTTGCGGCTAAAATTAAAGATGAAATCAATAGTTTTGAAGAAGTTCATGGTGCCTATGATTTATTACTAAATAAATATGGTCCTGAAAAAATTATTGGTTCTGTTCATGTTGAAGTCGATGATAATATGAAGGCTTATGAAATTCATAGATTAAGTCAACAAATCGCTAATAAAATATATAATGATTTTGGTATTGTTTTAACCGTTGGAATTTATGCAACAAATGAAAATGATAATAATTCTTTATTAATAAAAAGTAGGATATTAGAATTAATTAAAGACTATCAAAACATTATTCAAATGCATGGATTTTATTTAGATAACACTAATAAAGTAGCAACATTTGATTTAGTATTTAATTTTAAAGAAAAGAATAGAGAAAATATAATTAATGAATTAGCTTTAAAACTTGAAAATGAGTTTAAATATAAATTCTTTATTAATATAGATACAGATTATTCAGACTAAGAGCACTAATTATTAGTGCTTTTTTTAAATATTTTTAAATATTGTTTAAATCAATGAAAATATAATGATTTATTTATTTTAAATTATTAATAATTGTGCTAAAATGTAGGAGATGATTATAAGATAAAAGAACAAAAAAACAATGTTACAAAGGAGATACTTTATGAGTGAAGTAAAAAGATTCGAGTACAATTGGGCGGGTCGTCCACTTGTAGTTGAAATCGGAGAAGTTGCTAAACAAGCTAATGGTTCTTGTTTAGTAAAGTACGGTGATACTGTTGTATTATCAGCAGTTTGTTCAAAGGCTTCAGAGACTGTTCAAGATTTCTTCCCATTAATGGTATTATATCAAGAGAAATTATATGCTAATGGTATGATTCCAGGAGGATATTTACGTAGAGAAGGTCGTCCAACTGAGCATGAGACACTAACAAGCCGTCTAATAGATAGACCAATTAGACCATTATTTGCTGATGGATTCTCTGATGAGGTTCAAGTTGTTAACCAAGTATTATCATATGATCCTGAATGCTCACCAGAAATGGCTGCAATGTTAGGTGCATCTATTGCCTTAACAATTTCTGATATTCCATTTGAAGGACCTATTGCTGGTGTTAAAGTTGGTTATATCAATGGAGAGTATGTAATTAACCCTACTCCTGCTCAATTAGCTGAGGGTAATAGAATTGATTTAACTGTTGCAGGTACTAAAGATGCAATCAACATGGTTGAATCAGGTTCATCATTCGTTTCTGAGGATGAAATGTGGGGCGCATTAGTATATGGACATAAAGAAATAATAAAATTATGCGAATTCCAACAAGAAATCCAAAAAGAATGCGGTAAGGAAAAGGTTAAGCCTTTATTATTTGTTGTTGATAAAGAAGTTGACCAAGCAGTTAGAGATTTTGCTGAAAAAGATTTAGTTAAAGCTATTCGTATCGAAGATAAGTTAGAGCGTTATGCTGCAATCGATGCTGAAAATAAGAAGACTTTAGAAGAATTCTCTAAAAAAGTATTTACTAAGAATTTAGGAGATATTGTTGTTGAAGATACAGATAAGAAGAAAGAATACTTATCACAAGTTCAACATACATTAGATGATATTTTATATACTGAAGTTCGTAAGATGATTGCGGTTGAAAAGATTCGTCCAGACGGTAGAAAGACTGATGAAATTCGTCCATTATCTAGCCGCGTAGACGTATTACCACGTGCTCATGGTTCTGCATTATTTACTCGTGGTCAAACTCAATCATTAGGTACTACAACTTTAGGATCATTAGCTGATGCTCAAGAAATTGAAGGATTAGATGGTATTCATAAAGAAAGATTTATTTTCCAATATAATTTCCCTCAATATTCTGTAGGTGAAACAGGAAAATATGGTTCACCAGGTCGTCGTGAAATTGGTCATGGTCATTTAGCAGGTCGTGCTCTTTCATACATAATTCCTGATGAGGATGTATTCCCATACACAATTAGACAAGTATCAGATATTCTTGAATCAAATGGTTCATCAAGCCAAGCATCTATTTGTTCAGGTACATTATCATTAATGGCTGCAGGTGTTCCTATTAAGGCTCCTGTTGCAGGTATTGCTATGGGATTAATAACTTATGGTAACGATTATACAATTTTAACTGATATTCAAGGTCTAGAAGATCACCTTGGTGATATGGACTTTAAGGTAGCAGGTACTAAAGATGGTATTACTGCACTTCAAATGGATATTAAGATTCGTGGTATTTCATATCAGATTTTAAGAGAAGCTCTTGAACAAGCTAAAGCAGGTCGTCTTCAAATTCTTGATCATATGATGCATACAATCGATAAGGTACGTCCAGAATTATCTAAGTACGCACCTAAGGTTAAAATGATTCGTATTAATCCAGATAAGATTAAGGATGTTATTGGTTCTGGTGGTAAGGTTATTAATGACATTATCGCTAAGTGCAATGATGTTAAGATTGACATTGAACAAGATGGTAGAGTATATGTAATGCACCAAGAAATGGAATATGTTACAAAGTGTATTTCTATCATTGAAGATATGGTTCGTGAAGTTGAAGTTGGTAAAGTATATTCAGGTGTAGTTAAGCGTATTGAAAAATATGGTTGCTTCATTGAATTATGGCCAGGTTGCGAAGGATTATGTCATATTTCAAAATTAGCTAAAGAACGTATTGAAAAATGTGAACAAGTTGTTTCATTAAATGATACAATTTTAGTTAAGTGTATTGGTGTAAATGATAAAGGTCAAATTGATTTATCAAGAAAAGATGCTTTATTAGATACTGAAAAGAAAGAAAAATAGTTAGTTTAAAATACATACCGTAAAAATGGTATGTATTTTTTTACTTTATGATATAATAATAGTGCGATATAGTATTAAAAGGAGTAATTGTATGGACTTCAAAACGATTCAAGACAGTGTTATTAATATAATTAGTTATATAAAAGATATAGAAAATAACTTATATAAAAAATATAATTTAACAAATAATGAAGCATTAGTCTTTTTAAAGATTGCTAATAACGAAATTACTCAAACAGAAATTTGTGAAATGCTTAATTTTGCTAAATCTACAGTTCATTCTATTATATTAAAATTTTTAAAGAAAGATTTAATTTATATTTTAGATAAAAATAAAAAAGAAAAATATTTATATTTATCAGATAGAGGAAAAGATTTATTCATTAATTTAAATAATGATTTATATAATAGAAGAAAAGAATTATATTTAAAATTAAGCGATGATGAATTAAAATCAGTTCTAAATATTTCATTAAAATTATTTAATCATAAATAAAATATTGATTTTTGTGCAAATTAATAAGTTTTTTAAAATATACTATTGAAAATAATTAGATATTTATGTATAATCTATTTGCACACAAAATTTGGACCGTTAGCTCAGTTGGTAGAGCAACTGACTCTTAATCAGTGGGTCTGGAGTTCGAGTCTCCAACGGTCCACCATCTTAGAAATTAGAAGGTAGTAATACCTTTTTTATTTTGCAATAAATTTGAATTTTTATGACTTAGTATTCTATCATTAAAAGGTTGGTTTGATAATAGACAATAACATGTCATTTAAGCTTAATTATTAGCTAGAAGAATGTTTACAAAGCTAGCTGATAAAATTATGGCTGAGGCTTATAAAGAATGGAATGAAACAAAAGAAGTTAATAAGAGATTAATTGAATTAGGAGTAACTCCTGTAGCAATTGAAGAATATCCTTTTATTTGTGATATTAAAGAAATTGAATATGGAAATTATTTAATAGAAATGATTGGATAAAAAAGTAGTACACAAAATAAATGTGTACTACCATTTTAGTATTGTCCGATAGAACGAAGATAACGTTCTAAGATTATTACTGCTGCAGCTGAATCAATAATGCTTTTTTGTTTTTTTGAATTTTTTTTATTTAGGTGAAGCATTTGGCTAGCTTCTACAGTTGTATTTCTTTCATCTTGAAACTTAATATCAATATTAGGGAAATATGGCTCTATTTTTTTTGCAAATTCTAAAACGATAGGAGTCATTTCACAAATATCACCACTAGGATATAATGGATAACCCATAACTATATGTTCAATTTTTTCATATTTAACTGCTTCTAAAAATTTAGTAAGACATTCATCAAAATCATTTTGAGTAAAATGAAGATTAGGAAGAGCTTGCGCAAACATACCACTTCTTGAAATTGCTAATCCTAGTGATGATTTACCTAAATCTAATGCTATTATATTTGTAATCATATTATCACCATATAGATTATATCAAAAAACTTTTATTCTTAAAAGAATTAGTTTAAAGTGTTATAATTTAGATATTAGGAGTATTATTATGTATATTGAATTATTAAAAAATAGAAAAAGCGTTAGAACATTTGATGAAACTAAAAAAATAGATACAGAGATTTTAAATGAATTAAGTGAATCAATTAATTCATTTAAAAATCCTTTTTCTGATAATATTTGCATCAAGATATTAAATAAAAATGATTTTAATTTATTTAGCAAGGTAATTAAAGGAGAAGAATATTATATTGCCACAAAGCTTAAAAGAGATAAAAATTATGAAGTCGCATTTGGCTTTGAATTAGAAAGTATTTTAATTAATTTAAGAAAATATAATATTGAATCTGTATTTTTAGCTTCTACATACGAAGAAGAGAATTTCATAAAAGCGCTTGAAGTAAAAGATGATGAAATAATACCAGCTGTTTGCCCTATTGGATATAAGGCAAGTGAATCAAGTATTAAAGATAGAGCTTTAAGAAGATTTTGTAAGAGCGATACTAGAAAAGATATTAAAGATTTATTAGTAAATTATGAATTATTTACTAAGGATGAATTAGAAATCTTTAGTACTGTTTTATGGGCTCCTTCAGCTAGAAATAATCAACCTTTAAAAATTATTAAAGAAGATAATTATTATCATTTCTATATAAATCATACTAAAGGATTTAGTAATGATTTAGGCGATGTACAAAAAATAGATTTGGGTATAGCATTAGCTAATTTATCTTTAGCATATAAAGATTATAATAAAGAGTTAGAATTTGTATATTTAAAAAAAGAAAACTTATCTGATAATTGTGATTATCAAATAAGTGTTAAATTAGCGTAATATTTTAGTTTCTTTTCTTAATATCTTATAGAATTTTTTTAAAAACTTTTTTTCATCTTTTTTAACTAATTGTCTATAGTATGTTGTTTCTTCATCATTTTCGCTTATATAATTAATAAATCTTAAATTATTTAAGGCTTTTTCACTTTTTATTACAACTTGAATATATTTAGGACCATTTTTTAATACTTTTAAAGCTTTTTTCTCTTTAATATATCCACTTGTAAGAAGACCGAATGTATCAAATAATGTGTCATTTGAAATAGGTCCAATTATCACATCATAATCTTTTAACAAATCATTATTTTGTCTATTATTTAAAATATAATTGAACCATTCTTTATTTTGATTTAAATATTTAATATTAAGATCATTTAAATCTAATTCGTAAATATTTATATACGAATTAGTTCCGCTATTCCATTTTTTAGTAAACTCTAAATCTAAAGATAAATAAAATCCTTTACCAAAATCTGCATTTGATCTACCATGATTAATATTAGGTTTATTAATTATATTATTTGATGCATGATATAGTTTTAAATTCATAAAATCACCAAAATTAGTATATGATATTGTATTAAATAAATCTTTCAATATGCTTAAATATTTAATGTGTTATAATAAAAATAGAAAGTAAGAAGTGATTTTATGGAAGAAAAGATTAATTTATTGGATTTAACAAGTTTATCATTTGATTACAAAATGAGTAAAAAATATGTTAAATATTTATCAAATAATACAATTGAACAATATAGACATGAAGAAATCAGACAAATAAAATCTTTAATAGAATTACTTTCACTTGATAGACAATACTTTGAAGGATTTTATTATTCTTATTTAATTAAAAGATTAAATAAAGAATTCGATTTAATAAAAGTATCTAATTCAAGTGTTATTAATATTGAATTAAAGAGTAAAAATGTTGGTAAAGATAGAATACTTAAACAATTGATTCAAAATAGATATTATTTAAAATTAATTAATAAGAATATTTATAATTTTACATATATTAATAAAACTAATACTATTTATTATTTGTCTTCAGATAAATTAGTAGAAGTTTCTCTAGATTTCTTGAAAAAAATTATAAAAGAAAATAAAGAAGTTAAAAATGTTGATTTAGGTATTATTTATTCACTAGAAAACATATCAGCTTCTCCTCTTTATACTCCTTTGAGATTTTTAAAAGGAGAATATGTATTAACAGAAGCTCAAGAAAATGCAAAACTTGAATTGATAAATAATTTTAATAAGAATAAATATATAGGCCTTACAGGACAAACTGGTACAGGTAAAACTTTATTAATCTATGATATTGCAAAAAAATATATTAATAATGGTGTATTAATTATTGATACTGAACCATTAATTAAATCTCAAGATTATCTTATTAATAATTTAGGATTAAATATTATTTACCAAAATAATATAGATAATAATCTTTTAGATAA
>CAMNHY010000004.1 GCA_946540005.1 uncultured Clostridium sp.
TTGTTTCAAGTTCATCAATATCATTTCCATAATATTCAAAAGCTCTTTGAGCAATTATTTTGCCACCATCTAATTCGCTAGATACATGATGTATAGTTACACCATATACTTTGCATCCATAATTAAATGCGTCTCTAATTCCATGTGCCCCTTTAAAAGATGGAAGTAAAGCTGGATGAATATTAATAATCCTATCCTTATACGCTTCTAATAATACATTAGTAATAATCTTCATATAGCCTGCTAAGACTATTAAATCAATATTTAATTCTTTTAAAATATTTATAATTTCTAATTCATATTCTTCTCTACTATTAAATTTTGTAGAGTTTACATACTTATATGGAATACCTAAATTTTTAGCTCTTGTGATTGCGTATGCATTTTTTCTATCAACAATTAAAATTTTGATTTCACAATTTGAAATTGTTTTATTTTTAATTGCGTTTGATATAGCTTCAAAATTAGTTCCATTACCACTTGCAAATACAGCTATATTCATAATTCTATTTTATAAGATCAATGTTTACACCAACATTATCTACAACGCTTCCTATAACATATGATTTTCTTCCATAATCAGATAATATTTGTTGGGCTTTTTTAACATCATCTGCAGGAAGTGCTAAGACCATACCAATACCCATATTGTAAATATTAAACATTTCTCTGTGGTTTATATTTCCATATTTTTCTAAAAAATCAAAAATAGGAAGGATTGGCCAAGAACCTTCAATAACATGAATTCCTTGTCCTTCCTTTAAAATACGTGGAATGTTTTCATCAAAACCTCCACCTGTAATATGTGCAACTCCGTGTACATCTAATCTTTTAATTACTTCTAGAACTTCTTTTACATAAATATTTGTAGGAGTTAATAAAACTTCTCCTAATGTCTTATATGAATCTAATTCATTATATATTTTATGTAAATCAAGTTTTGCATCTTTAATTATTTTTCTAACTAAAGAAAAGCCATTAGAATGCACACCACTTGACTCAATACCAAGTAATACGTCTCCTACATTAACACGAGTACCATCTATTAATTTTTCTTTAGATACTACACCTGTTGTAAAACCTGCAATATCATATTCACCATTTTCATACATACCAGGCATCTCAGCTGTTTCGCCACCAATAAGTGCACAATTAGCTTGCTTACAACCATTAGCAATACCTGATACAATAGCCTCTACTTTTTCAGGATTAGTTTTTCCTTGAGCAATATAATCTAAGAAAAATAAAGGTTCTGCACCTTGTGCTAAAACATCATTAACACACATCGCTACCGCATCAATACCTATAGTATCATGCTTATCCATTTCAAATGCTATTTTAAGTTTAGTACCTACACCATCTGTTCCTGATACTAAAATAGGATCCTTTATATCTAATTTTGTTAAATCAAACATTCCACCAAATGAGCCAATATTTCCCATTGTTCCAATACGTTCAGTAGATTTAACATGCTTTTTTATTCTTCTTACAACATCATAACCGGCTTCTAAACTTACGCCGGCATTTTCATAATCGATTGCCATATATACCTCTTTTTAGAATTTGTGATCTTTATTTGCATCATATATTGATGAATATAATTCAGTAGGATATTTTCCTGAGAAACAAGCAGTACAAAGTTCATGTCTTTTTGATATTTCAAATAAAGCTTTCTCAGATAAAAATGCTAATGAATCCGCTCCTATAATTTTTCTTACTTCTTCAATTGTATGATGTGCTGATACAAGCTCATCATAAGTTGAAATATCAACACCGTAGAAACAAGGAGATATTATTTGTGGTGAAGCTATTCTTACATGAATTTCTTTAGCTCCTGCTAATCTTAATTGTTTAATAATTCTTTTACTAGTTGTACCTCTTACAATTGAGTCATCTATTAGTACTACTCTTTTACCACTAACAATAGATCTAACAGGGGATAATTTCATTCTTACAGCTCGCTCTCTCATTTCTTGACTTGGTTCAATAAATGAGCGACCTACATATTTATTCTTTACAAGTCCCATTTCATATGGAATATGACTTTCTTCAGAATAACCTATTGCAGCACTTAAGCTTGAATCAGGAACTCCTATTACAATATCTGCATCTACAGGTGCTTCTTTATATAAATATCTTCCAGATTCTTTTCTAAATGCGTGGACATTCATACCTTCAATATCACTATCAGGTCTTGAAAAATATATAAATTCCATAGCACACATATGATGATGTTTAAACTTTGAATAGTCATAACTATGTAATCCATCTTTATCTATTACTACAACTTCACCAGGATTAACATCTCTTACAAAAGTAGCTCCTACAATGTCTAATGCGCAAGTTTCACTAGCTACAATATAACCATCATCTAATTTACCAATTGATAATGGTCTTAGACCATATTTATCTCTTGTAGCATATAATTTATCTTTTGTAACAATTAAAAACGCAAAAGCTCCTTCGAGCATATTAAGCGCTCTAATTATTACTTCCAATCTATCGCTATCTACACTATCTTTCTTAATTAAATGTGCTAATACTTCAGAATCTGATGTAGATTGGAAAATAGAACCTTTATCTTCTAAATATCTTCTTAATTCGTTTGAATTAACTAAATTTCCATTATGTGCAAGAGCAAAATCTCCACCATGATGTCTAAATAGGAACGGCTGAACATTTTCTATTCCACCACCACCTGATGTAGCATATCTAACATGCCCTATTCCCATATTTCCTTTTAATGAACGTATTTTATCTTGATTAAAAATTTCACTAACTAAACCTTCACCTTTAATTCGTTGTAACATAGAAGAATTAACTGTAACAATACCACAACCCTCTTGGCCTCTATGTTGTAAGGCATGAAGGCCAAAATATATAAGTTCACTAGCGTTATTTACATTATATACTCCAAATATTCCACATTCCTCATGGAGTCCACGAAACACTTTTGAATCAGTCATAGATTCACCTTATCTAATAGTATTTAGTCTTCTTAAAATTTCCTCATAAGCTTCAATAACTTTACCTAAATCTCTTCTAAATCTATCCTTATCAAGCTTATCATTAGTACTCATATCCCATAATCTGCATGTATCAGGTGATATTTCATCAGCTAAGACAATTTCACCATCACATGTCTTACCAAATTCAATCTTAAAATCAACTAAAGTGATGTTAATTGATTTAAAAATCTCTTTTAAAATTTCATTAATTTTTAATGTATAGTCACGAATAATATTTAATTCATCATAGCTTGCAGCATTAAGTGCTACTGCATGGTCAAAATTAATTAGTGGATCACCTAATTTATCATTCTTATAACATAATTCAAAAATTGTATTATTTAATTTTTTTCCTTCTTCAATGCCTAATCTTTTAGCCATTGAACCTGCAACAATATTTCTAACAATTACTTCAAGAGGAAAAATAGTAACTTTCTTACATAATTGATCTCTATCATTTAATTTTTCTACAAAATGTGTAGGAATTCCTTTTTCTTTTAGCTTATTAAAAATAATAGTTGTAATTTCATTATTTAAAATACCTTTATCCTTAATTTGAGCTTTCTTAATTCCGTTAAATGCAGTTGCATCATCCTTATAATGCATAATAATTAAATTTGGATCCTCACATCTAAATACTTGTTTAGCCTTTCCTTCATAAAGCATTTCTAATTGTTTCATATTCTTGTCTCCTTTTGTTTCTTAATTAGTTTTCTTTTCTAAAATACAATACGGCATTTTTAAATATATTTTGTTCCTTTTGGCCATATATATTTTTAAAATTATATTTTTCATAACGTTCTGAATGACCCATTTTACCTAAAATAAGACCATCTTCAGATACAATACCTTCTATTGAATAATTACTTCCATTTGGATTATTTGGAGAAGTAGTTGCGATTGAACCATCTAAATTAGCATATTGGAATGCTACCATACCTTTATCAAATAATTGTTTTGCTAATTTTTCACTACATACAAACTTACCTTCTCCATGACTTACCGCAATCTTATGTAAATCACCTGATTTAAATCCTTTTAACCATGGTGAATTAGTTGAACATACTCTTGTTGTAACAATTTGAGATACGTGTCTATTGATATCATTTCTAAATAATGTAGGACTATCTTTTGTTAAAGAATTTAATTTACCATATGGTAATAAACCTGATTTAATTAATGCTTGGAATCCGTTACATATACCAAGTATTAATCCTTTACGTTTAATCAAGTTTTCAATTGATTCTTTTATTAATTCATTATTTAAAATATTTGCGATAAATTTACCAGAACCATCTGGTTCATCTCCTGCAGAGAATCCTCCTGCAAGGAATAAAATATTACATTTATCAATATTTTTCTTCATATCAAGAATTGATTTATATACATCTTTACTAGTTAAATTTCTAAATACAGATGTCTTTACTTTAGCTCCAGCTGTGACAAACGCTTTTTCTGAATCATAATCGCAATTAGTACCAGGGAAAATAGGTATATATACTAATGGATGCATAATTTTATCATATGGATATTTAATTTCTTCTTTTACTACTTCTTTTGTATAATTCTTTGAGATACCATCAGATTTAATAGGGTAAACTTTAGAATAATCATTGAAGTTTGCATCAAATAATTCTTCAAAACTAAATTTAGTTTGATTAATTCTATATGTATTTTCTCTTGTATGTCCTAATAATATAGCATTCTTATAATTAAGTAATTTTTTAGATTCAACAATTATAGAACCATATTGCTTATTAATTAAATCTTCATCGCTCTTAATATAAAAACCAACTTTATTTCCAAATGACATCTTAGCTAAAGCTTCGATAATTCCCCCAAAGCCTACTGCATAAGCTGATACAATATTTTTATCTATAATATTTTGATTAATAAAATCAAAATTTTCTGTTAAATCTTTAATGTTAGGCATTAAATTATTTAATGGTTGATGTTTAATTAAATAAATATAATTTCCAGCTTTCTTAAAATCAGTTGATATAACATTCTTAGCATCTACCATAGTTATACCAAATGCCATTAACATTGGTGGTACATGTAAATTATCAAATGTACCAGACATAGAGTCTTTACCTCCAATTGAAGGTAATTTTAAATCATTTTGAATTTTTATTGCGCCAAGAAGAGACTCAAATGGTTTACCAAAAGCTTCTTTTGAATTCATTTTTTCAAAATATTCTTGGAAGCTAAATCTTATATTATTATATTTAGCTCCTGCAGCTACAATTTTGCTGACAGCATCAATAACTGCATATTGGCTACCTAAGAATGGAGATGATTCAGATAAATATGGATCATATCCAAATGCCATAATAGAAGCTGATGTTGTAAATTTATCACCAACAGGTAATTTTTCACAAGAAACTTGAGTTTCTGATAATTGATATTTACCACCATATGGCATTAATACAGTAGATCTACCTATTGTTGAATCAAACATTTCAACTAAACCTTTTTGGCTTGATACATTTTTTTCTTTTAATACATTAAGGCAATCTTCCTTAAAGTTTGAAGTATGTTCTCTTTCAAAAAAGTTTTTAAATTCATTTTTTACAACATGGCATTTTGAATAATGTTTAGAACCTGCACTATCAATAAAATCCCTTCTTAAATTGACATATAATGTATTGTTGTAATACATCTTTAATCTATTTTCATCAGTAACATCAGCTATATGAATAACTTCTAAGTTTTCTTCATGGCAATATTTAATAAATTTTTTCATATCATCTTTACTAACTACTACTGCCATTCTTTCTTGTGATTCAGATATAGCTAACTCTGTTGGGTTTAGACCTAAATATTTTACTGGTATTCTATCTAAATAAATTGTTAGTCCATCAGCTAATTCACCAATTGCGACTGATACACCACCTGCACCAAAATCATTTGATTTTTTAATTAATTTACAAACTTCTTTTCTTCTAAATAAATGCTCAATTTTTCTTTCTTCAGGCGCATTACCTTTTTGAACCTCAGATGAACAGTCTTCAATAGAATGAACATTATGATTCTTAGATGAACCTGTAGCTCCTCCTATTCCATCTCTTCCTGTTCTTCCACCAAACATAAGAACTACATCACCTTTTGAAGGCTTTTCTCTTCTTACATTACTAGCTCTAACTGCACCTACTACAGCACCTACTTCAAGTCTTTTTGCAACATATCCATCATGATATAGTTCGTGTACATTAGTAGTGGCAAGTCCTATTTGATTACCATAGCTTGAATAACCTTGTGCAGCCTTTGTAGATATTAAACGTTGTGGAAGCTTACCACAAATTGTATCCTCCATCTTTTGGTAAATATCACCGCTACCTGTTACACGCATTGCTTGATATACATAACTTCTTCCTGAAAGAGGATCTCTAATAGCTCCTCCAAGACATGTAGAGGCTCCACCAAATGGTTCAATTTCAGTAGGATGGTTATGTGTTTCATTTTTAAATTGTAATAACCATTTAACTGTCTTTGAATTTTCTAATACATTTACATAAATTGAACAGGCATTATTTTCATCAGATTCCTCTAAATCATCAAGATAACCATGTTTCTTTAAATATCTTGCGCTTATAGTTGCCATATCCATTAAGCAAATCTTTTTATCTTCTCTATTTAAATCTTTTCTCATCTTTAAATACAAATCATATGCTTCATTTAATTCCTTAGAAATAAATGATTCATCGATTGTAATATCTAATAATTCAGTATTAAATGTAGTATGTCTACAGTGATCTGACCAATATGTATCTAATATTCTTAATTCAGTTTCAAATGGATCTCTATTTTCCTTTTTAAAGTAATCTATTACACATAATAAATCAGCTTTATTCATAGCTAATTTATATTCGCTTATTACTGATTCTAAATCATTTTCATCTAAATTTCTAAATCCATTTAAAATTTTAACATTTTTAATTTCAGCTTTATTATTATCTCTTAAGCTCTTTAAATTTTTAATTCTTGATTCTACTTTATTTATATAATAATTACTAATTTTATCTAAATCTGCTTGAGATAAATCATCATCAAAAATTAATAATTTAGCTGATTTGATTTTAGCTTTTGTCTTTGGATTAATAAGTCTTAAACAAGATAAAGCTGAACTAGCTCTTTGATCAAATTGTCCTGGAAGATATTCTACTGCTAAATATTTCTTTCTTTTTAAATCTAATTCTTCCATTACATTATCAGTAACTATCTCACCAAATACACTATATTTAGCTTTTTCAAGTAAATCTTCCTCAATATTAAATATGTCATAAATATTAATAAGTCTTAATGATTTCATTTGCATAAACAAATGATTATTAAAATCATTTAATAATGATTGAGCTTCTACTCTAAAGCCTTCCTTTTTTTCTACATAAATACGTTTTTTCATTTCTATTCCTCAATTTTTAATTTCTTTTTGTAACTTGAAAATAATTCTTCATTCATATTTCTATAGGTAATATGTCCTAATTTTCTATTTATTCTTTTTTCTTTTTTATGATACATATGAATATATCCATTAGGTATTTCAAATAATTTATCTAAATTTATTAAATCTTTACCTAATATATTTTTCATGAGTGTCTCACTCTTTAGTTTCGGTATTTCAAGTTTTTCTTCTTTTAAAAATTTAATTAATTCTTTGAATTGATTTGTTTGACATCCCTCAATTGTATAATGGCCACTATTATGAGGTCTTGGTGCCATTTCATTAAAATAAAATTTATCCCCTTTAACAAAGTATTCAATTGTAAGAATTCCATAATAATTAGCATTAATCATAAAATTTATACTTTGTTTAATCATTTCTTCTTCTAATTTTTTATCAATTTTTGCTGGTACTATGCTTAAATCTAGTATTCCATTTTTATGAATATTTCTACTAATAGGAAAATGTATAATTTGATCTTTAGATCTAATCATAATAATCGAACATTCAAAATCAAAATCTATTTTTTCTTCTATTATTCCTAAATTATTTTCTAAATATGGTTTTACTTTTTCAATATCAGATTCACAATTTAAAATTACTTGTCCATGTCCATCATATCCATCTCTTCTTGTTTTATATATACAAGGAAAACCAATAATAGAAATAGCTTTTTTTAAATCTAAAATGGATGAGCAATCATAAAATTTACAAGTTTTAAGACCATTTTTTAGCGCATTCATTTTTTCTCTTAATCTATCTTGTGAATCTAAAAGAGGTTTAATACCTTGCGCAATATTATATTTATCATCTAATTTTGATAGGATTTTACCATCTACATTTTCAAATTCATAAGATAATACTTCACTTACTTTAGCTAATTTATCTAAATCAGCTAATTTATTAAAAGATCCTTCAATAAAATAATCACAGACTTTTGAACAAGGACAATCTTTTGATGGGTCAAGGACTGCACATGTATACCCTAATTTATGTGCTTCTTCAACCATCATCATTCCTAATTGACCGCCACCAATTATTCCAATATTATAATTCACTTTCTAATACTTCCTTTGTTTGAAAATATCTAAAGTCTTCTAATTTCTTTCTAATTGATTCATCACTTATAGCTAATATTGAAATAGCATAAAGCGCAGCATTTTTACTACCATTAATAGCCATAGTACCAACAGGAACTCCTCCTGGCATTTGAACAATTGATAGAAGTGAATCTAATCCATTTAAGGCCCTAGATTTAACAGGAACTCCTATAACAGGAATAGTTGTGTTTGCTGCAACCATACCCGGTAAATGAGCAGCCCCTCCTGCTCCTGCAATAATAATTTTTATTCCCTTATCCTTAGCACTTTTAGAGTATGATTGTAATAATTCTGGTGTTCTATGAGCTGAAACTATTCTTTTCTCATACTCGATACCAAATTCATCAAGTACATCACACGCATCTTTCATTACTTCATAATCGCTTTTAGATCCCATAATAATTCCGACTTGTATCATATTTTCCTCCATTGAGTACAAAAAAACAGAGCTTAGTAAAAAAAGCTCTGTTTGCGTAGCCAAAAATCATTGTATATAATACAGCTTTGGATATAGATTAAATTTTTTAATACATTATTTCTCATATTTACATACCATCCACTATAAAATGAATGATAAGCAACTTTTTAGAAATGAAAAAATCATTTCTAGAAATATCTCATAGTCTCTAAATTTACGGTTTAGAGGTAGAAACTTGCTTACCACATTTAAGCCATTATACAAGATATAGCTATTAAATTATTACAATATTATTCTAACATAATAAATTTATAGTGAGTAGAAATTTTTTATAGAAAACGGTTTCTAAATGAAAAAAATGAGTTTTCATTCTTCTTTTTTAAATATGAAAACTCATTATTAACTTTACTTAATTTGATTTAAAATATCTAAGGTATACTTAGCTTCCTTAGTTTTACCTTCTTTTAAAACCTTATCAAGTTTATTTATAATATTAACATTATCTAAATCATTATTTTCAATTACAAAATATTTTGCAAAAATCATACCTGCACAATAAATTGAAATAAGACCTTCAGGTTTTTGTTTGTAGTATGTATCAAATAAAACATATAATGCATGATTTAATTGATAAACGATATGATTTAAATCTTTATCTAAAAATGATCTAAATTTTAATCCATATTGTTCCTGAACTTTACAAGCTTTGTGGAAAAAAGTATTTTTGAATATATTCATCATTTCAAGATATAAAGAATCTTCAGATATGCCAAAACAATAATAAGCTGCATATTGATAGAATGCATAATCAAATAAACGTTGATACAATACATCTTCAATTGATTTAATTGGTATCACTTTTTCTTTAATTTGTCTTTCAAATGATTCTATCTTTGCAGGTAGGCATTCCATTTCTCTATAGAATATACTTGTATGATTTATCCAAAACTTTGAAGCTTTAATGAAGGAAGTCATTGCAGAATTTCCTTCATTGCTGTTTGAGATAAAATAATGATATAAAACTTTTGATGTAGATACTATTTTATTAATTCTTCCTACAATTTGGCAAAAGAATACTTCATCTTCTGCAAATGTTATATCTTCTTCAAAGAAACAACCTTTTAATATTTCCGCTTTATAAAGCTTATTCCATGGGAATGTAGGCGCAAATGTATGTTGATAGAATTTTAAGAACTCATCATGGTCCTTCATATCATACACATAATCAGTTAAATGTGTTGTAAAGAATGGATGATTATTGTTGCAGATTGCACACTCACAATCATTTTCTTCCATTAATGAAGTCATTATTTTAAAATAATTTAGGTCTAAGTCATCATCAGAATCTACAAATTGTATGTAATCTCCGCTAACTTCTTTTAATCCTACATTTCTAGCATGTGAAACACCTTGATTTGGGATATTTATTAATTTAATTCTTTTATCATTTTTTTGATAATCTAATACTATATTTTTTGATTGGTCGTCAGAACCATCATTTACAATAATTATTTCTAAATTATCATATGATTGGCTCAAAATGCTTTCTAAACAACGTCTAATAGTTTTTTCAGCATTATACATTGGTATAACGATGGAAATTTTTTTGTTCATAATAATATGTCCTTTATAAGAATTTTCCTATCGCATCTTTCCTCTATTACTTAATTAAGCTATTAACGTATTGAGCTTCTGGTGTACTATTTTCTTTTAAAGCTTTGTCTAATTGGTTAACCCAGTTTACGTTATTTAAATCATTATCCTCTACTACAAATAATTTTGTAAAAATTGAAATCGCAACATAAGTAGGTTTTAATGGCAATTTCTTACTATATATATCTTGATAAGCTATATAGATATAATGATTTATCTCTCTAACTTTTTCACTTAATTCCTTTGAATTAAAGTCAAAGAACTTCAATCCATATCTTTCTTGTGTCTTAACAGACTCATAGAAGAATGCATCAGTAAAGATATTCATCATCTCTTGATACATATTCTCTTCAGGTACCATAAATCCTGCATATGCAGCATATTGGAAGAATGCATAATCAAATACACGACAGTATAATATTTCAGTAATATCTGAAATAGGAATTTGTTTATTAATAATTGCATCTTGGAAATCTTTTAATCTATGTGGAATACATAACAAACCTTTATAATAGAAAGAACTCTTATATTCCCAGAATTTTGACGCATTTATCAAATCATTTATTGTTGATTTCTCTTCATCACCATTTGAAGCTTGAGCTAAAAAATAATGATATAAAACTTGTGATGTAGTAACAATCTTCTTAATATTTTTAACAATTGAGCAGAAGAATAATTCATCTTCAGCAAACTTTATATTTTCAGCAAAACTAATACCTTTAATCGCACTAGCTTTAATTAACTTATTCCATGGTAGAGTTGGTGCATATGTGTGTTGATAGAATTCAATGAAATCATCATGATTTGTCATATCATATACTCTATCAGTTAAATATGTTAAGAAGAATGGGTGAATGTTGTTACAAACAGCCATATCAGCTCCTGTTTCATGTATTTTACCTAATTGAATCTTAAAATAATCTAAATCTAGGTCATCATCAGCATCAACAAATTGAACATAGTCTCCTGTTATATGTTTCAAGCCTTCATTTCTTGCATAAGAAACACCATGATTTTCTTGATTATATAACTTTATTCTATTATCTTTCTTTTGAAATTCTTCAATTTTTTTAACAGAACCATCTGTTGATCCGTCATTAATAATAATAATCTCTAAATTCTTATAACTTTGATTAAGAATAGAACCGATACTTCTATCTAAAAACTTTTCCGCATTGTACATTGGAACAATAACTGAAATTAAATCTTCCATACTTTTTCTCCTTTTCAAATGTAAAGTCAACTATACATTTTGATATAATTATAAATCTAATGAAACATAAAGTCAATTATTTACTTTTAGCATAATAAACGAAAAAAGCCATAAGTTAAAAAACTTATAGCCTTTAATTATTAATATATATATATATTATTTTTCTTCTGGAGTATGCCATTTCCAGTTCTTAACTTCTGGAATATCCTCACCAAAGTCATCAATATGTTGTTTATGATATACTAATGTATCTCTCATCTTTTGGATTAAATAAGCCTTCTTATCACCAATACCCTTAATATTGTTAAGAGCATCAATTACAAGATGGAATCTATCAATCTTATTTTGTACACGCATATCGAATGGAGTAGTAATACTACCTTCTTCTTGATAACCTCTAACGTGTAAATCACGATTATGTCTTCTATATGTTAATTCATGAATAACAGTTGGATAACCATGGAATGCAAATATGATTGGCTTATCTTTTGTAAAGATTGCGTCATATTCTACATCTGTTAAACCATGAGGGTGTTCAGCGCTTGGTTTTAACTTAAATAAGTCAATAACGTTAACGAAACGAACCTTTATTTCTGGTAAATTATCACGTAGAATGCTTGTTGCAGCTAAAGCTTCAAGAGTTGGAGTTTCACCACAACCTACCATAACTACATCTGGATCTCCACCTTGGTCATTACTTGCCCATTGCCAAATAGATAAACCTTGTGAACATTCAGCAATTGCTTCTTCCATTGTTAACCATTGTGGTCTTGGATGCTTAGAAGCTACAATTGTATTAATGTAATTCTTTGTACGTAAACAATGATCCATTGTGCAAATTAAAGTATTGCTGTCAGGTGGAAGATAGATACGTGTAACATCTGGTTTCTTAGCTACCATATGGTCA
Organism: uncultured Clostridium sp.; assembly: GCA_946540005.1. Classification (GTDB taxonomy): domain Bacteria; phylum Bacillota_I; class Bacilli_A; order Acholeplasmatales; family Anaeroplasmataceae; genus JAEELC01. Next base: position 12,744 of record CAMNHY010000004.1, read on the forward strand.
ATGAAACCTGGATCTTGGTGTGTAAATCCATTATGGTCTTGTTGCCATACTGTAGATGATAAAATTAAGTTTAAAGATGCGATTGGAGCTCTCCATGTTAATTGGTTACAAATCTTTAACCATTTAGCATGTTGTGAAACCATTGAGTCAACAATACGCATGAATGCTTCATAACTTGCGAAGAATCCGTGTCTTCCTGTTAATAGATAACCTTCTAACATACCTTCACACATATGTTCAGATAGCATTGAGTCCATTACTCTACCATTAGCTGATAGATGATCGTCATTCTTTAATGTCTCAGCATCCCACATTCTATCAGTTACTTCAAATACATGATTTAATCTGTTAGATGCAGTTTCATCTGGTCCAAAGACTCTGAAATTATCATTATTTAATTTAATAACATCACGAATATATGCACCTAAGTTAGTCATATCTTGGCTCTCTTTTGAACCATGATTTTGAATATCATATGCATATTGTCTGAAATCTGGTAATCTTAAGTCAGTTAATAATTTACCACCATTAGTATGTGGGTTAGCACTAATTCTATGATTATAATGTGGACATAAAGCCTTTAATTCAGGAACTAGCTTACCTTCTTTTGTAAATAATTCTTCTGGATGGTAACTTCTTAACCACTTTTCAAGTAATGGTAAATGTTCTGGGCTAGACATATCAATTGGAACTTGGTGTGCACGCCAGTATCCTTCTACTTGCTTACCATCAACTTCTTTTGGTCCTGTCCATCCTTTTGGAGAACGTAATACAATCATAGGCCATGTCTTTGTAGATAAATCATGTCTAATTCTTGCATCTCTTTGATTCTTATGAATCATACGAATTGATTTCTCTAAAGCTGCAGCCATTAATTGGTGCATCTTCATTGGATCATCACCTTCAACAAAAATAGGTTCATATCCTAATCCCTTGAAATACATTTCAAGTTGCTTATGAGGGATACGTGATAAAATTGTTGGGTTTGCGATCTTATAACCGTTTAAGTGTAAAATTGGTAATACAGCACCATCTTTTACTGGGTTAATAAATTTATAACCATGCCAGCTTGTAGCTAGTGGTCCTGTTTCAGCTTCACCATCACCTACTACACATGCAGTAATTAAATCTTTATTATCTAATACTGAACCAAATGAGTGAGCTAATGAATAACCAAGTTCTCCACCTTCATGAATTGAACCTGGAGTTTCTGGTGCAACGTGTGATGAAATACCACCTGGGAAGCTAAATTGCTTAAATAATTTCTTTAATCCTTCTTCATCTTCTGAAATGTTTGGATAAACTTCGCTATATGTGCCCTCTAAATATGCATTTGCAACGAAGAAATTACCACCATGACCTGGACCTGAAATTAAAATCATGTCTTGATCATATTTTTTAATTATACGATTTAAATGCGCATAAATGAAATTTTGTCCTGGAACTGTTCCCCAGTGACCAACAATCTTTTTCTTTACGTCTGAAGCCTGTAATGGACGCTTAAGAAGAGGGTTGTCTAGAAGATATAATTGTGCTGCTGATAAATAATTAGCAGCATTCCAATACTTATTTATAAGTACTAATTCTTCTTGTGTTAAAGGTCCTTCTACCTTTTTACTCATAAATTTGTCCTCCTAAATATTTTTTATAAGTAAAGAAAGACTATAGTTTACTTAAAAACTTATTTGTTCTTTCCTTAGCTAACATAATATAATCTGACAATAGCTTTAAGCTTGATTGCCATGTAAAACGAGGCTCTCTAGCAAATGCAGATGAGTTGATATCATTATTAATAAAGATAACAGCTTCTCTATCATTTGAGCCTTTCTTTTGAACTGCACCGTCTTGAATAACTAATACAGCATTTGTACTTTCACCAGAAACATTTTGAACATTATTTACTCTAATTTGTAATTCGTCTCCATTATTTCCAAAAACATTAGCAACATTGAAGCAATCATTAAATGCTTTCATATTTTCTTCACTTCTTCTTACAAATTGAGCATCTGTGTAAGCTACTCTGTTAAATTTTGAATCAGCTATTGAAGTTAATTTTTCTACTGACTCATTAACAAAAGCTAAGAAATTCTCAACACTATCTTGTGAATCATCACTATATCCATATTGAATATCAATACGATAACTTCTAATTACAACGGCTTTGTTATCGATATGAAATACGTGAGTTACAGTAGGTAGGCCATTTGGTAATGTACCTTTTGATTCTTCATGCTTAAAGTCTTTGAATAATTCTCCAACTTTGTCAATCTTCGCAACTAAATCATTTCCATTTCCAAAGACTGAGAATGTGCTTGTTACACTTGTTAAATTTTCCATATGTTATTCCTCTTTCTGAAAAAGTTTGTTTTTAAACCAAAAAATTTCTCTACGTTTATTATTATAACACATATTTTAAATAAAAATAGCGTTTTCATAAAAAATATATTAAAAATTTTTCGACATTTTTAAAAAACGGAGATTTTTTTAGCACACTTTTTTGACGCCTTCTCAAAAAAGCTTTATTTTAAAATCACATTTTTGCATTTAGGCACAAATTTTAAGCCTTGTTTTTTCAAAAAAATGAAAAAATATCATTTTTAAACGCGTATTAAAATATCTAAAATACTCTTTTTTAAATAAATAATAAAAATACCACTTATCTTATCTAGATTTACTCTAGTATAAGTTAAGTGGTATTACTATAAATTAATTATTTTATATTATTTATTCAATTTAGCTAATAATTCTTTTCTTAAATCAGAATATCCTGGTTTATCAAGTAATGCGAACATATTTTTCTTATATGATTCAACACCTGGTTGATTAAATGGATTTACTTTTAGTGTATATGCAGATAATGCACATGCAAATTCAAAGAAATAAATCATTTGTCCAAATGTTTCTTCACAAATTGAATCAATATTAATTCTCATATTAGGTGTTCCACCATCTTTATGTGCAATAGCTGTTCCTTCCATTGCTTGCTTATTAACATAATCCATTGTATGACCTTTTAAGAAATTTAGTCCATCTAAATTTTCCTCATCGAATGGAATTTCTAAATCAATTTCTGGTTTAACTACATTAATAACTGTTTCAAAGAAATGTCTCTTACCATCTTGAATCATTTGACCTAATGAATGAAGATCTGTTGAAAAAGAAACACTTGATGGATAAATTCCCTTATGATCTTTTCCTTCAGACTCACCAAATAATTGTTTCCACCATTCTGCAAAATAATTTAATCTTGGTTCATAATTAACTAAAAGTTCTACATCATATCCTTTATTATATAATGCATTTCTAATAGTTGCATATTGAATAGCTAAATTATCATCTGTCTTATTTAATAAGATTTTTCTCATGTTATTTGCGCCGTCAATCATCTTCTTAATATCAATTCCGGCACATGCAATAGGTAGTAAACCAACTGCTGTAAGTACAGAAAATCTTCCACCTACATTATCAGGAACTACAAATGTTTCATATCCTTCATTTGAAGCTAAAGTTTTTAATGCACCTTTCGCTTTATCAGTAGTTGCATATATTCTATTCTTTGCTTCCAAAACACCATACTTTTCAATTAAGGCTTTTCTTAAGATTCTAAATGCGATTGCTGGTTCAGTTGTTGTACCTGATTTTGAAATTACATTAATAGAATAATCTTTATCCTTAATATAGTCTAATAATTGTGCTAAATATGTTGAAGATATTTGATTACCAACAAATATTACTTCAAAATCATCACCATTAAAATATTTTTTAAATAATTCAACAGCACACTTAGCACCAAGATATGATCCTCCAATACCTACAGATAGAAGAATTTTTGAATTACTTCTTATTTTTTTAGCTGCTGCTAAAATACGATTAAATTCATCTTTATCATAATCTTGTGGTAAATTTAGCCATCCAAGGAAATCATTTCCTTCTCCTTTTTGGCTAATCAATGTATCAAAAGAATTAAATACTTCTTTTTTAACACTTTTGTATTCTTCTTCACTAACAAAGCTTTTAACATTTGATAAATCTAAAGTTAACTTTTCCATATTCTTTCCTCTCTATTAACCAACAAATGGTGGTATATTTGCACATAAAATGTAAATCCATGCGATAGATGTCCCTATAACACATCCAAATATTCCACCTACCAATACTTCCATTGGTTTATGTCCTAATTTTTCTTTTAATATATCAGTTTCAGGATTAAATCCTACTTTTCTTTGCATTGACTTACTTTCATTTTCCATAATTTCGTTTAATAGTTTAGCATGTTTTCCTGCTTCCCATCTAACACCCATAGCGTCAAATATAACTATAAATGAAAATACAACTCCAATTGCAAATTCATAACCAATACCACCTTGGATTCTAAATTGCAAAACTCCAAGACTAGTTAACATTGCTCCCATTGTTGAAGTATGTGAGCTTGGCATTCCACCATTGTTCATTAAATAATCTATCGCAAATCTTTTTTCAGTTATTGAATGAACAATAACTTTATATAATTGTGCAATAAACATACCAAGGAAACCAGCTATCATAATAATAAATGCACTAGCTGATATACTCCAATCAATTTTAATTGTCTCAAGTATCATTTTATTATAACTTCCTAAATCTTTATTTTATTTGTTTTACTCCAATAACACCAGGTACAGAATCTATCAACATTGCCTCAATACCTTCAGATATATCTAAGTCAATTAAACCACAATCAGCACATGCACCAACTATCTTTAAATAAACATAACCATCTTTGAATTCAATAAATTGTATATCTCCGCCCTCAGCGTTCATATATGGTCTCATTTTATCAATTATTTCATTAATTGCATAAATTTGATCATCTAAATTTTGCATATTATTTTCCATATTTAACCTCTAATTGCTGTTCTTATGAGTAAATACCTTTTCTTTCTTATTATTTTGATTATTGTTATTATTTTTGAACTTCTTTTTACTATGATTTCTAAGTTCGTTTTGTTTTTCTTTAATTATTTCGTTTTTTATATCATCAGGTAGTGGATATAATTCAATTGTTGAAAAATTATCACGACTTAAATCAATATTCTTTTCATCAGGTAAAGTATGTTCAAAAGATAAGTTTTCTTTATCAAAATTTTCTTTTTCAATTGGACTTACATATCCAAAAGGTTTTGTAATTTCGTCATTAATCTTATCATCTTTATGTTCAAGATATTCTTTTTCATTAATACGTCTTAATATAGCATAAGGCGCAAGATAATTACAACTCTCTACAACATAATCTAAAATATAATGAAAATAATCATTAGATTGATTATCTTTATTAAAACCTTTAATTCTTGGTTTATCATCTGCAATATCTATTACAAGAAATGCATACTTATCATACATTTCTTCGATGTAATATGATTCAAATTGTTCAACATTAAATGCGCCACGAACATTTTTTAAAATTTCAAAATAACCTTTATTAGTTTCTATAACCATATAAGTCACCTCCTAAAGTATATCACAAAATAATATATTGTGTATAAATTAACACTCGACAAGAAGTGTGCACTCGCAAGAAATTCCTTCATTTCTTCCAATATATCCCATCTTTTCTCCTGTGGTAGCTTTAATTGATATTTGCGAAATATCGCAACCTAATATATTAGCTACGCTTTCTCTCATTTTTTCTCTAATTGGAGAAATTTTTACCTTTTCAGCAAAAATCATTACATCCATATTAACTAAATGAAATCCTTTATCTAATACTTTTTTATAACATTCTTTTAATATTACTTTAGAATCCATATCAAGGGTAGCTTCACTATTATCAGGAAAGAATGTTCCTAAATCTCCTAAAGCTAAAGAACCTAAAAAAGCATTCGCAATAGCGTGTAATACAACATCTGCATCAGAGTGTCCTAAAAGACCTAAAGGATAATCTACCAATATTCCACCTAAATATAGTTTTCTACCTTCTACTAAGCGATGTGTATCATATGCATTTCCAATACGAATCATATTAATCTCCTTTTACAATATGTTCAAAAATTTTAAGATCAAATCTTGTAGTTATCTTAAAATTATAATCATTTCCTTCAATTTTTTCTATATTAATATCTAAATTATCAAAAGAAGAAATATCATCAGTAGTAGATAGATGTTCATATTTTTTAAATAATTCAGTATCTCCACCCTGAGGTGTTTGAACACTTACTAATAAAGATCTATCAAGTGTTTTATCACTAAATTTATCTCTTATTGTATCTTTTAAATCTATACAAACATAATAAGCACTAGCTTTAGAATCTATACAACGACCTATTATATCTTCAGTGATTAATGGTCTTGCCGCATCATGAATCATAACTCTATCAGTTTTAACTAATTCTAATGCGTTTTTTACTGATTCATTTCTAGTTTTACCACCAATGACAATTTTAACTTTATCTCCAACCTCATTATACACTGTTTCATAATCAGCCTTAGATACAACTAAAATTACAGGAAGAGACATTTTTAAAAATGTATCAAGCGAATATTGATAAAGTCTTCTATTATTAACTTTATACATTAATTTATTCATATCAAGTCCAACACGACTTCCGCTACCAGCCATTAGTAATATTACTGTTTGCATAAAATTACACCACCAAGCTTTACATCATTTTCTTCTTCTAAAAAATCAAGATATAAATCCTTATAACAAATACCTATTGTTTTAACATTTGTATTTTTAAGATATCTATCATAATATCCTTTCCCATATCCAATTCGATAATTTCTTTCATTAATGATAAGAGCTGGCACAAACATTATGTCTATATCGTTAGAAGAAATAAGTGTGCCATCAATAGGTTCTAATACATTAAAATTACCTTTTTTAAATTGAGTTGGATTTAAAAAGAATTTTAAATTAGTCCCATCAGTCTTTGGAAAACATAAATTTAAATCATACTTTTTTAAAAATAATAAGTCTATTTCAAATTCTAGTGGGTAATAAATTGCGATATTTTTCTTATCTCCTATAATATCTAATACATCTTTTTCAAGTTGATTTTTGTCATAGTATAGATTTTTTCTTAAATTTATCGCATATTTTCTTAATTCTTTTTTATTCATAGAAACTATATCTTTTTTGTTTGCCTTTAGTTAATTCAACAGCCATTTTAGCAAACTTAACTAAAGACTTAGGATCTTTATATTTGTGATTATTTACAATACCCATTGAAGCTTCTACTTTTACTTTATTAGAACCATACACTGCACCAACGTCTAATATTTTACCAGCCTCAAGATGGTGCTTTAAACTTTCCATCTTCTTAAAATCTTTAATAATAAAATAGAATTCAAGACCGCTAGTTCTAAACATTAATCCATCATCAACAAATGCTGACATTATAGCTCTTATATAATCATTCATTGCTATATTACCAGTTCTTCTTCCAAATTGTTCATTTATATCCCTTATATTATTAAGTTTTAGACAAACAATTTCATATGGAATATTATCATCAAAAGAAGCTAATGCGTCATATAAATCTTCTTCAGTATGTAAATCATCTAATACATTCAAACCTGTTTTTTCATAACTTGATGCACGTATCTTTTCAATAACAGATACTATCTCACTTTCAGGTCCAAATACCTTTTTTCCTTTTTCATGGACATAGACATAATCATAATCTTTTTTAAATCTATACTTAATATCATATTGAGGATGAGAAATAGTTAATCCCTCAATAGTCTCCATATAATAGGCTAAATCATCAGGATATATACGTTTCTTATATTCTTCAAATGATATAGAATTACCACTAAATCCTAACTTTTCAATTAATGAATCATTTGCCCATATTGAATTAGATGCTAAATTTAGGAAGAATAATGGTTCATTGCCTTCTTCAAGTAAAGCTCTAAATCTTAATTTATTCATCTCAAGAGCTGTTGATTTTTCATTTAATTGAGTTTCAGTTTTATCTACATCTTCGCTACCTTTAGATTGACCATAAATAATATGGGCAATAAATTTATTATTTGTAGAATAAATAGGTCTATCAATTAAATTTAAAAAGATTTCTCTACCACGAACATCTAAACATTTAATTTCAAATCTTAAATCATTTTTAGATGAAGAAATATTATTAAAAATATTCTTAATATTATCTGCAGTATAATCATTATTATTAATAATAAGATTAGAATAACGTTCAGAAAGTAATGTGGTAAATGTTTTACCAATTACATCATTTTTATCCATGCCTAAAAAACGTGCAAATGATTTTGAAATATTTTTAATTTTATGTCTTTTATTTAAATAAACAAAATAATTATTTGATTCAACACAATGAAAATAAGCTTCTCTTATTCTTTTTTCTCTAATAGATAAAAATAAGCTATTAAACATTAATAAACCAATTATAACTATAAATGCTGAACAAATATAACTTAATGTTAAATAACCCCATTTTTCAACAATAACATTATAAAATGCACTTATAGCTATAGTTGAAAAAGTTAAAATCAAAGCTAAACTTAATCTAAATTTTAATAATTCATTTCTAACTAAACTTTCTCTTATAAGTGTAGCAATTAATAAAATAGATAATACTACAACTGAAAGAGGTAAAATTAAATTTTGCATGAATGATCCTTTCCAAAATCACTAACCTATGTTATATGTTTTCATAAATTTATGAGCTAAAAATACAATCAAAGCTGAAATAATTATAGAAATTATTACAGCTAATGCTATATTAATCCATCTTCTTCTAGTGATTTCTCTTCCTTTAATATCAATATTTAATAATACTTTAAAAGGATTTATTATAAACAAAAAAATATAACCTAATATTTTCATATAATACCTCCTATTGTAAGAATAAATCTAGATATTCTAAAAGTTTTGTCTTTTCATTAGCTTCAATCATCATACCTTCTGTTGCAAGTGAAATATCACCTGTTTCTTCTGATACACAAATTGTTAATGAATCAGTAACTTCTGAAATACCAAGTGCGGCTCTATGACGAGATCCTGTAGTCTTGTCAATATCTTCTTGATTTGCAGTTAAATTATAATATGCACCAGCACATCTTATTCTATTGCCACGAATAATTACAGCACCATCATGAAGTGGTGTATAAGGAGTAAATATATTAATAATAAGTTCCTTAGATACTTCACTATCAATTGTAATAGCTTTTGAAGCATATTGATCTAGTGAATTATGCTTTTCAATTGTAATTAAGGCACCAATTTTTTTCTTTGATAAGTGAATACAAGCATCTGCAACTTCATTTTTAGTTTTAATTGAGCTTGATAGTAGCGTAATATTTTTATTTTTATTATGGCTTTGTTCAAAATCTTTTTTAATATTAGGTGCTAAATATACAAATAGCGCAATAGGATAAAAAATTGTTAAATATAGATAAATATAATAAGAAACTTTTAATTCAAATTTATATGAGATAAATAATATTGCAACTATTAAAAAATAAATTAAAAAAGGAACGATAACCTTTTTATTTTTTAATGCGTAAAATACAATTAATGATACTATAAATAATATTAAATAGGCTTCTAAAAACCATTTCCAATAATCTTGGAAAAATTGTTGAATTGTAAAAATCATATCTTTTTCACCCACTTTAATATTATTATAACAAATTATCAATTTCTTTTAAAGTTATGTTAAATGACAAATTAAAAGAAACATCTTTTATTTACTATTTAAAATTTATCTAAAATTGAATAAACTTTATCTTAAATTTAATATATTCTTTGCTAAAAAATGATATGTATGATAATATCTAATAAGTAAACGTGAGGTGATTCTTTTGAAAACAGCTATTTTAGTTTGTGTAGATAAAGATATAAACGATGCAAATGACAGTTTAGATGAACTTGCTTCTTTAATTGAAACATTAGGGATTAAGGAAGTTCAAAGAGTAGTTCAAAAAGCTTTAAAACCAAATATTAAAACTTATCTTGGTAGTGGTAAAATAGATGAGCTTAAACAAATGGAAACAGTTGAACCTGTTGATTATATCGTATTTGATGACGAATTAACTCCTGCTCAAATGTTTAATGTAGATGAAATATTTAATGCTTCTGTAATTGATAGAGCTTATGTAATTCTTGATATATTTAGAAAAAGAGCTACAACAACAGAAGCTCAATTAGAAATAAAGATTGCTAATCTAAAATACTTATTACCACGTATAAAGACATTCCATGAAGGATTTGATAGACAAAGTGGTAAAATCGGTTCTAAAGGTAGTGGTGAAACACAACTTGAACTTGATCAACGTTTTTTAGCTAATCAAATATATGACAATGAACAAAAATTAAAAGAAGTTTTATCTAGAAAGAAACATGAAGTTAATAAAAGAAAGAACAGTAATTTAAAAACTATAGCCCTAGTTGGTTATACAAATGCAGGTAAATCTTCTACATTAAACGCCTTGTTAAATTATTTAAATAAGGTTGAATATAAAAATAATTTAATTAATAAAAGCGTTGAAGCTGAAGATAAATTGTTTAAAACATTAACTACATCTGTTAGAAAATTAACTTATAAAAATATTCCTTTCTTATTATCTGATACAATAGGATTTATTAATAAAATTCCAAATGAACTTCTATCTTCATTTATGACTACATTAGAAGAAGCTAAAAATGCTGATTTGATAATCGTTGTCGCAGATTTAACAGATAAAAAGCTTAATATGCAATTAGAAACTACTATAAGAACGCTTGAAAAAATATTAGGTGATAAAAAACCTGAAATTATTTTCTTATTCAATAAGATTGACGAGTTTAATGATATACCAGATATTAGATTTGAAGTATCAGGATATAAATCACTTGGTTATTCAAATAAAGATGAAAAATATCAATATAAATTATTAGAATTAATAAAAGAATTCTTATTACAGGATTATGAAATAATTGATCTAAATATTCCCTATCAAGATCAAAAATTAATTCATAAATTAGAAACTACAACTTCTATCATTTCTAAAACATATTTTGATGACTATATTCTTTATAAAGTATACTGTCCTAAATCATATACAAAAGAATATTCTATATATCGTGCAATTGATATGGTAATGTAAAAAATGTAAGAAAATGCCGTATCTAAAGGAAAATTTATTTTTTAAAAAACATCTTTAAGAAATTAAAAAAAGTGTTTGACTTTCAAAAATAAAAGTGTATAATTGATAAATGTAGTTCGATGTATCATATATATTAGGAAATTGGTCCTAATGTTTCTACCCTTGAACCGTAATTTAAGGACTATGGTACAAAAAACTCTATTTGTTTTTTGTACTTTTATTTATAGACCACTTCGGTGGTCTTTTATTTTGCCAAAAAAAGCTATCTAAATTAATAGATAGCTTTTAAATATAATCATTATTAAATATCATATTTATAACTGATAAAATTATTACAATAATTGAAAACGCAAATAATGGTGAATAAAAAGTTAATTTTATTCCAACTACTATTATTACAACAGAATAATACACAGCCAATAAGAAATGTGATAATTTAAAATATTTACTAGGCATTTTTAATGCGTCTAATATAATTATAGGTAAATATACTGAAAAAGCTGGTATTAAATATATAGTTTGATCAGCCAAATTATTAATATATAGCGCTATTAATGTAGTAATGATTAAACTCATACCTATAATTGATGTGATCATTTCTAATCTTTTTTTAAGATAATCTTCTGCATATGTTGAATAATAAATTATCGCTACACATCCCGCTGCATAACTCATTAAACCACCTAAGGTTGCGATAGCATATCTATCAACTGTCTTTGGTGTAAAAGTTAGCGAAAATAAACTTGTTATAGATATTGCAAGGGTTAAAATAGCTACTACAAATGGTTCATATTTATTATATTTTTTAATAAATATAAATTCTAAAGCTAACAAACAAAATGCAATATTAATTATTCCATAAAATGGTGTAGAAGCACCTGCTATTAAAAATATAGCCCCAACTATAGCTAAAATGATTGATATAAATAACGAAACTTTTCTCATGTTCTTCTTCCTTGATAATTTAATTATACAAGAAAATAACACTTTTGAATAATATTTTTAACGATTTAATAATTATTTATCTAACAAGAATGATTTTAATATTTTCTTTACATTTTCAAAATCAGTTTGTTGATTAATCTCATTCTTTATAGGTCCTGCTAGTGGAATACCTTTTAGATAATATCCTATATGTCCTCTCATCTCAATTAATGCTAGATGAGAGCCTTTTAATTTTTCAAGCATTTCATGTTGACGAACTATCATATTATATTTATCTAAATTTGAAGGTCTTTCTGGCATTTTAGATGTTTCTAAATATGTTGTAATTTCATTAAAAATCCAAGGATTTCCTAATGAACCACGACCAATAGCTACTGCGGTACAACCAGTTTGTTCAAGCATATCTATCGCATCTTTTGCACAAGTTATATCGCCATTTCCAATGACAGGGATATTAACTGCGTCAACTACTTGTTTAATATATTCCCAATGAGAATGACCACTATAGAATTCTGAACGAGTTCTTGCGTGTATTGTTAAAGCTTTAGCACCTGCTTTTTCCATTAATTTTGCCATTTCTACAACATTAATATTATCTTTATCAAATCCCAAACGCATTTTTACAGTAACAGGCTTTTTAACTGCATCTACTACCGCTTTTACAATCTCATACGCTTTTTGAGGATTTTGCATAAGTGCTGAACCTGCACCAGTCTTTACAACCTTAGGTACAGGACAACCCATATTAATATCTATAATGTCACAATCACTATTCTCATCAATGAATTTTGCAGCATTCACCATTGAATCAACATCAGATCCAAAAATTTGAAGAGAGACAGGATGTTCAAGTGGTGAAACTTTTGTCATTGCAACTGTTTTTTCATTTTTAAATCCTAATGCCTTATCGCTAACCATTTCACATACAACAAGACCAGCATTTTGTTCATGACATAATATTCTAAAAACTTCATTACAAAATCCAGCCATAGGAGCTAAGGCTACTTGGTTTTTAATAACGACATTGCCAATTTTCCATTCCATTAAATTAAAACCTCATCTAAAACTTTCTTAACTTCTTCAATAGGTAAACCTACGATATTTTCATATGAACCTGTATAGCCTTCAATAAGTTTATTACCCAATCCTTGTATAGCGTAACTTCCTGCCTTATCTAGTGGCTCATTAGTATTTACATATTCAATTAAATCAGAAAGTGAATTTTTCTTAAATGTAACATGTGATTCAACATAAAATCTATATTCTTTATCTTTTGTAATAATCGCAACACCTGAAATAACACTATGAGTATTTCCATTTAATAATTTTAAAGTCTCAAGTGCATCTTCTCTAGATTTAGGTTTACCATATATTTTATTGTTATATACAACAATAGTATCACAACCTAATACGCAACTATCTTGATGATCTAAAAAAACTTGACGCGCTTTTTCATAAGAAACATTCAATACATTTTGATATACTGATAACTTATCAGACATTATTTCTGCTGTTTCTTTAGATTCAATAATAAATTCATACTTAGCATTTGTAAGTATTTCTTTTCTTCTTGGAGACTTACTCGCAAGGTATAATTTCATAGTTAATCACTTCTTTCGCAAAACATTTTACATTATTTAATTAATTAAATCAAATTATTCATAACAATTACATAATTATCAGTTAATTGTAGAATATAATAAAATATGCTAAAATATTTGAAGAATAGGATTTTTTATCATGAATAAGTTTGAATTAAAAGTTAAAAATTATATTTCAGATAATAATTTAATAGAAAAGAATAAAAAAATTATTTTAGCATTTTCTTATGGAATTGATTCAAGAAGTTTATTAAATGTTTTGTTTAACCTAAATTATGAAATTATTGTTGCACATGTTAATCATAAAGTCAGAAAAGAATCTGATATTGAGGAAGATGAAACAATTAAACTTTGTAAGGAATTAAATATTAAATATTATATTAAACATTTAATTCCACAAGAAGAAAATTTCGAAGACTATGCTAGAAGAGAGAGATATAAGTTCTTTGAAGAAGTTGCAAGAATAGAAAATACAAATATTTTAGCAACTGCACATCATAAAGATGATAATTTAGAAACTATATTATTAAAATTAATGACTGGTTCTAATTTATATGGATATGCTGGCATTCATAATAGCGTTAAAAGAGGAAATTTAACTATTATAAGACCATTTTTATCAGTATCTAAAGATGAGATAAAAGAATATCAAAAAGAATTAGGATTTAAATATTTTGAAGATTATACCAATTCATTAAATATTCATAAGAGAAATTATATTCGCAATAATATTATTCCTCTTCTTAAATGTGATAATCTTGACATATTAAAAAAAGCCATTGATTATTCAAATATTTTAAATGATTCATTTAATTATATTAGAAATAATTCTATTTCTTATTTAAATAAATGGAATAATCAAATCCTAGTTTCTGAGTATATTAGTTTAGAAAATGCGCTAAGGCATGATATAATTTGCTTACTGCTTGAAGAAAATAAAATTAATAGAAGTTATAAATTAATTTTATCAATTGATAAAGCATTATTAAAAAATAAAGCGCAATTTGAAATTAAACTTGAAGGAGATTTTTATTTATTTAAACGATATAATAAAGCTTATATATCTAAAAAAATAGATATTGAATATAATAGTATATTTTTAATGCCAAATGAAAAAAAATCATTTGGAAAATATAATTTTTATTTTTCAACCAAAGCTCCTTCTTCTAATGAAAATTACATTAAACTATGTTATAATAGCATAGAATTCCCAGTAGAAATTAGAAACAGAAAAGACGGGGATAAAATTACTTTATCTTATGGAACCAAAAAGGTTAAAGACCTTATGATTGACAAAAAAATTGATAAAGAAATTAGAAAAAATATACCAATAGTTTTAATTGGTGGAAAGATAATATGGATATGTGGTATTGCAAAATCTAGTCTAATAAAAGATGGATTAGATAATGGTGATATCTATTTAATCCAAGAGGTGAATTATGGATAACGATATTAAAGAAGTATTAGTTTCAAAAATGGAAATTGAAAACATTTGTGAAAGACTAGGTAAACAATTAGAAAACGATTATAAAGATAAAAATTTAGTTGTAGTAGGATTACTTTCAGGTTGTCTTCCTTTTATGGCTGACCTTGTAAGACATATTAATCTATATCTTGCAACTGATTATATTAAAGTCTCAAGTTATAATGGTGGTACTGCTTCTTCAGGACACATCGAAATTAAATCAGATTTAAATATTGATGTATCTGGTAAAGATGTTCTAATAGTTGATGATATTATTGATACAGGATTAACTTTAAAAGAAGTTGTTAATTACTTCTCAAATATAAAGAAAGCTAAAACTGTTAAAACATGCGTTCTATTAGATAAAAAAGAAGGAAGAAAAGAAAAGATTGAAGCTGATTATGTAGGAACTCTTGTGCCTAAGAAATTCGTAGTTGGTTATGGTCTTGACTATGAAGACTTCTATAGAAATTTACCATATATTGGTGTACTTAAAGAAGAGGTTTATAATAAATAGGAGGGATTTAAATGACAGATAAAAATCAAAATGCTAATCCACAAAAGCATAAAAAATTGGATATAGGAGTTTATATAATAACATTTATTTTGTTAATTGCTGTTGCGTTTGCATTCTATAGATTAACAAGAACTACACCAGAAAAATTAACATATAATCAAATTGTAGAAATAGTTAATAATGATGGAAAAGGTGATGGAAAGCTTGATAAAGTTAAATATGCTAGACATGGAAATGACTGGGATATGTCAGGCGTTGTAACTCTAGCAAATGGAAAAACTTTTGAATTTAAAGCTTATATTGATGAAGCAAATAAAACAAGCCTAGAACAAACATACAAAGTTGAAGGTGAATCAATTCCACCTGCTGACACAACTTGGCTTGCTGTATTACTTAACTTATTACCTTTATTTGCAACAATTTTCTTATTCTTCTGGCTAATGAAAGCTAATTCAGGTAGTAAGGCTATGGATTTTGGAAAATCTACTGCTCGCCTTGCAAGAGGTACAACAGTAACATTTAATGATGTTGCTGGATGTGATGAAGAAAAGCAAGAACTTGTTGAAGTTGTTGATTTCCTAAAAAATCCTGGTAAATATGTTGAAATTGGTGCAAGAATTCCTAAGGGTGTTCTTCTATGTGGTAACCCTGGTACAGGTAAGACATTACTTGCAAGAGCTGTTGCAGGGGAAGCTGGTGTTCCATTCTTCTCTATTTCAGGTTCAGATTTCGTTGAAATGTTCGTAGGTGTAGGTGCTAGCCGTGTAAGAGATTTATTCAAACAAGCTAAGCAAAATGCTCCATGTATCGTATTTATCGATGAAATTGATGCTGTAGGTAGACAACGTGGTACTGGTATGGGTGGAGGAAACGATGAACGTGAACAAACACTTAACCAATTATTAGTTGAAATGGATGGTTTCTCTACTAATTTAGGTATTATCGTAATGGCTGCAACAAACAGACCTGACGTTCTTGACCCTGCAATTTTGCGTCCAGGTAGATTTGATAGACAAATCACTATTTCATTACCTGATGTAAATGGAAGAGCTGCTATATTAAAAGTTCATGCAAGAAATAAGAAATTTGCATCTGATGTTGATTTTGAAGATATCGCACATAGAATTCCAGGATTCTCAGGCGCAGATATTGAAAATTTATTAAATGAAGCTGCATTACTTGCTGCACGTGATAATCGTAAAGTTATAAATAGATTTGACATTGATGAAGCAACAGACCGTGTAATGATGGGACCTGCTAAGAAGAGTCATAAGATGACTGATAAAGAACGTAACAGAGTAGCACATCATGAAGCAGGACACGCTGTAATTGGTTTAAAACTTGAACACTCTAATGTTGTTCAAAAGGTAACAATTATTCCACGTGGTCAAGCTGGTGGTTACGCATTAATGATGCCTGAAGAAGAAACTTATTTATCAACAAAGAGCGAATTACTAGAGCGTATTACAGGATACCTTGGTGGTCGTGTTGCTGAAGAAATAGTATATGGTGATGTATCTACAGGTGCATCTAACGACTTCGAACAAGCTACTAAAATTGCTCGTTCAATGGTAACTCAATATGGTATGTCTGGTCTTGGTCCTGTAACTTATGAACAAAATCAAGGTTCAGTATTCTTAGGTAGAGATTATCTAAAAGATAAGAATTTCTCTGACCAAGTAGCATTCGATATTGATAAAGAAACACGTAAGATTATTGAAGAATGTTATGTTAATGCTAAAAACTGTTTAATCGAAAATAGAGATCTATTAGAAAAGATTGCATATTATCTTGAAGAGATTGAAACAATCACTAAGAAAGATATCGATGAAATCAATGAAACAGGCTCTCTAAAGTGGTATGATGATCAAAAAGCTGCTAAAGAAGCTTTAAAAGAATCTCAAACTAAGGAAGAAACAGTTGTAGAAAATACTGAAAATAAGAGTGCTGAAGAAACAATCACTTCTTCTAACGAAAATGTTGAAACTACTACTTCAAACGAAGCATTAGATGATACTTCTTCTAAAGATGAGGAATAATATCAATGAGAATTGATAAATATCTTAAGGTTTGTAGAATCATTAAACGTAGAACATTAGCTAAAGAAGTAACTGAAAGTGAAAGAATCTTAGTTAATAATAAAGTTGTAAAGCCAAGTTATCAAGTAAAAATTAATGATTTAATTACTATAGAATTTGGAAATAAAGACGTTACAGTTAGAGTTCTATCAATTGATGAATATACAAAAAAACAAGATGCTAATACAATGTATGAATTAGTAAGTGAAAAGATAAAAACAATATCAAAGGTTGCGTAAGGCAACCTTTTTATTTTGTGTTTACTTTAATTGAAAAGATAGATTAAATGTTCTATAATTAAAGCATACTAATATATAAATTTTAAAGAAAAAAACAGGAGGATTTATATGCCATTAGTTGATACAAGAGAAATGTTTAAAAAAGCTTATGATGGACATTATGCTATTGGAGCATTTAACATTAACAACATGGAACAAATTCAAGGAATTGTTGATGCATGTAATGAATTACATTCACCAGTTATCCTTCAAGTTTCACGTGGTGCAAGAAAATATGCTAAACCTATCTATTTAAGAAAGATGGTTGAGGCAGCATGCGAGGATTCTAATATTCCTATTGCGTTACACTTAGACCATGGTGATACATTTGAAACATGTAAAGATTGCATTGACCAAGGATTCTCATCAGTTATGATTGATGGTTCTTCTTTATCTTATGAAGAAAATGTAGCATTAACACGTAAGGTTGTTGAATATGCACACGATATTAATGCACACCCATCAAATCCACGTTATATTACTGTTGAAGGTGAACTTGGTGTACTTGCAGGTGTTGAGGAAGATGTTCAATCTGAAACACATTCATACACTGACCCAAATATGGTTGAAGACTTTGTAAAGAGAACAGGTGTTGATTCACTTGCGATTGCAATTGGTACAAGCCATGGTGCTTACAAATTTAAACCAGGCACAAAACCACAATTACGTTTTGATATTCTTGAAGAAGTTTCAAAGAGACTTCCAGGATTCCCTATCGTTTTACATGGTGCTTCTTCCGTTATGCAAGAATATGTAAAAATGGTTAACCAATATGGTGGTTCAATGCCAAATGCAATTGGTGTTCCAGAAGATTTACTTGCAAAAGCTGCTAAAATGGCTGTATGCAAGATTAACATTGATTCAGATGTAAGATTAGCTTCTACTGCTATGGTAAGAAAGCACCTTGTTGAGCATCCTGATCATTTTGACCCACGTCAATATCTAACAGATGCTAGACAAGCAATACACGATATTGTAGCACACAAAATAAAAAATGTTTTAGGTTCAGAAAATAAAGCTTAGTAATTAATTTGAAATGACCATATATTATATATATGGTTTTTTCATTTATTTTTGCAAATCTCTTTTTATTTTGACAAATATAGTGTATAATTTGAAAAGGACACTGATTTTAAAAAAATAAAATTTTTAAAATACTATATCTTAACTATTTTCATGGAGGTTATAATTATGTCTGATCAATTAACACAACAAGAACAAGTAAGACGTGAAAAGTTAGAAAAATATAAAGAATTAGGACTTGATCCATTTGGTCAAAAATTTGATGTAAAAGACCATGCTCAAGACTTAAAGGATAAATATCAAGATAAAACTGAGGAAGAATTAGAATCATTACATGCAACAGGAACAGTTGCAGGTAGAATTATGTTTATCCGTAAGATGGGTAAAGCTTCATTCTTCTCAATTCAAGATAGATCTGGATTTATGCAAGTATACATCAGAAAAGATGTAGTTGGTGAAGAACAATATGCATTATTCAAATTAGCTGACATCGGTGATATCGTTGGTGTTGAAGGTTCTATGATGAAAACTCAAACTGGTGAGTTAACATTACGTGCAACTAAATATACACATTTAGTAAAAGCTTTAAAACCTCTTCCAGAAAAATTCCACGGATTAACTGATACTGAGGAACGTTACCGTAGAAGATATCTTGATTTAATTATGAATCAAGATTCAAAACGTGTTGCTATTTTAAGACCACGTATTATTCGTGCATTACAACAATATTTCGATGAGCACGGATTTATTGAAGTAGAAACTCCAGTTCTTCAAAATATTCAAGGTGGTGCAAGTGCTAGACCATTCATTACGCATCATAACGCATTAGACTGCGACTTCTACTTACGTATTGCAACAGAATTACACTTAAAGAGATTAATCGTAGGTGGACTTGAAAGAGTTTATGAAATTGGTAGAATCTTCCGTAATGAAGGTATGGATAAAACTCATAACCCTGAATTTACAACAGTTGAACTATACCAAGCATATGGTGATTTATCAAGCATGATGGAATTATGTGAAGGTGTAATCAGATTTGCAGCTCAAAAGGTTGTAGGTAAGGAATTATTCCGTAACCCATTCAATCCTGAAGGTGAACAAATCGACATTTCTAAGCCATTCAGAAAAGTTACTATGTGCGAATTAATCAAAGAAAAGACTGGTATTGATTTTAAAGCAAACAACTATACATTAGATGAAGCTAAAGCTTTAGCTAAAGAACATAATGTTCCAGTTGAAGCTCACTTCCAAGTAGGTCATATTATCAATGCATTCTTCGAAGAATTCTGTGAAAAAGACTTAATTCAACCTACATTCTTAATGGGACACCCACTAGAAATTTCTCCATTAACTAAGAAAGATCCTGAAGACCCAAGATTCACTCAACGTTTTGAATTATTCATTGGTGGACATGAATTTGCAAATGCTTATACAGAATTAAATGACCCAATTGATCAAAAAGAGCGTTTCTTAGAGCAATTAGCTGAAAAGGATGCTGGTAATGATGAAGCAAATGGTATGGACCAAGACTTCTTAGATGCCCTAGAATATGGTATGGCTCCTGCTGGTGGTATTGGTATTGGTGTAGACCGTTTATGTATCTTCTTAACTGAATCAGATTCAATTAGAGATGTAATTTTATTCCCTCAAATGAAGTTACGTAACGAAAACAAACAATAATAATAAAAGCTCTTTATTCAAATAAGAATAAAGAGTTTTAATTTATTAAAGAAAGGAATTTAATTATGACAATTTATGAAGATTATACAAGCTGGAAAGAAGAAAATTCTAGCCTTATTCAAGAATTAATTAAATTAAAAAGTCCAATTATTACAAGAATTATTCACGTTTTAGCCGTAATAGATTATCTAAATAATCAATACTATAATCAAGGCGGTCTTGATAATGATAGTGAAGTAATTTTTGAAACAGGATTTGACTATATAACTAATCACTTTATCACTATCTCTACAATATTACAAAAAGAATTTAGAGGCAATTTAATTCAAATGAACCAAATTGCAAAAACAATCAATCTTCTTCTTTATACTAATGATTTTCAAAAAGAATTAGAATATAGTGATGATTATAGTGAAAGCGATAAAGAAAAACTTAATGATTTTGAACAAAAAGTTCTTTCATATATTGATAGACATGAAGAATGCCCTGATGAAATGTTTGGTTTATTAAATGATATAACATTTGATATTTTTGATTCAAACTATCGTTCAATTAACGATATTATGTATGATATTGCAATCGAGCTAGATTTAGTTCCAAATCCAGATAATAATGAAGCTATTGATAATATATTTGGAATAAAAGCTAATGAACTATAATTTTAGAAAAGCTATTTACTCAGATTTAGATCAAATATTAAACATTGTAAAAGATGCGAAAGCGTATTTAAAAGAAAGTGGTTCAAACCAATGGAATGGACCAAACGGATATCCAAATTTATCAGATTTCAAATTAGATATTGATAATGGTAATTTATATGTTTTAACAGATTTAGATAAAGTAATTGGCTTTGAAGCTTTAATCATAGGAAATGATAAAAGCTACCAAAAAATAGATGGAAAATGGTTAACTAATTCTACTAATTATATGTCTATCCACAGAATAGCTATATCAAAAGAGTATAGAGGAAAAAACATTTCAAAATATTTAATTCAAAACGCTATAAATTTAGCCAAAATTTTAAATATAGACGCTTTAAGAGGCGATACTCATCAATTAAACGTTCCTATGCAAAAACTCTTTCTAAGCCAAAATTTTAAGCATTGTGGAACAATTGAATTAGTTGATACAAAATTTGATAATTTAAGATTGGCATTTGAATATAAAATTGAATAACAAAAAAGATGTTATAAATAGTATTCGTTACTATCTTATAACATCTTTTATTTTTAAGCTAATATTTCATCTACTACTTCTTTTAATTCTTTATCTTTACAATTAGCATTAAAATACTCAATAAATGAAGGTCTAAGAAGAGCTCCTCTAACTAATTCTCTATCAATAGTTTTTAAAGATTCAGTTAATGGCTTAAATGTATTTGTTTTTACTACATCTAAAATCTTCTTATTTCTTTGTTCAGGTTCTCTACGCTCTTTTGGATATCCTTGACCTGATTGACCATTAAATAATTGTTCAAAACAATATTTAAGATTAAGTTCTGCACCCCAACCAAATCCTTTTGCGAATGGAAATGAAGCACAATTACCATCATTAATTTGTGCAAACATATATGCATCAGATGGATCAACAATTAATCCACAGTTTACACCTGGGAATGCATTGCATGCTAACATAGCACCACTACCTGTACCACAACCTGTGATAACGAAATCAGCAGCACCACTATTTAATAATACAGCAGCTAAAATACCATTTTGAACATATGTTAATGATTTATCATTACTATCAAACATACCAATGTTATATACAGTATGACCTTTTGGTTCAACAACTTCTTTTAAAGTATTGAATACTAATTCATTTTTAGCAGCTTGTGAATTTTCATTAATTAATACGATTTTCATATAATAAAGTTCTCCTTCGCCTTAATTATACCATAAACTCTTATTTTTTAATTTTTAAACATGCGTCAATTAAACCTTTAAATAAAGGATGAGGACGATATGGTCTTGATTTAAACTCAGGATGGAATTGACATGCAATGAAATAAGGATGATTCTTTATTTCAACAATTTCAACTAGACCTGTTTGTGGATTAATACCAGAAGCTTTTAAATCCTTTTCTTCTAACACATATTTATATTTATTATTAAATTCATATCTATGTCTATGACGTTCTTTAATAAGATTAGTATTATAAGTCTTAGCAGCTAATGAATCTTTTGCTAATTCACAATCATATAATCCAAGTCTTAATGTTCCACCTAGGTTAATACCTTGATACTGATCTGGTAAATAATCAATGATAGGATTTGTTGTCTTTTCATTTAATTCAGTTGAATTTGCATCTGAAAGATTAAATTCATCTCTTGCATATTCAATACAAGTTAATTGCATACCAAGACAAATTCCAAGGAATGGAATATTATTTTTTCTAGCATAACGTATAGCACAAATCATTCCTTCTGTACCACGCTCACCAAATCCACCTGGCACTAATAATCCATCATTATTTTTAAATATTTCGCTAACGTTTTGATCATTAACATTCTCAGCTTGAATACAATTAATATTAACTTTTACATTATCACTATAACCTGCAGCTTTTAAAGCTTCATTTACAGAAATATAAGCGTCTTGTAGTTCAACATATTTACCTACTAACGCAATATTTACTTCACCCTTTAATGACTTTAAACGACTTACAAAATTATTCCAATCGCTTAAATCAGCTTCTTTAGCATTTATTCTAAAGTGTTTTAAGATAGTATCATCTACATGTTGATCGTGTAATCTATTTACAATTTCATATAATATTGGACAATCTACAGATTCAACAACAGCTTCTTGTGGCACATCACAGAATATTGAAATCTTAGTTTTTTGTTCATCAGATAATGATACTTCACTTCTTAATACAATAATATCTGGTTGAATACCAATACCTCTTAATTCTTTAACAGAATGTTGAGTAGGTTTAGTTTTTATTTCACCTGCAGCATGAAGATATGGTACTAATGTTGTATGAATATATAATGTATTATCATATCCAAAATCACGTCTTGCTTGTCTAATAGCCTCAAGGAATGGTGTTGATTCGATATCACCAACAGTTCCACCGATTTCAGTGATTACTACATCTGCATCACTAACTTCTGCAGCTTTAATTAATTTTGATTTTATTTCATTTGTAATATGAGGAATTACTTGAACAGTAGCTCCTAAATATTCACCACGGCGTTCTTTTGAAATAACAGAAGAATAAACTCTACCTGTTGTAATATTAGATTCTTGAGTTAAATTCTCATCTATAAATCTCTCATAATGACCCAAATCAAGGTCTGTTTCAGCACCATCATCTGTAACGAATACTTCACCATGTTGATATGGTGACATAGTGCCTGGATCCACATTAATATATGGATCAAATTTTTGCATAAATACTTTTAAACCTCTTTGTTTTAAAAGTCTACCAACGCTAGATGCAACAATTCCTTTACCAAGTGATGATACAACACCACCAGTTACGAATATAAATTTTGTTTCCTTCATAGAAATGAACTCCTTATTAGTTTTTTTTTTGCGGTTTTTACCACAAATAAAAAAAGAAATTAGGGAGTGTGCCCTTAAAAATTATACTACACCGATTTAGTCATTACAAGTGATTTAAAATAAAAAATTGAAGTAGATAAACATGTATCGCTTATTCTTAATTTGAATAATACAACATCATCTACTTCAATTATGTTTACTTATTTAAATAAATATTATTTTCTTCCATAAATTTTTCAATGTCTTCTGGCTTCTTTAATATTTTGCTTGAAAGACATACACATCCATCCTTAGTGATTAGCACATCATCTTCAATTCTAATACCAATGTTTTCTTCAGCAATATATAACCCTGGTTCATTAGAAACTACTGAACCCTCTTTAAGAGGTGTATAATCACATAAGTCATGGCAATCTAGACCTAAATGATGGCTTACACCATGGAAATAATATTTTTCTACTTCATCTTTATTTTTAATTAAACCAATCTTTAATAATTCTTCTTCATAATATTTAACAAGAATTTGATTACATTCTCTTAATGTAATACCTGGTTTCATTGTATTAAACATTAATTCTTGACCTTTTAATACAATATTATAAATTTGTTTTTGTCTATCACTAAATTTTCCATTTACTGGAAATGTACGTGATATGTCTGAACAATAATAATTATAAGTTGAACCTAAATCAAATAAGATTAATGAATTTTCTTCAATCTTATCTTTATTTTCAGAATAGTGTAGACAGCATCCATTTTTACCTGATGCTGCAATTGTATCAAATGCATATCCATTTGCACCATTAAACTTAATTGCTTGATCAAAATAACTTTCTAATTGATATTCATACATACCAGCTTTTGCATGTTTCATTAATTCTTCAATGCCAAGACGGGTAATATGAATAGCTTTTTTAATTTCTTCAATTTCATTTTGAGTCTTAATTGTTCTAGCATGTTTAAAAATATCTCTACCTTGTCTAATTTGAACAAATGGATATTTTTCTAAAACACTTTTTGCAAATGTTTCAACAAATGATAATGGATCATCTGGTTCAGCTCTATTTATATCTAAATATAAATTTAATCCATCTTTAACATTATTCATAAACCAATTATCAAAGTTATCAATATAATTAATATTTTCAATACCAGATATTTCTTTAGCTTCTTCTTTATTTAATCCTCTTCCAACCCATTTTTCTGCAACAGGGTCATATGGTTTAATAAATAAGAATGTCATACATTTTGATTCTTTAGTCTTAATTAATACGACAATATCTCTAGATTCTTTTATACCTGTTGTATAAAAGAAATTACGACAAGGATTATATTTATCTTCTCCTTCTTTTGGTGCAAATGATATTAACATTGAGTTATTATCTAAATATTCAAATAATTTTTTTCTATGTTCTATATATTCAAATTTATCCATTTTAATGCCTCCAAAAAATCTTATAAAAAAGAAAAGACTCCTGAAAAAAAGCTCAGGAGTCTTTGGAACCTTGGTACACACGCGGGTTCATTTGTGATTATTTATTTTAGGGAGAGAGTTCACAAATGTTCCGTTAATGCATGAGACTTCGATTCTTTTAAAAAAAATTGTTTTAGTTAGTTTTTATTTTATTGTTTTGTTGTTTGTTTACCTTATTTTTCATAAGGCAATATTATTATAATATATAAACCATTATTAGACAAGCAGCAAATTATGTTTCAATGTGAAAATAATGTGAATTTTCTATTTAATTGGTTTTAATACTTTCTTACCACCCATATATGGTTGAAGTGCTTGTGGAACATTAATTGAACCATCTTCATTATAATTATTTTCAATAACAGCAATTAAACCACGTGGTGATGCTACTACAGTATTATTTAAAGTGTGGCATAAGTGTGTACCATCTTGATCTTTATAACGTATACCAAGTCTTCTTGCTTGTGCATCACCTAGTGTTGAACAAGAACCTACTTCAAAATACTTTTGTTGTCTTGGTGACCAAGCTTCAACATCGCATGATTTAACCTTTAAATCAGCTAAATCACCTGTACAGCATTCAAGTTGACGAACAGGAACATCTAAGCTTCTGAAATAATCTACAGTTAATTTCCATAACTTATTGTACCAAGTCATAGAATCCTCTGGCTTACAAATTACAATCATTTCCTCTTTTTCAAATTGGTGTACACGATATACTCCACGCTCTTCAATACCATGAGCACCAACTTCCTTACGGAAACATGGTGAATATGATGTAAGTGTTAAAGGTAATTGTTGATCTTTAATGATTTGACCTTTAAATCTACCGATCATAGAGTGTTCAGAAGTACCGATTAAATATAAATCTTCTCCTTCAATCTTATACATCATGTTTTCCATTTCAGCAAATGACATAACACCATTTACAACATCACCATGAATCATGAATGGAGGAATAACATATGTGAATCCATTATCACACATATAATCACGTGCATAAGCTAACATTGCTGAATGAAGTCTTGCAATATCACCTACTAAATAATAGAATCCATTACCTGATGTACGAGCTGATGCATCTTTATCAAGACCATCAAAACGTGCCATAATATCAGCATGGAATGGTACTTCATAAGGAGGAACAACTGGTTCACCAAAACGTTGTACTTCAACATTGAATGAATCATCTTTACCAACAGGAACTGATGGGTCAACAATATTAGGAATTACATACATTTTCTTTAAAAATTCTTCATTTAATGATGGTAATTTAGCATCTAATTCATCAATCTTATTAGCATATTCACCAACAGATTCTTTAACCTTTTGTGCTTCATCTTTCTTACCTTCACGCATTAATTTACCAATTTCACCTGAAGCTTTATTCTTTTGTGCCTTTAAACCTTCAACTTCAGTTTTGATAGCTCTAATTTGTCTATCTAATTCAATAACTTCATCAACTAAAGGTAATTTTTCATCTTGGAATTTTTTCTTAATGTTTTCCTTAACAATTTCAGGATTTTCTCTTACAAATTTAATATCTAGCATAATATTTCTCCTATAATAAATTTATTATATTAAAAAAGTCCCTAAGACTTTTTTAAATCTTAAGGACGAATTATCGCGGTGCCACCTTAATTCTGAATAAATCAGCTCTCTTTTTCTGTAACGTAGAAATTACGAAAAATCTCCAAAGTAGATTCATTATAATCTTGTTTAACTATTTTCACCACACATAGTCTCTCTACAAAACTCCAATTATAATTACTTGTCTTTTTCATCAATTTTTAACAACATAATTATAATCTATTTTACAATCTCTTGCAAGTAAATTTAATCGAAGAAAAATAAAGACATTCTAAATTTTTAGAATGTCTTCATTATTTTTATAATTTCCTAATAGTTTAAATTTCTAGTTCTTTTTCTATAAATTAATTACAACTTTGTAGAACCCAATTTTAAATATATATTTACAATTCATAAACCCTACAATTTAATTACAAAATTATTTTTAATTTACTTTCCTTTTACTAGATAATCCTTTCTATAAAAGATTATAATTTACTTCTTTATTATAAACTAACTTATATGTAGCTGTCAATATATGTCGAAAAAAGAGAGAAGTTTTTTTCTCTCTTTATTCTTCTATGCCATCTATTTGTTTTCTAAATTGATTTTTATATAATTCAAAATAATATCCTTTTTTATTTAGTAATTCTTTATGAGTACCACTTTCTACAATTCTTCCTTTATCCATTACGATAATTAAATTAGAATTAACGATAGTTGAAAGTCTATGTGCAACGATAAAGCTAGTTCTATTCTTTAATACCTTAGATATAGCATTTTGTATTTTTTCTTCGCTCTTTGTATCAATTGAGGATGTAGCTTCATCTAAAATCAATAATTTAGGATTTGCAACAATCGCACGTGCAAATGATATCAATTGCCTTTCTCCTTGAGAAAGTCTTGAACCACCTTCACCTACATTTGTATTGTATTTATCTGGTAAGGATTCAATAAAATCTTTTGCATCTACTATTTCAAGCGCTTTAATACATTCTTCATCACTAGCACTTAAATTACCATATCTTACATTATCTAAGATTGAACCTGAAAATAATTGTGGTGATTGCAATACATAACCTAGATTAGAATGAAGCCAACCTACAGATCTATCTTTATAATCAACATCATCAATTAATATTGAACCATTAGTTGGTTCATAAAATCTAGATATTAAGTTTATAATTGTAGATTTACCACTTCCTGTGTGTCCTACAAGGGCCACAGACATACCAGATTCTACTTTTAAATTAAAATCATGTAAAACTTCTTCTCCAGTATTATACTTAAAATCTACATTTTTAAATTCTACTTTTCCTATTAATTCTTCATAATTTTCTTTTTTAGGATTATAAATATCTCCATATTTTTCAATTACATCTTCTCTATCAACTATTTCAGGTTTTGTATTAATTAATGAAATAATACGCTCAGCTGAAGCTTGTGCTTGTTGGAAATCACCTAAGATTTGTGCAATTGATAAAATAGGTCCAAACATTTTTAAAGTATAATCTATTCCAATATAAATTTGAGGTCCTGTTAGTCCAAATATTAAACCACTAACCATTACAGTAGATACATCTACATAAGTTAGGAAAAATGCAAACGGACCAAAAAATGACGAAAATGCGATTGCAATTAAAGTCATTTTTCTATATTTATTTGCAAGTGAATTAAATTCATATTTATTACTGTCTTCTATAACTAAAGATTTAGTAGTTTTAGATCCTAAAAATCCTTCTGAAAATTTACCTGTTACTTCACTATTTACTTTTCTTGAATTTCTATAACCTTTTAATATTTTCTTATTTATAAACCATACAAATAATAATAAAACGGGTAAGAATGCAATAGATACTAATGCTAATCTATAATCAACGAATACAAACATTACTACAATAATACCAATTACATCAATTGCACCCCATAAGAAATCATGAAGTCCCCATGACAATATTTCTGCTAATTTTCTAGAATCACTTGTAACACGAGACATAATCCATCCTGATGGAGTTACATCAAAATATGAAAATGATAATTTTTGTAGTTGTTCAAAGCTTTGTTTACGCAAAGAATATGCAGTATGTATTTGTATTCTTCCTACAAATCTTAAGAATGAATAACTAGATAATCCAAATAAAATACATACAATAATGTAAAGTGGAATAAACCATTTAAGTGAATCATATTTAGGTTCATTAATAAAGTAGTTTTCTAGCGCAAATTTATTCAATAAAGGATATAGAATATCAATTAATGATTCTATAACTACAGATATAATCATACCTATAGCACCAAATTTATCTAAAAATACTGTATGGATGATTTGTTTCCAAGTATTTAGGCTAGCTTTTTGGTTACTATAATCTTCCTCTTCTAACTCTTCCATTAGATATTCCCTCCTTCATTAAGTACTTTATTAAACTCATCTTCAAGTCTACCTTGTAGTTCCCATAATTCACTATATAAACCATTATTCTTTAATTGTTCATGTGTTCCTATAGCTTCAACTGTACCATTATTTAGAACTATAATTTTATCAGCCTCTTTAGCTGTTGTAATTCTATGAGTAATAATAATCATTGTTTGATTTTTATTATGCTTTTTCAAAGCTTGTCTAATAATTAAATCAGTTTTTGTATCTAGAGCTGACAATGAGTCATCAAATATTAAAACTGGCGCATTTGATGTTAATATTCTTGCAATCGCAAGTCTTTGTTTCTGACCACCTGATAAAGTAGTACCTTTTTCTCCTACAATTGTTTTATAACCATTTTTAAAGTTTTTAATCTCATCATATATATCAGCAATTTTACTAGCCTCTATTACTTTTTCTTCTGGCATTTCTTTATTCATAATAGATATATTTTCATAAATTGATTTGGAATATAAGAATGGATCTTGTAATACAATTCTTATATTATTTCTTAAATATTTTTTATTAATATCTTTAATATTAGTATTATTTATGAAAATATCACCACTATTTACTTCTAAAAATCTTGTAATAAGATTACATATTGTAGACTTACCACTTCCAGTTTTACCAACAATTGCTACTGTTTCACCTGGATTAATTTCAAATGAAACATTATCTAATAAATGTTCTTTTTCATCTTCAAACTTAAATGAAACATTTTTAAATACAATCTTACCATTAATTACTGGTTTTTCTTTACCATCTATTTCAAATTCTGATGGCATTTTTATTATTTCATCTATTCTTTTTGCAGCAACTACTGATTTAGAGAAATTAGATACAGTTCTACCTAAACCTCTCATAGGCCAAACAATCATTTCAAGTAATCCAAGACATGTAACCATTTGTGACATAGTGATTGCACCATTTTTAGTTAAGATAATACCTATAAGTACAGCTACAAAATATTGTAATAAAGTAATGGTGTCTGATATTGCCCAATATAAACTCATTATCTTATTAACTTTAAAGTCTATCTTACAATATTCTTTATTATCCTTATCCATTTTTTCTATTTCATATTTTTCGTTAGCGAAAGCCTTAACAACTCTAATACCATTGATATCCTCTTGAATATCTGTAGTCATTTTACTTTCTTTTTCTTCTACTTTTTCAATCAATTTAGTTACATATTGATAATACATTATAGACGCAATAACAGTAATTGGAATAACTATAACACCAACTAGCATCATTTGCCATGAAATGCGAGCCATTTGAATTGTACCTACTATTACTGTGAATAGAGTATCAATTAAATTTGGCATTTGAGAACCAATAAAGCTAGAAGATGAATCAATATCTGAAGTACATCTTTGAATTAAATCTCCAGAATCAGCTCTATTCAAATATGAGTAAGATAAATCACTTACTTTATCATAGAATTTTATTCTCATATCTCTGCCAATATTTTGTGTTATAAGACCTGACATATAATTTGTGCTAAAACGCATAATAGATCTTATAAATTGAACACAAATCAAGCTTACTCCTGTCATAATTATAGCTAAATATAGACCTTTATTTTGATTTATATTTACCAATATATTTTCAAGGAATGACGGAATAAGTCCTTTTGTTGATTCATTGTTAATAAGTGCAATAGAAAAACCAACTATTTTTGATAAATAGCTATATAACCATTCTAGTAAAAACAATAAAATAGTAATTACAATAAGATGCAAAATATATTTTTTTGCCCATTTAAATAATACCCTCATATATCCTCCATACATAAAAAAAGAATTCTATAGATATAGAATTCTTTTAATACAAAACTATTTTTCAGTTAGTGGAATTACTGTTGTAGTTTTATCTTGATGTGCAACAAGACTTGATACAACATTAGAAACATGATCAATTGACATAATCTTATCAACTACAAAATTTCTATATTCTTCAAGATCTTTTGCAACTACTTTTAACAAGAATGAACCATCACCAGTAATTGTATAACATTCAACAACTTGTGGAATGTCACGAATTAATTTAACAAAATTATCAGAAACTTCCCTAGTTAAACGAGTAACTTCAACACGTGCGAATGCAACAATTTCATAACCTAATTTCTTCTCATCAACTAGTATACTAGTTTTTGCGATAATTCCATTATCTCTTAATGCTTTTGTACGTAATAAACAAGATGAAGGTGCTAAACCAATTTTTTTAGATAAATCTAAATTTGAAATAGAACCATCCTCTTGTAAAAATTCTAATATCTTCTTATCATATATGTCTAAAGCCTTAGCTCTCTCGCCATATGAAACTTTCATCGATATCACTCCTTAACTATTATTCTATTTTCATAAACAATTATATCAAAATAAATAATTAAAGTAAATATAAATCATAAAAAAATATTTAATTAATAATTTTATTTAAAGATTTAAATTTTACAAAATGCACTGTTTTTTGTGTTTTGTTTGTCATACAAACTAAATATTTGAAAGAATTGTATCAAGTTCATCAATATCTTCATTTGTTGTATTAAAATTTGTTACAAATCTAGAAACAATATAATTATTGTTTTCTTCCCATTTTTCAAACAAAACCTTATCTTTTAATTTCAAAAATTGTTTACTATCTAAGTTAACAAATACTTGGTTTGTAGGATTAATATATGCTTCAGATATATTATGCTTTTTAAATACATTACGAAGCTTTTTAGCCATCTCTACACTATTTTTAGCATTTTTATAATATAAATTATCTTTAAAAAATTCTTCAAATATAATGCCAACTACAAATCCCTTTGCAAGTAAACCACCTTGATTTTTTAATAAATATGAAAAACCTTTTTTTAAATCATTATTTAAAATAATTAATGCCTCACCAAGTGGTGCACCATTTTTTGTACCACCAATATAAAACATATCACAGCATTTAGCTATATCTTTTAAACTTAAGTCATTTTCATCACATTCAAGTGCACATCCTAAACGAGCACCATCAATGAATAAATATAAATTATTATCTTTACATACTTTATATATTTCTTCTAATTCTTTTTTATTATAAATTGTACCAATTTCAGTAGAATTAGAAATATATACACAACGTGGTAATACTTTATGGAAATCTTCATGTTCTTTCAATACACTTAAAATAAGACTTGAATTAATCTTTCCATCTACGCCTTTAACTGTTAATATTTTGTGTCCATTTGATTCAACTGCGCCTGTTTCATGAACATTAATATGACCACTATCAACACATATAATAGCTTCATAAGGGCGTAACATTTGAGCTAAGCCAATTTTATTAGTAATAGTTCCACCTGATAAAAAATAAATATCAGCATCACTATTTCCAATTTCTTTTTGAATTAATTTTTTAGCATTTATTGTATGTTTATCTAATCCATATCCAATATTAGTTTCATTGCTTAATTCTAATAATTTATTAACAATATCCTTATGTCCAATAGAATTATAATCATTTAAAAAACAAACCATAATTACCTCTTCTAATACTTGATAAAACAAATATATTCCATATCTCTATTTACAGCTTGATTTAATAATTTAAAAAAGCCTGTATTTTTTCTAACTGTTGTTATAGATTTAACATTTAAATCATCAACATAATCATGCAATAATTTTAATACTCCTTCATTATCGCTCTTATCAAATAAATGAAGTCCTATTTGGTGATTATGAAATGAATCTCTGACAGATACACAGCGCACGCCTTCAACAACTAATGAATCAATAGATAATCTAATTTGTCCATAATTATCAACCATGAATTTATATTCATTTTTAATATTTTCTTTATAATCTTGTTCAAGAAGGGACAATTCTTTACTAGCAATATTATCTATATTTCTATCGCTTATATCTATACCCATTAAAGCCAATTTAGCGCATATTTTTTCACGTGAAATACCTTTTTTCTTTAATACAGTAATCAGTGTAATTATTTTAGCGCTGTATGTATAGCCCTTCAAACAAAACTTAGATGCAGTTTGACTTGTAAAAATTACATCTTTACATCTGCATTCTTTATTTGTACAAGAATAACCTAAATTCTTTACTCTTGCTTTATGGCCTGATGAAAATTGAATGACTTTATTAGATACAGTATATCTATAAAAAAGCTTTGAGTTACAAACAGGACATCTACTAATTTCAGGTTTATATACTCTAGTTGTCATGTTCATTTCAATCAACCCCTTTTTATTCTAAATTTTTATCTATTTCTTCAAAATGTAATTTATTCATTAATACATTTTTACTATAGCTATGCATCTTAGGATCAATTGCATTAGCTTCAATTAAAATATTCTTTTCACTATCTAATATGAATGATTCATATAAGACTTTATCTCCTGTAAAGCTTAAATTAGGAGCTTTATCAAAAATATTATCTTCATTATTAGTAAATATTTCAAATCCAATAAATTCATTACATCTTTCAAGACCTTTTGTTGCGGTATTATCATTTTTATCTTTATCCGGATTTAAATATTCTTTAACGTTATCAACAATAGTTACTTTATAGCATGTTTTCCCTTCAATCTTTACTGCTACATAACCAAACGAATTCTTTCTAAAAGTAAAATTATCATTCTTTAAGCTTGATACTATATCAAGTTCTGCAATGTATTTATATTCTTTTGTAGGAAAGTTTTCTTTTTTAGGCTTAAACTTAATTACTTTAGACATAAAAGCTTGAGTATTAATACTAAATAATAAAAAGAATAAAATTGAAGCCCATAGGATTGATTGATTATTTTTATTTACAGATAGAAAAACAAATAAAATTCCAAGTAAAAAACAAACAATAGATATAACTAAATATACCCATTTATTAAATCTCATAAAAAAAGGTAATTTCATTATTCTTCATCTCCATTTCCTGATTGAGCTAAATCAAATCTTATAGCTGTATTATATAAATTATATAATTTACCAAAATCCTTTAACAACTTATAATATTTGATACAATGATTCTTTTCATCAAATCTAAATACCATTTGATAATTATTTTTATCTTGATATGAATTTAAGAAACAATATTTTTTTATTAATTCGATATGTTCATTTTCATCTTTAATAATTATGATTGTAATAGTTTTTAAATCAAAATCACTCATTTGAAGATTATCTAAAGCTCTATTTTTTGCATAATTAACTAAATTTTGATTTGAAAAATCAAAATTAGATAAATCTTTTAATGATTCAGTTAATATAAATTTAAATAATGAATTATGATATCTTCTTGCGTAAATATGAATAGTATCATTATTAAAAATTTCTTCATCTTTTGCATATTTTAAATCATAATATAGTTGAGAATAATTATTTGAATAATAATATCCTACAGATGGGATTAATCCCTCTTCTTTTTTTATAATATTTTTTTCTTTATCTGGGGCTAAAATATCAACTAATGACATAATTAATTCCTCTATTCTTTAATTTAAATTAATTATATCATTTAAATATGACATTTTCAATTTTCAAGCATCTATGTTAAAATTAAAAAAAAGAGGTAAATTTTATGAATTATCCAAAGTTTTTAAATGATAAAATAAATCTAATTGCTCCATCATTTGGTTGCACAACAGAACCATATAAGTCACGTTTAAAACTAGCTTGTAAGCATTTTAAAGATTTAAATATAAATGTTATTGAAGGTCCTAATATTTATAGTTCTATAGGATATAGATCTAATACTAATACTCTTTGTGCAAAAGAATTTATGGATTCTTATAAAGAAAATAATTTTATATTAAGTGTTGGAGGAGGTAATTTATTAAATGAAATATTAGATGATATTGATTTTAATGAATTAAAAAAATATAAACCAACCTATTTTATGGGTTATTCTGATAACACGTTTTTAACATTTTTAATCACTACATTATTAGATTGTGCATCTATCTATGGATATAATGCACCTGAATTTGGCGGTATTGAATTTGATAAGTCTGCAAAAGATCAATTGGCTTT
The DNA here is from genome assembly GCA_946540005.1 of uncultured Clostridium sp. Classification (GTDB taxonomy): domain Bacteria; phylum Bacillota_I; class Bacilli_A; order Acholeplasmatales; family Anaeroplasmataceae; genus JAEELC01. Next base: position 48,420 of record CAMNHY010000004.1, read on the forward strand.
AATGAAAGGCGAAAAATTTAAATTTATTGGATACGATAAATTTGAATTAGAAAGTTTAAAAAATGAAGATAATCCATATGCAGGATATAATCTAGATACAAAAAAAGAATTAATAGTTAATAACTATACATCTTCTTTTAAAGGTAGATTAATTGGAGGATGTCTTGATTGTTTAGTATCTTTAATAGGAACTAAGTATGATAACGTTAATAACTTTTGTGAAAAATATAAAGAAGATGGATTTATTTGGTTCTTAGAAAGTTGTGATCTTGAGGCTGATGGCATAAAAACTGCACTATTACATATGAAAAGAGCAGGATGGTTTAAGTATTTAAAAGGTTTTATAATTGGAAGACCTTATAAATATAATACTGATTTTTGTGGTTTAACTGTAAATGATGCATATTTAGATGTGTTAAAAGGATTTAATGTTCCTATTATAATAAATGCTGACTTTGGACATTTAAAGCCTTGTCTTCCTATCCTTTGTGGTTCTATTGGAAATATAAGTGTTCAAAATGATAATTTTGAAATAGAGTATATATTAAAATAAATTATACTTTTATCTTTATTATTTTTTATTAAACAATATAGAGATTTTTTAAATAAAAAGAGTGAACCAATATAAGCGCATTAGCTTATAGAGTTCACTCTTTATTTTTTAATTATAATAATTTATCTATTTCATTTTCAGAATATACTTCAATATTATTATCAATTAATAACTTTGCTGATATTCCACTTCTTTCAATTAATTTATTACTAAATGTTCCATCATATGTATAATTCTTACCACATGATGGACTTTTTTCTTTTAATAATGCTTTCTTACAATTATATATTTTAGCTAATTCTAAAGCCTTTTTAGCTCCAGCATTAAAATTAATTGTAACATCTTCAAAAGATGAATTAATAACTACACCATTTTTTATTTCTGAAGGCTTTCTTGGAATAGGTAAGCCTCCATCATATTCAGGACATATTAGAATAAAATTATATTTTTTCATTAATTCTAATATCTTAGAATTATAATTATTGCCACCATTATATTTGCAATTTAAGCCTACAAGGCATGCACTTACTAATAAATTTTCCATTAGAATACTTTTTTACGTACAATTGTTTGTAATCTATCAGGACCAACAGAGAACATATCTACAGGACATCCAGTCATTTTTTCAATAAAATTAATATAATTCTTTGCATTTTCTGGAAGTTCTTCAAATGATTTCACATTTGTAATGTCTTCAGTCCAACCTTTTAATGTTTCATAAACAGGTTGACATCTTTCAAATACTGATAATGTACCTGGTTCATAATCAATTAATTTACCATCTAGCATATAATGTGTGCATACTTTTAATTCATCAATTCCAGTTAATACATCAAATAGCATTAAACTCCATGAAGTAACACCTGCTAAACGTACAGCGTTCTTAAGTACGACACCATCTAAATATCCTACACGACGAGGTCTCTTTGTAACTGTTCCATATTCATGTCCACGTTCACGAATTAAATCACCTAATTCATTATTGATTTCAGTTGGGAATGGACCTGCACCAACACGTGTTGTATATGCTTTACAAATACCTACAACTGTATTTATATATTTAGGCGCAATACCAGCATTTAAAGGAATTGATGATGCAAGTGGTGATGATGATGTAACATATGGGAATGTTCCATGATCAAGACATAACATTGCACCTTGTGCTCCTTCAAATAACACCTTTTTATCTTCTTCTAAATACTTGTTTAATAATACTGAAGTATCACAAACATATGGAGCTAATTCTTTTCCATATTCTAAATACTCATTATATATTTCTTCTTCATTAACTTCTTCTAAGCCATACATCTTAAGTTCTAAATTCTTAATCATTAATGCATCATGAAGACGCTCTTTAAAATAAGCTGGTTCTAATAAATCACCCATTCTAATACCAATACGACTAGCTTTATCAGTGTAACAAGGTCCAATACCTTTTTTTGTTGTACCAATTTTCTTATCGCCTTTTAAATTCTCACTAGCACCATCTAGCATTAAATGGTATGGCATAATGATAGAAGCTCTATCTGATATCTTTAATTGATACTCTGTAATACCTCTTTTTTCAAGACCATGTAATTCTTCTAAAAAAGCTTTTGGGTTTAATACAACACCATTTGCAATTACATTTACAATATGAGGATTAAATATTCCGCTTGGGACTGATTGAAGAGCGAACTTTTCGCCATTAAATACGATAGTATGTCCTGCGTTATTTCCTCCTTGATATCTTACTACTACATCAGCATCTTGGGCAAGGAAATCGGTAATTTTACCTTTTCCTTCATCACCCCATTGGCTACCCATTACAACACAAGTACTCATTTTTTGTTTCTCCTTTTATTAATCTATATCTACATCTTTTGTTTCTTGACCTGTTATATTTAACATATCACGAGCAACCCATACACCATTAGCACTTGCTTGAGCAAGTCCACGTGTAATACCTGCACCGTCTCCACCAACATAAAGGCCTTCAATTTTTGTCATAAATTTATTATTAACTACAGGTCTTGAACTATAGAATTTAGCTTCTACACCATATAATAATGTATGTTCATTTGCAATACCTGGAGTTACATGATCTAGCGCTTCAATCATTTCCATTATTGATTTCATAGTATTATAAGGTAATACTAATCCTAAATCTCCAGGAACAGCTTCCTTTAAGGATGGTTCAATGAAACCTTCTCTTAAACGCTTTTCTGTTGTTCTTCTACCTTTTAATAAATCTCCATATCTTTGAACAATTACTGAACCACATGATAATTGATTAGCTAAACGACTAACCTCATGTGCATATTCATTAGGTTCATTAAATGGTTCAGAGAACTTATGAGATACAAGTAACGCAAAGTTTGTGTTATCTGTACCAAGTTTAGGGTCACCATATGCATGACCATTCGCAAGTATTGTTCCTGAATGGTTTTCAACAACTACGTGTCCACTTGGATTTGAACAGAATGTTCTAACCTTTGTACCTACACTTGTTGAATATACAAATTTACCTTCATATAGATTTTTATTTATATCTTCCATAATTAAGTTAGATGTTTCAACACGAACACCAACATCAACTTGGTTATGCTTCATTTTAATATTATGTTTTTTACAAATGTCTTCAAGCCATAATGAACCATCTCTTCCTACAGCTAGTAAAACCTTATTTGTTTCAATTAATTCTTCACCAATCTTAACACCACTAACTTTACCATCAGTTACAATAATATCTGATACAACAGTATCATAGCGCATATCGATATGTTCTTCTAAGAATAAGAAGATCTTCTTTAAGATTTCTTGATTACTTTCAGTACCAAGATGTCTTACTCTGCTTCTTAAAAGCTTTAATCCTACACCGATAGCTTTTCTTTCAATTTCTCTAACCTCTGGAGTTGTTGGGTCTGTTATAACAGTAGTAGCTCCATATTTTAATTGAATTTCATCTACATACTTGATTAAGTCAAGTACTGTGGAATCATCTAGATATTCAGTCATCCATCCACCAAATTCTGATGTGATGTTAAATTTACCATCTGAATATGCTCCGGCTCCACCAAATCCATCTGTTATTGAACAAGATGGGTAACATCCAGAAACGCCTTCTTTATTTACTGGACATTTTGCTAATTTATGCATTAGCACTGGACATTTTCTCTTAAATATATCATGTCCTTTGTCAACCAATAAAACCTTCATTTCAGGATTTTTAGCTATAAGTTCATATGCACAAAATATGCCACATGGACCAGCTCCTACAATCACAACGTCATAATTCATATCTTATCTGCCTCACATTTTAATAGACATTACGATTAATTATAACAAAATGTATTATAAAATTAAAGGGCTACGCTTTTATTTTATAAGCTTAAGGAAAAGAAAAAGTATTGCAGATTCTACAATACTTTAATTAGTTAATTCATTTATACTATCTTTTTTAATAGGGTTACCCATAGGTATTAATTCAATACCATCACCTTTATAATAATAATATACTTGATTGCCATTTTGAATTGATCTATACACATATAAATATACTTCACTTACAGAACCATATTTTAATGTAAATCCTACTTTAGATAATACAAATCCCTCATCACTAGAAACTTCTTTATATCCAGAAATTGTATCAACAGATTCATAAGTAAAATCAATATCTACTATTGAACCAATATTTGATGTAGATGTACCTTCTGTACCTAAATCAACATATAGGAAGTAACAACCGTTATCACCATTACCTTTAGTTATTATAAATTCATAACCTTTGTTAATATCATCTTTCGTTACTTCATATTCATAATAATAGAATCTATTTTTCTTAAGTCCTCCACTACCATCCGCATCAAGTAATGTTTCTGTAGTTGTACTTTCAAATCCAGTGCTAAAGTTACCAGGTATTCTTCTTTTTATTCGTTTAAAATTAAATGATCTATTTGTGTTATCTGTATTATATACAACAAATTTAATTGTACCAGGTTCAACAGGCGCAACCCAAATTGTTCTTGTAGGAACAATTATAGTACCTTGATATCCTGAAACTATACCATCTTCTACCGCAAGAACATTGTTTAAATCTGCAGTTTCGTTTAAACGAGCACCATAAATATATTCGCTAAAATTATCTTTTAAATATTTTACTACATCATCTGTAGGATAATTATGTGTAACACCGTTATAATCTGTATAAGGTAATGTTGCATCATTATTATCATTAATAGGATAATAGAACTTGTCAAAATTAAAAGATGAACTACTTTTTTGATACATTTTAGTAGATGCACCAACGAAATATCCAATGTTATTATTACCAGCTTTTTGAGTTTTTGCAGTTTCAATAACTTTAGAATTTGAACCATCATATTTATTAATTGTAACTGATGAATTAGTTGGGGTTATTTCATCCATTGATACAGACTTAATTGGATATGCACTACCAGCTAATACACCTCTTGAGCCTATTTTATCAAATAATTTTTTCATATCAAGTGTACCACCATATCCAAATTCTCCACCAGTTGGTCTCTTTTGCCAATTTATACCAGTAGTATCTGAATCATAATCTCCAACTAAACTATATAAGGATAAATATTCATATTTCTTTTCTTGACCATTTATATCAACGTTTACTGGATTTACATTTTTAGATATATCAAAATGTGAATTTGCAACACCTATTTTTGATAAATCATTGTCTGCATATCCACAAATAAATCCAACCAAAGTATCTTTTAGTACTTCAATTCTTTCATTTGCGATTGTAAAATTAGTTATAGAAGTATCTAATTTCTTTTGATATGTCTTTGAACCAATATAACCAAAAAGTCCCATATATTTTGTTACTATAGAACCGTTTAATATAGTTTCTTCATGAGCGTCAAGAACAAATTTTGAAGGGGTAATATAATTTGAATTAGTAAAATCTGTTGATATAAATAAATTATCAATTTTATATCCCGCTCCGTCAAAATTTCCAACAAAAGGATGTTCATCAATTCCAATAGTAGGAATTGGTGAAACAACACCATCATTTTCTAATGTCTTCATATCAACATTTGCGCCTAATTTAAAATAAAATGGTTGAATACCATCTTCTGATAAATCAGAATCAACATTCTCATCATAATATCCTAAATCTTGAAGCCACGCAAGATTATATAAATGTCTGGCTGATGTAATAATATATGGATCATCTTTTGTTCCTTCGCCTGACTCATAATACTTTCCCATTGATGACAATTTTATATCATTAACATCAGTTCTTATACCTGCATATCCAACATACCAAGCATATGTTCTTGTAATAACTAAAACTGATAAAATTATAATTGATATAAAAGAAAATATAAGACGTATTTTATATTTATTTTTCATAATTCACCAAATTTAAATCATTCTAAATTCTAAGTCTTCACGGAAGAATATATCACTATCTCCACCTGAAGTTCCTAAATTATCACTATAAATCTTTTGAATATTATCTGTATTATAATCAAATAATAAATATATACTTACTATAGAGCCTGGTAAAACTTCATAATCATTAATAAGATCAATTGTTTGAATACCTTCACCATAAGAGATATATTTATATTCAGATCCATCTTTAAAATTAGTTGTTGTATAATATGTTTCACCATTATAATCAATCTTTTGAAGATAATAGAATTTTGCAACATTAGATAAATAATTTAGATAAATAGTCTTACCATCTTTATCTACAGATGTTGTAATAAATGATGATCTTTCTTTAATTGTATTAGATAATTGAATAGAAAAACTATCACCATTAACTTCACAAGTCAATTCATATACAACCTTATTGTAACCTAATTCATTGTATTGAATTTCACTTATATCTTTTAAATTATTAAGATTTTGGCCAAGAGTATAGACACCATTATATTCAGTTGGAGAAGCAATATATCTTTGTAAAAAACCGCCTACAACATTATTTTTAGAACTACTAACACTAATACCATCTGCAATAGATGTAGTAGTTAATGAAAACCATGCGAAAACAGCTGTAATAGACGACAAAAAAATCATTATAAGGGAGCTTATAATTTTTAGCAGTTTTTTATTCATTATTCTTCATCTCCTTACAAAATCAAAAAAGCCAATTACTTTATGCAACTGGCTGTCATATCTAACTTAGACCCTATAGCTTTGCGTCACAACTTTTCAGTTGCTTTGCCAAAAAAGCACAAAATCTATTCTACAACATTTTTATAAAAAGTCAAAGTTTTTTTTATTTAATTATTATTTAATGTTTAACTTTTTTACTTTAATTAAAGTCTTTTTCCTTTTTTAACATCTTTATCTATATTATATTACAAGTTAGTTTTTTTTCAATTCTATAAAATCAAAAAAAATCTGGAATTAATCAATCCCAGATTTATTACAAATTTTATCCATAAAATTAGCTAATATAATAATATATTCATTATTCTTAAGATTTTTCTTATTTAAATTAATTGAAATTTGTTGATTGTGATAATGCAATTTTATATTCTTATTTACTTCTATTGAAGCTTCAAACAATTCATTGCCATTACTATTATTAGTAGCTTCTTTTGACATAAATAAAGTGATCTCACTATCGTTATTTATTACATTTTCAATACCCATTTTCTTCAATAAATAATTATATAGCTTTTCATACATATAAATATATAATGTTTCATCATAATCGCCAAATCTATCATGTAATTCATCTGATAAAGAATTAAGCGCTTTAACAGATATAAGCTTATCAATTTTCTTATGTATTTCAATTTTTACATCATCATTTGAAATATATTTATCATTAATTGTTCTACTAACTAATGCTTGTGACACACTTACATCTTCACTCTTAGTTTCTGTATTATTTCTTATTCTATCCATTTCCTCATTTAATATTTGAAGGAATGTTTCAAGACCTACTGTTGTGATAAATCCTGATTGTTCATCGCCTAATATATCACCAGCACCTCTAATTGCTAAATCACGCATAGCTATTTTATATCCACTACCTAATTCATTAAACTCTTTAATAGCTTCAAGTCTTTTTCTAGCTTGTTCGGTCAAATTTCTTCTTGGTTCATACATCATATATGCATACGCAATTCTATCACTTCTACCAACACGACCTCTTAATTGATACAATTGAGATAATCCTAGTCTTGTAGAATCATGAATAATTAATGTATTACAATCAGGAATATCTATACCTGTTTCAATAATTGTTGTGCATACAAGTATATCATATTCATGATTTATAAATGAACTTATTACATCTTCTAATTCATTTTTTTCCATCTTTCCATGACCGACACAAATCTTTGCATCAGGTACTAGCGATTGAATCTTAGATGCAATATTTTCTATATCTTCAACCAAATTATACATATAAAATACTTGGCCACCACGTGCTAATTCACGCAATATTGCATCTTTAATAATTGCGTCATTTCTTTCAAGAACATATGTTTGAATTGGATATCTGTTCTTTGGTGGAGTTTCAATCATTGATAAATCTTTAATTCCAGCAATAGACATTTGAAGTGTTCTTGGGATTGGTGTTGCAGATAATGTTATAGTATCAACATTAACCTTAATCTGTCTAATTTTCTCTTTATGAAGTACACCAAATCTTTGTTCCTCATCAATTATTAATAATCCTAAATCTTTAAATTTTATATTATTAGATAATATCTTATGTGTACCGACTAAAATATCAATTTGACCTTTTTCAAGACGTTCTAAAATTTCCTTTTGTTTCTTCATAGGAACAAATCTATTTATAAGTCCAATTTCAACGCCAAAGTGATCCATACGATTCTTGAAATTAACATAATGTTGATGTGATAAGATAGTAGTAGGTGCAAGTATTGCCACTTGTTTACCACTCATTACCGCCTTAAATGCCGCTCTTAATGCTACTTCAGTCTTACCATATCCAACATCACCGCAAATAAGTCTATCCATAACTTTATCGCTTTCCATATCGCGTTTAACATCATTAATAGCCTTTTCTTGATCACGTGTTAATTCAAAACTGAATTCATTTTCAAATTCCATTTGTTCACTATTATCAGGAAAGAATTCAAATCCTTTAGCTTCTCTTCGCTTTGCGTAAAGCTTAACAAGCTTATCTGATATATCGTGAACTCTTTTTCTAACTCTTTCTTTAGCTCTTTCCCATTGATGAGAACGAAGTTTAGTAACTTTTACATCATTAACTTCACCAGCATTATATTTTTCAATTTTATTTATTTGTTCAATTGGAATATATAATGTATCACCATCAGCATATGCAATATGAAGATAATCTCTTAATATTCCATTATTATCGATAGTCTTTAATCCTTTATAAATACCAATACCATAGTCAAAATGTACTACATAATCTCCATCCTTTAATTCATTATAATGGCTTATTTTTGTTGTATTTTTAAATACAGATTTATATTTAGGCTTTCTAATTTCATATTTATATTCAAATAAAGTTTTTTCATTTATGATATTTATATAATTATCTAAAATAGATAAAGAAATAAAATATGAACCAAAGATTATATTAACTTGGCCTTTTTTAATTTGACTTGGCTTGTCTATTGATTGATATGGAATAGATGATTCTAGTAATATTTCTTTTAATCTATCATATCTAAGTTCATTTGAAATAGGAACTAATACAATTCCTTTTTTTAACATTTGAGTTAAATTTTTAGCAATAATATCAGGAATACCTTTAAAATCTTCGATTGTGCTTACATAAGGATTAAGTCCTTCTTTATAATAATCACTTACTCCTTCACTTATAACATTTGCATATTTTAATAATTTATCTTTATCTATAAAATAATCTAATTTTAGTAATGAATAACCATTTATAGAATCACAATAATTACTTAAGTCTTCAATCATATGATTATAGTTTTGTTCAATTTGACCTATATCTGATAAATAGATTCTTTTATCTTTAACATAATCAAAAATTAATTGTTTATTAGAATCAAAAAAACTAATATATCTTAATAAATTATCAGTATTTTGGCGAGTATTAAAATCTAAAATATCATTATTTAATTTAGTTTCTTCTTCAAGTGAAAATTTATTATCTTTTTTAAATATATTAATTTTTTCAATTGCCATTTCTAATTCATTATCAGAATAGAATAATTCACTTACAGGTAAAATTGTTATTCTATTAATTTCATGAATTGATTTTTGACTATCAATATCAAATTCTTTTATTGATTCAATTTCGGTATCAAAGAAATCAATACGAATTGGATTATTTGAATTTAGTGGAAAAATATCAATAATTTCTCCTCTTTGTGAAAATTCTCCTGTTTTTGTTACAGTATATTGTTTATTATAACCAATTGAAATTAAATAATTAATTAAAGATTTAGGCTCAATATCTAAGCCTTTTTTTAATTCTTTAATTCCATTTAACCATTTTTCTTTATTTAATTCATATTTTATTGCGCTATTTAAATTAAGTATTACAATGTATTTAATATCTTCATTTAATAAAGAAACAATTGTGTTAATACGTTCATATTTAAAATCACCAGATACGTTTAATAATTCTGCCGCAATAAGTTCGTCTCCTGGAAAAAATAATACTTTATTTTCGTCTATAATATTTGTAATTTTATCATATGTTTTTTGAGCTTCATATAAATTAGATAATATTAAAAATATAGTTTTATTATTTTTTTGATAATCTGCAACAACAGAAGAAATTAAAAAATCTGTAGTTGAATTTTTAATAACTACATTATCCTTGTCTATTATTTTTTTATAAAAATCTAATTCAGATAAATATTTTGAAATCATATAAACCTCGTGAAATAAATAAGAAATTCTTATATTTTCATCTATATTTTAACATAACTATTTTTTTCTTACAAACGATGAAAAGAGATTGAAACTAAATTCAATCTCTAATTCTATCTATTTCTTCATTAATTTTATTAATTAATATTTTCTTTTCATCAAAATTTAAAAATGCAGCATTAGCACTATTAATTAATAATTTTTTAAATTCTTCATTCGTTAAATCATATTCATCATTTAATAGTTCATATTCTTTAACAATATTTGTGCTTGATACAGATAAATTATCTGTATTAATTGTGATATTTATACCATTACTTAAAAGGTTTCTTAAATCATAATCTAATACAGAAGAAATAGCTTTAGTATCTAAATTTGATTTAGGACATACTTCATATGTTACATTATTTTCTTTTGCTAATTTTAATACTTCTAAATCTTTAAATGACTTAACTCCATGTCCTATTCTTTTTGCGCCGTATTCAATAGATAATTTTACTGAATCAGCACCTGCAGCTTCTCCTGCATGAATTGTAAAAGGAATATGATATTGTCTTGCAAGACTAAATTCATCTCTAAAGCTTGAAGTAGGATATAAAGCTTCAGCACCTGCTAAATCTAGGGCTTTAATTCCTTTATTTAAATATTTATATGCTAATCTTACAGTTTCAATATTTTCTTCTCTATTATTAGATCCTCTCATTAAGCATAAGATTATATTTGATTTAAAATTAGATTTATTATTTCCTCTAATAACCGCATTTATAACTTCTTCTTGAGTTAGTCCCTTTTGAAGATGAAATTGAGGTGCAAATCTAATTTCAGCATAAATATATCCTTCTCTTTTTAATCGTTCATTCAAGCTATATATTGCATATTCTATAGCTTCTTTAGTTTGAAGTAATGTTTGAGGAAATGCAAATTTTGATAAATATTCATTTAAATCTTTATTATCATCTTTTACCATTAATTTTTCTCTTAGTTCTTCATCTGTGTAATTATCATTAATTTTATTAATTTTCATTAATTCTCTTACTGTAGGTATATCTAATGAACCATCTAGATGAAGATGTAGGTCAATATATCCTCTAAATTTTTCAATATTTACTTTGTTCATAATTATCTCCTTAGATTAACAAAAAAAGAATAGTCTTGGGTTTAAAAAATGACTATTCTTTCGTTTCTTTTTTATAATAGTGTTTAATAATTTAATTTCAAACAGTTTAACTGTCCACTAACATATCTAATTATATATATAGTTTACATAAATGTCAAATATAAATAATTACAATCTTGTATTAAACTTTTCTATTCTAGAATATAGATACAATGTATCTGCTTCAAATTGTGCATGGATTATGATTGTATTTTTATCTTTCTCTATTCCAATTAAAAATGAATCGTCACCTATTTCAGAGTCAGTTTCATCATTTTCAGATAATAAATTATTATACATTTCCATCAATTTTTCTTTTGAAAAATTAGTATTCAATAGTTTGGCATTAAAACCTTGATATTTTCCAAAACTATATGTGCGCTTTTTATATTCAACATCATAATCATATATAAAACTGATTGAATTACTATTTACTCCAATATTTTTAAAATCAGCTTCAACAATTTTATCTTTTGTATTACTTGTTATTTCAAATTTAGGATATAAAATGTTGAACTAGGTAGTTTATCTTCTGTATGTAAAGCTATTAGAAATCTATTTGATAAGATTGGTATAGAACTA
>CAMNHY010000005.1 GCA_946540005.1 uncultured Clostridium sp.
GTAGATAAAAATAAATGGTCTATTAAAGAAAATATAACATTAATTGTATTAGGTGTTGAGTTTATCATTCTACTTTTAAATATTTTATTGATTAATATTACATATAAAAAAATATATATTAGATGTAATAAAATAATAAATCCTGATTTATTTTTATTACAAGGAAAAGATTCATATAAAATTGTGAATGAATCTAATTATAAAACTAGTAGTGCACTTTTGTTCTCAAATGAAATTCATCATAAAGATGAAATGTTTAATGTTACTATAAGCGATATCACTTTAGTTAAAGATGAATTTAATAGAAGCTATGCTAAATTATATAAATTTGAGACTAATAATAAATTTGTTAAACATTTTTTATTATCACGTTCTTTAAATATTTCAGGCTTTGATAAATATATTAAAGAATCAATGGGAAATACTAACATTTATTATTCTGAAAATGATAGTATTGATATTGAAAAGATGAATGTAACATTTACATCAAATTTCTTTATTTCATTCATTGATTCAAATATTTATTTTATTGATTTCAATAAAAAGATATTTGAATTTGAAAAAGAAAAGCTTAACGATGAAAGATTTAAGTATTATATTGATAAAGAAATAGAAGTTAGTAAAGATATATTTGAAAAATTAATTAAATTAAGTTAATATTAAGCGTTCCAAGTTTATAGGAACGCGATTTTTTATTATAAAAAGAAAAAAATTAGTTGAAACTAACTATATAAAGTAATATAATCATATTAGAGTTAGTGCAGGCTAACCTTAAGGAGGTAAAAGAATGCCACTAATTATTGCACCGCTAAATCAACCAGTTAAGGTTATAAAGATTTTAGCAGATGATAAAACAAAAAAACATTTAGAGTCATTAGGTATCACAATTAATAGTTTATTAACTGTTGTGCAAAATAGTTCTAGCATTGTTGTAAAAGTTAAAGATGGACGTTTAGCTTTAGATGCTGGTTTAGCAACTAAAATTGTAGTTGCCTAATTAGGAGGAAGTTATGGAAATTAATTTAGATGAATTTTCGATTGGAACTGAAGGAACTATTGTAAAAGTATTAGGTGAAGGTAGAGTACGTAGAAGATTATTCGATATGGGTGTTACTCCAGGTGCTCAAGTATTACTTAAGAAAAAAGCTCCATTAGGTGATCCAATTGAGATTACAATTAGAGGTTATGAACTTACACTTAGAAAAGATGAAGCTCAACTTGTAATTTGTAATGTTAAAGAAGGGAGCGAGAAATAATGAAACATTTTGCGTTAGCAGGTAACCCTAACTGTGGTAAAACCACATTATTCAACGCTCTAACAGGTTCAACAGCACATGTAGGTAACTGGCCTGGTGTTACTGTTGATAAAAGAGAAGGACATTATAAGAAACTAGAAGAAGATGCGTATATCGTTGACTTACCTGGTATTTATAGCTTATCACCATATACACCAGAAGAAGTAATTTCAAGAAACTATATTTTAGATGAACACCCAGACTGTGTTATTAATATTGTAGATGCTACAAATCTTGAGCGTAACTTATATTTAACTACTCAATTACTTGAAATGGATGTTCCTGTAGTAATTGCAGTAAATATGATGGACGTTCTTGAGAAAAAAGGAGAAAAAATAGACGCAGAATCATTATCTAAAAAAGCTGGTGTTCCTGTTGTATTAATCTCAGCAGTTAAGGAAGACGGTATTGAAGAACTTATGAAAGTTGCTTATCAAGCAAGTCTTACAAAAAGAGAAGGTAAGACAGTGCTTGAAGGAACTGCATTAGTTCATTTAATAAAAGATGTAAAAGCCGCATTTACAGGAATTGGTGTAGCACATCCTCTATTCCATGCATTAAAACTTATTGAAAATGATGAACTAGAAGTTGCTGCACATCCTGACTTAGTAAATATAGTATCTGAATTTAAAAAAGGATATAAAGATGAAGTTTTTGGAGATGATTTAGAAGCTGTTACAGCTGATAGTAGATATAAATATATTTCTAAGAATTTCTCTAATGCTAAAACAAATAATAAAGAGAATGCAAGCGATGAAGTTGTGCTTACAAAGTCAGATAAAGCTGATAGAATATTAACAAATAGATGGTTAGGTATTCCTATTTTCATTTTAATTCTATTCTTAATGTTCCATTTTACATTCTCAGAGAATTTCTTATTCTTTAAGCCATTGTTTGAAAAGAATGGAGTTGCACCATTTGCTTCAGGAACAATGTTTGAAGGATTGTTCTATACAGATGCAGGTATTAATTCACCTGGTGTAATTTTACAAAGCTTTGTTGTAAACATTACAGATAAGTTAACAGATTTATGTCGTTCAGGATTGAGTAGTGCTCCAAGCTGGTTATCTGGATTTATTTGTGATGGATGTTTAGCAGGTATTTTCTCAGTATTATCATTCGTACCACAAATATTATTACTATTTGCATTCTTCTCAATTCTAGAAGACAGTGGTTATATGGCACGTGTAGCCTTTATCCTAGATAGAATATTTAGAAAGTTTGGTTTATCTGGTCGCGCATTTATGCCAATGATTATGGGATTTGGATGTTCTGTTCCTGCGATGATTAATACTCGTACATTATCAGATGATAATGAGAGAACTGCAACTATTCGTGTAATTCCTTTCTTCTCATGTGGTGCTAAATTACCAATTCTAACTGCTATTGCGGGTGGTATTGTATCATATTTTAATTTTGGTAATGCCACATTAATTACATTAAGTATGTATTTACTTGGTATGATCACTGCAATTGTTGCAGTAATTCTTATGAGACATACTACTATGCGTGGTAAGGTCGCTCCATTTATTATGGAATTACCTGCTTATCATAGACCTGGTATTAAGCCTCTATTATTACATGTATGGGATAAAGGAAAACATTTCATTAAAAAGGCATTTACTATTATCTTAGCTTCAACAATTCTTATTTGGTTCTTACAATCATTCACATGGAGCTGGCAATACATTGAACAAGTTGATATTCAAGGTATAATTGATGAACTTGCTGCTTCAGATAAATGGAGTCAATATGTAGAATTAACTGATGATGCTGTTACATTAAGTGAAATTATTGTTGATGGTGAAGCTTATAATGTAATTAATGGCCTATCTCTTGAACAAAATCAAGAATTCTTTGCCGAGGCATATGATGAGTATTTAGCAATTGTTAATGCTCCTGGTTATTTATCAACACAAGATTCAATTCTTGCTGGAATTGGTCAATTAGTTCAACCATTTGTTACTCCACTTGGATTTGGTTCACAACTAGGTAGAGAAGCTGGTTGGGTATTTGTTGTTGCTGCAGTAACAGGTTTAATCGCAAAAGAAAATGTTATTGCTACATTTGCTGTTTTAGCTGCAACTGTTGGTAAGACAATTCTTGCTAAAAATGTTACAGATGCATCTTCAATTAGTGAAATTTCATCTGCATTCCAAGAATTATATGAAGCTTCAATTGACACAGAAGAAGGTATTTCTGCTGCTAGTCAAATGATTAAAGCTACTGGTATTACAATTCCTGGATTAATCGCATTTATTGCATTCAACATGACTACTATTCCATGTTTTGCTGCTGTAGGTACTGCTAAGGCTGAATCTAGCAAAGGCAAATTTGCAGGAACTCTTATTTTCTGGGTTGCTTGCTCATATGTTGTATCAATGTTAGTATACCTAATTGGTTCATGGGCATGGACATTAGCTATAATTATTCCATTAATTGTTGCTGCATGCTTTGGTATTCATTTCTTTAATAAATATTTAGATAATAAGAAAGTAGCACAAGCATAATGAGTCCAATTGAAATAATTGTTATAATTTTAGCAGTTGTATTTGTTGGGTCTATATTTGGAATTAGAATATATAAATTAGTTACACATAAGCTTTCTGATGAATGCGATGATTGTAGATATCGTATGAAAAGGGCTGTAAAGAAATTTAAACGTGAACAAATGAAAAAGAAAAAAGAAGAATTAAAGGCTTCAAAATAATAAATATAATCGACATTTTAAAATGTCGGTTTTATTTTTTATAGGTAAAGCTTTGTTGTTATATTTTTTGAACTAAGTTATAATAAAAACGAGGAGACTAAATTATGGATATTAAGGAACTTGAATTAGAAAATGAAAAATTAAAAAATATCATAAAAGGTCTAGATTTATATCGCGAACAAAAATTAAGAAGAGCTTTTGGTGAAATTCCTAATGAAGAATTGATTCAAGCTGTTAGAGAAAAACTATTCAGCGATCCTAATAGTGCTAGTCTAATTATAAATGCTTGTGGAACTTCTTTTTTTAATGATGATTATGCATCAAGCATTTTAGTTCATGGTTCTATAATTGAAAACTATAGATTTAATCTAGCGCTTTTAAATGAAATGGTTGACATAAATAGTTTGGCTGAAAGTGAAGTCTTTGTATCAACTATTACAAAGCATAGTTTGATGCAAATAATCTCAATGTCAGAATGTTATGAATTTATGCCATTCTCTCATTTTTATTATTGCCCTGTAGTAGGTAATATGTTTAGCTTAGCTTCTATTATAGAAAATAGAATAGAAAAACATTTAGATGATGAAAATATAATTAAAGAACATAATTACCCACTTTTAAATACTTTATTACCATATATTAGTGAAGCATGTAATTCGTTATTATCCACTATATTATTATTTAGTCATAAATCATATTCTCAGGCTGCGGTATCAATGAGAGGCTTTATTGAACAATTTATAATTATTGCCACTCTTGCTCATTATCCTAATACTATTTCTAAATTTATGCTACATAATGAACTAAAAGTAAAAGAAGAATTAGGTAAAGGTAAATATAAAAAAGAAATAGATGATTATTTAATAAGTCAAGATATAAACCCAACTAATATGACCTTAAGAAGTAAATATATTGATTATGGTTGGATGGATTCTATCGATGAATTTAATTCTGACAAATCTAAAAAAATGTATAAACCAAAGACAATGGCTAAGTTAATTGGTTTAGAAAATTATTATGAATGGTATGCTGACTTATCTAATTATGTTCATTCTAATTTTTTATATATTAAAACTGATTGGAATAAATTTGTAAATTTACAAATAGCTAGATTGTTAAATGTATTTGAAAAATTAGTAGATTTATATAAATGGTTAACAGGTTATAATTTTATCTATAAAGGAATTGATATGATTAAATACATTACAGATTTAGATAAAATGTATACAGGTATAGAAAATAAGACATTGTTTAATTATGATTTTATGCTAGAAAAGAAATAAACGAAGGAAATTATTATCCTTCGTTTTTTACTTTATGATTAAATTTATAACCTACTTCTTTTGGATCATATTCAAAAAGACCAGCCATAGCTTTTTCATCTTCACTCATATCACATTTATCTATGTAGGAATGAATAAATGAAATATCATCTTCGGTTAAATCAATGTATGTATTATTTTCATTTTTTAAGAATAATACATTACCAAATAAAATACGCTCACAAGGAATTGGATTATCCTCATTTACTACAAATATATTTGGCTCTAAACCTGATTCAAATGAAAGAGGATTAGATAAGACAACTATATTTCTTTTACTAAATTCATTATTCATTACTATTGGCTCAAATTTAGTGCCAAGAAAAGAAATAAAAGAATTTTCTATTGGTTCAATTTGAGAAGAATATTCTTTTGAACCTGTTTTTTTAATTACTGCTAAAACCATATAAAACACCTTCTAAAACTATTGTATCATAAATAAAAAATAATGTAATAAGATATTGAAAATAATATGAAAACACTATCATTTTAATTGAAAACACTTTCAAGCAATTTTTTGTTGAACTTTACATTATTATGAGTAAAATAATTAATGTTGATAAAGTAATCAACAAAAAAATATATATAAAAGGAGGAATTTAATGGAGTCAAAAAAGACAGTAAAGGCTACAAAGGGATTTTCATCTTGGTTAGAGTCATTAATCGAAGCTCTAGTATATCCTAGAATTGATGAATAATTCAAAATTGAAATAAAAATGAAAAAGTCGGAACAAAAAAGTAAGCCTAACGTAAGATAAAATACTCGAGTTATCTTGCACATGTTATGTAATCGAGCGAAATAAAAATTTGAACAATATATCAAGGAAGTTATGGTTTTCATAACTTTTTTTGTTTATATAGGAATTTAATGATATAATAAATATGAAAAGAAGTTTACATTGAAAAAGAAAAGAGATGATTTTATGAATTTTCCAAAGGGTTTTCCAAAAGAAGTTTTTTTAGAAATGATTTGTAATGAACTCGCCACATTAATGGGATATAGTGATTTTGATTCTTTAAATAAAAATGCAGATTTTATTTGTGTTAATTTAAATAATAATAAAATTTTACAGACATATATTGAACTAAATAGCCCAGTTAGAAAATTATCATTAACTCATGAAAAGAATTTTGATAGTATGATAAAGGCTATTGCCTACGCAAGAATTATACCATCTGATGTTGATGTGTTTATTGAATATTTTAATAGAGATAACTTAATTAATAAATTTGAACAAGGAATTAATTATGGTAATTTAGCTTTTATGGCTATTAAAAATGAAAAATATGTTTGGGTTCATGCTACTTATGTGATTCATAAAGTTGATGATATATATGTTTTATATTGTTATTTTTATGAATTTGATAACTATCAAAAGAGAATGGATAAAATTAAAAATATGGCAGAAGTTGATCAATTAACTAATGTCTATAATAGATATATGTTAGAAAAGGTTCTTGATAAATTTATAAATCAAGATCTAAATACTTCTGGTGCTATAGCGTTAATGGATATAGATGATTTTAAATATGTTAATGATACATTTGGCCATGTTAAAGGCGATGATGTATTAAAAAAGACTGCAAATAAATTATTAAAGATATTTAATCATGATTATGAATATGTATTTAGATTTGGTGGAGATGAATTTGTTGTATTATCAACATCTCCATCTGAAAGTTTTTTAGATAAATTAAAATTATTTATAAAAGATCCAATTTTTATAAATGATCATAAAATTACTAATTCTATTGGATATTTAAAAATACATTCAAAGAAATGTGATAAAAATGCTATAATTAGTAAGGCTGATGAAGCTTTATATAAATCAAAAAGAAATGGAAAAAATAGAATTAGTGAATATTTAGGTTGTTAAAATGAAAAAAATTGCGTTTATATGTCATGGAAATATTTGTAGAAGCGTAATGGCTGAATATATCTTTAAGGATTTATTAAAAAGACATAATATAAATGATATTTATGTTGATTCATTTGCGGTATCAAATGAAGAAATAGGAAATCCTATTTATCCTTATGCAAAGGATTGCCTTCTTAAACATAATATAACCATTGGCAATCATAGAGCAAAAAAATTAAGTGTTTTAGATTATAATTCATTTGATGAATTTTATTATATGGATGATTCAAATAGAAGATATTTAGAAAATATAAAAAAAGATGATTCAAATAAATATCATAAGCTATTAGATAGAGATGTATCAGATCCTTGGTATACTAGAGATTTTGAAAAATGTTATCAAGATATAGTAGAAGGATTAAATAATATTATTAATAAATTATAAAAAAAGTTGTTAAGTGCATTGCACTTAGCAACTTTATCTATTTTCTTCTTCTAATGCTGAAATATTTTTTAAGAATAATTTATAAGGAATTTTCTTTGAATATTCTTTACCCATTTTATCCTTACCAGAAACTCCACCATTTCTAACAATTTCATATTCTTGGCTTTGTCCATCTTCAGTAGTACATAAAACCTTGAAATGGTGAATGTAATAAATTTCATATGCACCATCTTTATGGCTCTTTGTTTCTTCAGTAGTATTTACATATTCATATTTTCTTATCCATTTTTTACCATTTGGCGCATATATATGTTTACTAGGCTTTAACATATATATAATATATGTAATAATCATACCTAAAAGAAGTATTACAAATACTGTTGAAGAATCAGCTTTTAAAACAGTCGCAACGATAATCCCTGTTAGAAATCCTAATAATGAAACTATCCATAAATACTTTCTTAATATATAAATAAATTTTGTCATAATTCCACCTCTTAAACTTTATTTTTCATATAGAAAAAACATATTAATGTTAGATATAAAAAAGATAATTAATTTATATCATAAAGGGATTAAAAATTCAAGTTAAGTGATAAGTGTAAGATGGTAATAGGTTTATAATTTAAAAAAATATAAAGTTTTAAAAAATTTAGTGTTCAATATTTATTTTTTTATTTTCATTATGTTATAATGATATTAGAAAAAATGAAGGACTTGGTGTAATTATGAAAGAACTTGAAGAACGTATTCAAAAAGATGCATATGTTGATCTTGCAAATGAAGTAAATGTTGACTCTATTTTTTCACAATATGTAGATGTTAACTTATTAAACATGATGGCATTAGAATGGGCTAATAGATTCAAAAATTTAAAAGTTACAAAGCTTGTTACAATTGAATCAAGTGGTATTGCATTAGCTACTTTATTAGCCGAAAAATTAAATGTTCCTGTAATAATAGTTAAGAAAACTCCTGAATTTGATGTTGATGATGCATATACAACACGTATTTATTCTCACCAATATCACCAATCTATTACTGCATATATTAAGAAAGAAAACTTATGTAGAGATGATAAAGTAGTAATTATTGATGATTTCTTATCTAATGGTTGGGCTGCTGAAGGTATGATTTCAATGATTGAGGAAAGCGGTGCTAAGGTATTAGGTATGGGTGTTGCAGTTGAAAAAGGTACTAAAGCCGGTGGTGCTAAAATTAAAGGTAAAGGAATTCAACTTGAGAGTTTAGCCATTATTGATGGCGTTGATGAAGATGGTAAAATTACATTTAGGCATTAATTGACAAGAATTTAAAAAATAGATATAATATCAATAGTTACCTAGGAGGGTATAATTATGGTATTTGATGAAGTTAAAAAGATTATTGTTGATGAACTTAATGTTGATCCAGACAAAATTACTTTAGAGGCTACACTAGGAGAAGACCTAGGTGCTGACAGTCTTGATGCTGTTGAAGTTATTATGGACCTTGAAGATAAGTTTGGCATCACTATTGATGATGAAACTGCTAAATCTTTTAAAACAGTTAAAGATGTAGTTGATTATATCGAAGCACATCAAAATTAATACATCGAATAAAAAAGGCTAGGTAACATCTAGCCTTTATTTTTATAAGTTAGGGGGTGAAGTTATGGATAATTCTCAATTTGATTTAAAATTTATTAAAGAAACCAATACTAAGCATTTTTTTGATGCGGAAAATGATAGATATAAGAAAAAGAAATTATTATATAATTCTTTTGCTAAACCAAATTCTTTTGAATTTGATTCTCAAACAATTTATCCATATATTTTAGCTGACACTTATAATAGATATTATAAGATGAATGGATATAATGTTTTATATATGACAGGACTTAATAATTTAAGTTTTTCATCTTATCAATTTTCAAAAAATCATAATATTGATTATTTAGAAAGTGGAAAGAAATATAGAGAGGCTATTGATAATTTAAATATAGGATATGATTCTCATTATTTCTTTAATTTATCAGATAAAAAAATTGTATCTTTAATGGATGATTTTTTTAAGAGACATTATAAAAAAGATATTTTTTATGATAATATTGATGTCTATTCAACATCAATTAAGGATAGATATTATAATCATTTTGAAATAAAAGAAGAGAATAATAGATTTTATTCTAAATATACAAATGAAGAATTATTTAAGACTAAAGCTAAAGTATTTTATTTAGATATAAAAAAATATGAAGATAAAATAAGAGAAGAAATTAATAATTTAGATTTAGATTTAAAATATAAAAATGAAATATTATCACTTCTTGGAGACTATCAAAATATAGTTGTACCATTTAATATATCTAAAGATTTAAAATTAGATATAGAATTATCTCATCCTGAATATATGGCAGGTATTTCATTTATTGCGCTTAACCCAAAATATATGGATGTATTACCTTTTGTATCTGAAGAAGAATATAATTTAGTATATAAGTTCATGCAAAATGGTTATGAAGATGGAAAATTTTCAGGACTTTTTTGCAAGAATCCATTAAATTATAATGACATATGCATTATGATTAGCTACAATTTTGAAGAAGCTATTCATGTAGGAATTCCTGAAATAAGTGATATAGATAAGGAGTTTTGTAATAAATTTGGATTAGAGTATTTATTAATAACTTCTAATAATCATTTAATACATAGTGATTTTTTAGATGGCCTTACTCCTATTGATGCTCGTAAGACAATTATTGATGCTTTTTCAAATGAAGGTGCATGTGAAGTAATTAATCATTTTAGACAGGATAAAATTATTATTTCATCAACTGATGAAACAGGAGCTCCTATTCCTTTTGAAATTACAAAAGATGGATTCGATTATTCTGTATTAGAAAGTCAATATTATCCATTATTATACAATCGTTTTGGAAAAGTAATATATGGTAAGACTCCTTCATATCCTGTTGAATTGGTTAATTTAACTTTTAATAATTTATATCAAACTTCAATTTTAAGAATGTTCTTACAAAATAAAGATAATTATTATAGTTTTCAAGATTTTTTAAATTATGAAGAAGATTTTATATATGAATCTGAACTTGCTAATGAAATATTATTTCCTTTAATATTTAATATAATTGATTCTAACGAAATTAGAAAAATTAAATATCATATTATGTTAGAAGAATATCCTGATTATCAATTAATTAATGAAAATAATAATTTAAATATTCATTTTGTATCAGATGTATTAACTAGATGTAGTAGAGATGCGTTAAGATTTTATATTTTACAACATCCAAATGATACAAATTTTGAAGAATCAATTTTAAAAATTAATAAAATAGATAAATTTTTAGAAGATGTATATACTAAATATTATGAAGGTTTTTCAGATGTTAATATGGAACTTGATAATACAATTTATGATCTTGTAAATGATTTAACTAATGATATTAATAATCTTAGAATAGATTTATATGTTTCTAAACTTGAATATGTATTTAATAATAAAATTAGAAATAAAAAATGGACAGAAGATGAAGCTCTTATATATTTAAAGCTTTTATCTATTGTCTGTCCATTTATTACAGAATTCTTATTTGAAAATGTATTTAATCAGCATAATTATATAATATTTGAAGAATGGCCTAAATATTAGTCATTAAAATGGTCGCCTTGAAATACATTAAGTTTTCTCATTTGCTTATCTATTTCATTCATTACGACCATTTTTTTTATTGTCCATTTAGGTTCAATTAAATCTTCAATAGGTGCGTCAGCACAAAGTCTATGAACTATTACATTTGGATCTAAAATTTGTAATTGTTCAATTACAATATCTCTATATTCTAAAAGTGTTGGCAAATGCCATGGGTTAGCTAAATAATCATGAGCCATTTTAGTTCCTTTTATAATGCATAATTCATGGATTTTTATACCATCTATATGTAATTTATTTAAAAAATGAATGGTATTTAACATATCTTCTTTAGTTTCACCAGGAAGACCATTCATAATATGTACAACAACTTCAATATTATTTTCTTTAAGTTTTTTTACAGCCTCAATAAATTCTAAATTAGTATGGCATCTATTTAATAGTTCACCTGTTTTTTCATTAGATGTCTGCAAACCTAATTCAATTTGTACATGACATTTTTTATTTAAGTTTGCTAAAAATTCTATTTTATCATCTTCAAGGCAATCACATCTTGTACCAATTGATATTTCTTTTACTAAAGGATCAAGCCTTATAGCTTTTTCGAATAATTCTTTAAGTATAGGAAGAGGTGCATATGTGTTTGTATTTGCCTGAAAATATGGTATATAATAAGCGTCAGGCCATTTTTTATCAATTATTTCCTTTACAGAATTAAATTGTTTTTCAATAGGATCAAATCTATTTCCTGCAAAATCACCTGAACCAAGGCGTGAACAATATGTACATCCGCCATATCCTTTTTTACCATCCTTATTTGGACAAGTAAAATTCATATTAAGGCTTATTTTAACCATTTTTTTACCATATTTTTGTTTATAATAATTACTTAAAGTGTTATAGTGTTTTTCTGATGTAAAAAAATTCATTTAATATCACCAAGATTACTATACCATAAAATTTAAAAAAATAGTTTTAATAATTATAAACTGGCATTAATTATGCTATAATAATAAAGACTAGCGAAAGGAGATATAAATAAAATGATTAGAAGATTATACAATTCATTATTTAGACCAAAATATATTGCATTATATTTAAAGGATAAATTATGGCTATCTTTTTTATATTTAATAATTTTATTTTTAGTATCTTTATCTCCTGCAATTGTTAAATATAGTGTTACACAAAATAATATTTCTTTTACAGATTTAAACAACGCAGTTGATTTGATTCCAGAAAATTCAAATGCTAAAGTTGTTGATTATGTATTTAGTACTGATAATGCATTTCAAATTAAAGTAGATACAGTTACATATAATTTTGGTACAAAGGATTTATATGTACCAAATAAGGGAGTAACATTTGTATATTCTGGTGAAAATATTATTGTTTATCAAGACGGAGTGAAATTAATTACTGATTCATTTAAAAATATTGGTGTCAAAGATATTAATTTCTATAAAGTTAAAACTGACAGCAAAGAATATGCAAATTATTATGTAATGATGAATACAATTTATAATAAATATTTTAGATTATCTAATCTTAATTATGGAGTTGAGGTTGTTAGAAGTGGTTTAGTTGAAACTATTTTAATTGTAGTTGTATTATATTTTGCAGTATCTATGATGGCACCATTCTTAAAAGGAAATCATAAATTAAATATTGTAATATATTCTCTAACTTGGTATTTTGTATTGATGTTTATATCAAATGCTACAGTTTTAACATATCTTTATTTTGTAGGTTTAGTGATTGCGTTTATATTTATAAGAAAAGCTTTATCTAGTATAAAGATTATACAAATTCCAAAGGGAAGTAAATAATATGAGTAGTAAATATGAGGAATTTTTAAAGAAAAATCTTAAGATTAATTTTGAACAAAACGAGATTATTTCATCTCAAGTTCTTCAAAATGAAGCGAGAGAAGCGTTAATTACTCTTAAATTAAAAAAGCCATTAAAGCTTGAAGAATATAACGAACTAAAAGAATTAAATCATCAATTATTTGTAGTTAAAGCTAATAGACCTAGTGTTTGTACAAATTTATCTTATGAAGAATTAGATTTAGAAAGTAGTGAAGCGCTAAAATATATTAATCAAGCTATATTAGATTTAGCTAATGAAAAGCCAAGATTTAAATGTTTAGAGGGCTTAACTATTAATGTTAAAAATAATACTTTTGTTTTTTCTGTTGATAAAGATTCAATGTTCTTACAACAAAATTCAAAATATATTAGTGAAAAATTAAAGCCATGTGGTATTAATTATAATATCGAATTTGTTGTTGATCCAAATTTAAAATCTCTTCGTCAACAAACTATTGAACAGGTTCAACAAGACATTAAAAAACTTGAAGATAATCAACCTAAAATTATTGTTAATAAGGAAGAAAATGAACAAAAGAAAACAAAATACTATAACAGTAAAAGGATTAATGTTGAAGAAATTTCAAAGATATCAGAAATTCCTTATGATCAACAAGGCTTATTAACATATAGTGAACAAATTGGTGAATTATTCTTTAGAGTTCAAGGTGCTATTTTTAAAAAAGATATTTCTAAGAAAAAAATTTCATGGTTATGTAAATTATCTATTTATGATGGTACAGATTCTATTAATGTATCTAAATGGGTAAAAGAAGGAGAGGAACTTAACGCTGTAAATGAATGGAAAATTGGTTCTGTTATTGATGTTGTAGGTAGAGCTGAATATTCTCAATATGAGCGTGATGTAACAATCCAATGTGACCATTGGTCACTTATTGGTCAAACTGAGACTAAAGAAATAATTGATGATGCACCTGTTAAACGTGTTGAACTTCAAGTACACACTAAGATGACTAATCTTGATGGTATTTCAGATGCATCTGATTATGTAAAAACCGCAGTTAAGTGGGGAATGCATTCAATGGCATTTACTGATACATCAGGTATTTATGAAATTCCTGATATTTTACATAATATGCCTCGTGATTTTGATTTTAAACCTATTTATGGAGTTGAATTACCATATATAGATTACAATAAATATAAAATAGCTTTAACTGATGAAGATATTGAGTTAAAGAATGCTACTTATACTGTATTTGACTTAGAAACTACGGGTTTATCTCAAACATATGACAATATCATTGAAATATCTTGTATGAAGGTTAAACAAGGTGCAATTATTGAAAAATTAGATACATTTGTTAACCCGGGATATCATATTGATGAACGTATAACAGAATTAACTTCTATTACAGATGAAATGGTTAAAAATGCTCCTTATATTGAAGAGGCATTACCTATGTTTTTAGAGTTTGCAAAAGGTACTATTTTAGTAGGTCATAATGTACAATTTGACACTGGTATGATTTATGCTAAAGAAAGACAAATTGGCATGAAAGACATTATTACTTTCCCTGCAATAGACACTGCAAACTTATTTAGAGCTTATTGTAACCCTGATGTTGATCCTGATAGAGGTGTTAAGAAATTTAATCTTGAAGTATTAGCTAAATATTTTAAGGTCCGTGAAGACCAACACCATAGAGCTAATGATGACACAAGAGTTACACAAGAATGCTTCGTACAAATGCTTGGAGATTTATATAAGAGAGGAATTTATAATTATAAAGATATTAATTCTATTATTGATGAATCTAATTTCTTTAAATATTTAATTCCTTCAACTATAAATATTTTAGTTAAAAACCAAGTCGGATTTAAAAACTTATATAAATTACTTTCAGATTCTCTTACAATACACTGTGCTCAAGATGCTAGACTTATGTCTAATATTCTTGCACGCTTCAGAGAAGGTTTAATTGTATTTGAAGGTGGATATAGATCTAATGTATTCGAATGGGCATTAAGAAGAAGTGAAGATGAAGTTAAAGAAGAAATGTCTCACTTAGACTTTGTAGCTGTTCAACCTCCTTTAGCTTATCAACATTTAATAAGTGATATGCCTAATGGAGAAGAAAGAATTAAAGATACTATTAAGAAAATTATTAGATTAGCTAAAGAAATGGGTAAACCAGTTTGTGCTACATCTAATTGTTACTACATTGACCCTAATGATAAAAAATATCGTGAAATATTAATTGCTGCACCTCAAGTTGGGGGTGGATTTAATGATTTAAATAAATATCTAAATCATTATAATGTTTCACCTGATGCACATTTACGTACTACAAAAGAAATGTGTGAGGAATTTAGTTTCTTAGGAGATAAGGATTTAATTGAAGAAATCGTTATCACAAACACTAATAAGATTGCAGATATGATTGAGCATATTCAAGTCTTCCCTGAAGATAATAAAGAAACAGGAGAAGAAGCTATGAAGGCTCCTCGTGATGACCAATTTAGTGAATCTTTAGGTATTCCATCTCTTGTTGAAGACATGAAACGTATTGTTAATATGAATCTTGATCGATTATATGGACATGAGAAGATTCATCCAATTGTTCAAAAGAGACTTGATAGAGAATTAAATTCGATCATTGGCGCTGGTTATGCATCTACATATTATATGTCATATTTAATGGTACATAAATCTGTTGAAGATGGATATATGGTTGGTTCACGTGGTTCTGTAGGTTCATCATTTGTTGCGACACTTATGGATATCACAGAAATTAACCCTCTTCCACCTCATTATAGGTGCCCTAAATGTAAGTTCCATGTCTTTAAAATGACTGAGGAACAAAAGAAAGAATATGGCGTAAGTGATAAAGAAGCACCATTTATGAAAGATTTGGATAATATCTTATCGGGATATGATTTACCAGATGCAAATTGTCCATGTTGTGGAACAAGAATGGTTAAAGATGGTCATGATATTCCATTTGAAACATTCTTAGGTTTCAATGGTGATAAAGTACCTGACATTGACTTAAACTTTTCATCTGAATATCAATCAAGAGCGCACGCATTTATTAAAGAGGTATTTGGTGTAACACATTCATTTAGAGCTGGTACATTGGCTACTATTGCTGATAAGAACGCAATAGGTTATGTAAAAGGTTATGCAGAAAAGAAGAATTTACGTCTTAGATCTTGTGAAATAGAAAGATTAAGCACAAAAATTATTGGTGTAAAGAGATCAACAGGTCAACACCCTGGTGGTATTGTTGTTGTACCTAAATATTTTGATATTTTCTCAGTTACTCCAATTCAATATGCATCTAATAATACTGAAAACGAATGGATGACTACACATTATGATTATCACTCATTTGAATCAAATTTATTAAAGCTTGACTGTCTAGGTCATGACGATCCTACTATGATTCGTTATTTCATGGATTATGTAGCACTTCATCCCGAGAAATATCCATTTAGTAGAGCTCAAGATATTCCAATTGATGATCATAATGTATATCAAATGTTTGGTGGTACTGATATTTTACATTTAAAGCCTGAACAAATTGATTCAAATGTTGCGTCATTTGCCGTTCCTGAATTTGGTACAAATTTCGTTAGACAAATGTTAAATGACACATTACCTAATACATTTGCTCAACTAGTTAAAATATCTGGTTTATCACATGGTACAAATGTATGGTTAAATAATGCACAAGCATTAGTTTTAGGTACATCAGTTAATGGAAAGATTCCTTTTGCTGACGTAATAGGATGTCGTGATGACGTTATGCTTGACTTAATTAATATGGGTTGTGATCCTTCAACTTCATTTAAGATAATGGAGTTCGTTCGTAAGAATAAAAAGGTAAAAGATCCTAAAAAGTGGGAAGAATTTAAAGCTTATATGAGAGAAAAAAAGGTACCTGAGTGGTATATTTGGTCATGTGAGCGAATTGAATATCTATTCCCTAAAGCTCACGCTACAGCTTATGTATTAATGGCATTGCGTATTGCATGGTTTAAGATGTATTCACCAGCCTTATTCTATTCAGGATGGTTCTCAAAACGTGCAAAAGCTTGGGATATAGAAACATTCCCTAAATCAATAGATTTAATTAAACAAAAAATAAGAATTTTAAATGAAAATCCAAAGAAGACTGCAAAAGATGATGATCAAATAACTGCCTTACAAGTTGCGTGTGAAGCACGTGCTAGAGGTATTAAGTTCTTACCTATTGATATTAATTTATCAAAAGGATTAATATTTGATGTTGTTGATGATGAAACTCTTCGTATGCCATTTGTGGCTGTAGATGGACTTGGTGAAGCTGCCGCTTTATCTATAGAAGAGGCTAGAAAAGAAAAAGCCTTTACTTCCATTGAAGATGTAATGGAACGTACTAAATTATCTAAAACACTTTGTGATTATTTCAAAAAGATTGGTGCGTTTGGAGATCTTCCTGAAAAGGATGAGGCTAAATTAAAAGGTTTATTTAATTTCTTATAATAAAATAGATGCTTAAACTGGAATATGGTTTAGGCATCTTTTTTAAAAAAATCGATTACTTTATAATTGGTAATAAATATGCTATAATATTCATAAGGTTTATACAACTTTAAATATTTAAAGGTATATAATCAAAAGAGAAGGAAGGAGTGGATTTATGCAAATTAATAATCCGTTTATCAATCAAGCTAAAAGTAATACTTCTAGTACAACTTTTACACAAGTAGCTGAAGGTGCTACAAGAAAAGGAATATCACTTAAGACATTATTCTTATTAATAGTAGGAATTGCTGCAGGTGCTATTGTTGGATTTATGTTTAGAAGACAAATTCAAACATATATTGATGGTGGTCTTTCAGACAATCAAATGGCAGAATTCTTAAGAAAATTATTAATATTTGCCATTGTAGCTTCAGTTGCGCAATTCATTGGTTATTTAATTGGTAGATTATCGCTAAGACTTGCAGCCTTTGGTGCAGTAGTATATGCAGTAGGTGAAGGTTCATTAATCGGTATCTTATGTGGAGCTGGTGAAATATATGTTCCAGGTGTTACAGTAGTTGCAGGTGGTGCTACAATCGCAATTGTAGGTTTAACTTATTTAGCTTATGCATTAAATTTAAGAAAGCATATGTCTAAGATTGGTATATTTGCACTAGTATACGCCCTAGGATTAATTTTAACTGTTATAGGTTTATCACTTTATTCAGTTTTAGGACATGTTTCTTGGAATACTTATTTTACAATTGAAATGGTTATTGCTGCATTATATATTGGTTGGGGAATTTTAATGCTTCTTATGACATTCTGGGAAGCTGAAATTGCTACTGAAAATGGTCTAGATAAGAGAAATGAATGGAGTATCGCATTAGGTATTTTATATGCTGTATTCTTAATTTTCGTTTATGTATTTAGAATTATTATTTTAATTGCAGCTAATTCTGAAAAGAGATAGTTTATAAGACGATTCAGTTTTGTTTAGTTCAAATATACTGAATCGTTTTTTTTCTTTATTTCAATTTTATGATATAATTAACTTAAAGTTTCATATTTGGGAAGGATTTAATATGAAGGAAGATAAAATTAAAACTTTAAGAAGAACTAATCATAAATTTTTAAGAGCCTTTATAAAAACTATATTTGCGATAGTTGTATTAAGTATACAACTTACAATGTATGTTATTTTATATTTTGGAATAAACGTTTTAAGAGGCCCACATCCTATTGTATTTAGAATAGTTTATGAAATAATAAGATGGATTGGTATCATATGCGTATTGTTAAATTATAAGAAACCAATTAATAGTGGATATAAATTATCTTGGACTATTTTTATATTATTATGTCCAATACTTGGTACTGTATCTTATTTATTATTTGGTAATGGAAGAGTTTTATCAAAGAAGAAAAGACTTAAACTTAATAATTATTTAAATTCATATGAGATAAAGACAAAAGAAATTCAAAATTTAGAAATTGAAAAGCCTAATTTTTCTTTAATAGTAAAAGCTTTAAGAAAAGATAGTGGTTTTCCACTTTATAAAAATACTAAATTAGAATTTTTTAATGATGCATATTTGAAACATTGTGATATGTTGGAAAAATTAAAGGGTGCAAAAAAATATATCTTCATGGAATTTTTCATTTTTGGAAAAGGAAAAATCATGGAAGATATAATTCCTATTCTTGAAGAAAAAGGAAAAGAAGGAGTAGAAATTAAAATTATTGCCGATGACATTGGATCTATTTTTAATAGAGATAAGACAATATTTGCACGTCTTCAAGCTATTAAAACTCTAAGCTTTAAAGCTTGGGAACCACTTGGATTAAATATAAATCCTAAAGTAAATTATAGAGATCATAGAAAGATAGTAATAATAGATGGTCAATATGCATATACTGGTGGAGATAATATTGCAGATGAATATGTTCATTATATTGACAGATTTGGATATTGGAGAGATACAGCAATAAGAGTAGAAGGTGAAGCTGTATTATCATTTATCGCAATGTTTATTTCAATGTGGTATATGTGTACAAATCAAAAATTAGATTTTGAAAAATATACAAAATATATATCACATAATACTTACAGCAATTCTTATGTAATGCCATTTGGTGATGGTCCTATGAATAAGAATGATCCAATATATCACTTATTTTTAAATATGATCAATAGCGCAACTAAATCTATTTTAATTTCTACACCATATTTTATAATCGATAATACTATTACAAATGCAATTTGTGAGAAGGCTAAACAAGGAGTTGAAGTTAAAATTTTAATTCCTGGTAATTATGATAAATTTATTGCCTATACACTTACAAAAACTCATGTAGGTTATTTAATACCTCATGGTGTTAAAGTGCTATTTTTTAAAGGATTTAATCACGCAAAAGAAATTATTATTGATAATAAATACGCATTTATTGGCACAGCAAATATGGATTATAGATCTTTAATACTACATTTTGAAGATGGAGTATTTTTCTCTGATACATATGCAGTAAATCAAATGTATGTTGATTTTGAAAATGTATGCGCAAAGTCAACACTTATGGACTATGATAAATTTATGAAAAGAAATATATTTGTACGTCTATTTGAATTTATCATACAAATAATTTCACCACTTTTCTAAATCATAAAGATGGATACGTCGTATTCATCTTTATTTTTTTAAAAAAATATATAAAATATATTTATAGGTGTTGGAGGATTATATGTTAAGACTTGATTATATACCAAAACATGAAGATTTAAAGATATGGCAAGATACGGATATGTTTTTGATTAATTCTGATACAGAAGCCTTAGGTGAATTTATCAAATGTTATAAAAATGATTCAGTGTTAGATATGGGAACTAATACAGGTGGATTACTTTTATATGCATCTTTATTTAATCCTAAAAAATTAACAGGACTTGATATAAATGAAAAAGCGCTAGAATTATGTAAGAAGAATTTAGATTACAACAACATTTCAAATTATGAACTAATTTGTGATAATATTGTTACATTTAATCATGAACCATTTGATGTAATCATATGTAATCCTCCATATTTTTTCACAAAAGAAGATAATAAAGCTAAAAATAATTATAAGAATTTAGCTAAACATGAATCAATTTTAGAACTAAAAACTTTAATAATGTCTATTGAGAGAAATCTAAAATATAATGGAACGCTTTATTTCTTATTTCTAACATCACGCCTTGAAGAGGTTATTAGTTTATTAAATAAATATCATTTAACTATAAAAGAAATGAAATTTGTATATGATGATAATAAAGAATATTCAAATGTATTTATGGTAAGATGTGTAAAAAATGCTAAATTAGGTTTAGTATGTGATAAACCACATATTTTTAAAAGAAAAGGAAATAATAATGAAAAACACGCTTAAATTTGTTGATAAAGATTATGATGTTACTTCTGATATTCAAAATTTAATAGATTCATTAAACGTTAATGAAACATTAAAGTTTAATAAGGGAGTTTACAATATTAGAAATATATTTTTAAAATCAAATATTAATATTATATTTGAAGAAGGTTGTATTTTAAATGAAATTGTAGAAGGTGAAAATTTTAAAATTATTGATACTAGAGTTGCAGGTATCAATATGAAATTTTATGCCGGTTTAGTTAACTTAATTGATGTTAAAAATGTTTCAATTAAAGGTAAGGCTATCATTTGTGGTAATGGAGAATATTGGTGGGAAAAATATTGGGGAAAAGATCAAAAAGGTGGAATGAGATATGAATATGATAAAGAAAATATTCGTTTCTTATGTGACTACGATTGCTTAAGGGTTAGAAATTTATTAATTCAAAATTCAAGTAATATTAAAATATCAGATATTACATCTAAAGATTCAGGTTTTTGGAATATACATATCTTATATTCACATGATGTAGAACTTGATAATGTAGTAATTGATTCAAAGGCCTTATGGGCACCTTCAACAGATGGTATAGATATTGATTCATCTTATAATGTGGTTGTTAAAAATTCAACTACATACACAAACGATGATTCAATTTGTATAAAATCAGGAAGAGATAAAGATGGTCTTGATACGGCAATACCTAGCCATGATATTTTGATTGAAAATTGTACAATTAATCAAGGATTTGGTATAACACTTGGTTCAGAATTAAGTGGTGGTATTTACAATGTTAAAATAAATAATATAAAATTTAGAAATACTGATTGTGGATTTAGAATTAAATCTAGTGAAAAAAGAAAGGGATATATTAAAAATATAGAAGTATCAAATTTAGATTTAGTGAATGTAATGTATCCAATTCATATAGCACTTAATTGGAATCCTAATTACTCTAACACAACATTACCAAAATCTTTTAATAGAGAAATGAAAGAACATTATTATAAATTAATAAGCGATGTAGGTAATTTAAAAAATACTCAAATTGAAAATATTACTATTAATAATCTTAATTCTATTATTGATAATGATATGAAGGTTTCAAGAGCTTTTGAAATTAATGGATTTAGTGATTCTCATATTAAGAATTTTACAATAAGTAATTCTAATTTTACATCATTTGAATTTGGTCGTATATCAAATGTTGATAATTTAAAATTCTTAAATACTACTGTTTCTATATTAAAAGAGAATGACAATAAAAATGATGAATATGACAATAGATAGTAAATTAATTTTACTTTCTAAAAGTTTGTGATATAATTAATAAGTATTTACGAGGGGCTTGAATATTATCAAGCTCTTTTCTATGTGAGAAGGATGAAATTATGGATTTAGTGAATGAGATTTTAAGACTTAAAAAAGAAAAAAATGCGATTATTTTAGCGCACTTTTATCAACCAGATGAAATTCAAGATATCGCAGATTACCTTGGAGACTCTTTAAAATTAAGTCAAATAGCTAAAGAATCAGATGCTGATGTAATTATTTTTTGCGGTGTATCATTTATGGCAGAGACTGCAAAAATATTAGCTCCTAATAAACATGTCTATCTTCCTGCGAAAAATGCTGGATGCAGAATGACAAGATTTATTAACGCAAAATCTCTAAAAAAATATAAGGATGAAAATCCTGATACTAAAATTTTAATGTATGTAAATAGTGAAGCTGATGTAAAAGCTTTAGCTGATTGTTGTGTAACAAGCACAAATGCTATGTCTATTATTAAACATTATTTAGATAATGGTGATAAAATTATGTATGCACCAGATCAAAATTTAGCTAAATATGCGATGAAAAAAATGGGTAAAGAATTTGAGTGCTGGCAAGGATGCTGTATAACACATCATAGTCTTTTAAAGGCAGATATTTTAAAACTTAAAAATGAGCATAAGGAAGCTCTTGTATTAGCTCATCCTGAATGTAATTTAGAAGTTCTTGAAACTGCTGATTATGTAGGTTCTACAAAAGGTATTATAAATTTTGCAAAGGAATCTGACGCAAATGAATTCATTATTGCGACAGAAGCTGGTATAATTCACCAATTAGAAAAAGATAGTCCTAATAAAAAGTTCTATCTAGCTAGCAAAAAACTTGTATGTCCTAACATGAAGCTTACAACACTTGAACAAGTTTATGATTGTTTAAAAAATGGAGTTAATGAAGTATTTGTTGATGAAAAGATAGCTCTAGATGCAAAACGTAGTCTAGATAAGATGATGGAATTAAGTAAGTAAAGGAGTAACTATGGATAAGAAGAAGGTAATTTTAGGATTATCTGGTGGTGTAGATTCATCTGTTGCAGCAATTCGTCTTAAGAATGATGGATATGATGTAGTTGGTGTATTTATGAGAAACTGGGACTCTACTCTTAATAATGATAGATTAGGTAATCCAACTGTAAATGATGATGTTTGTCCACAAGAAATAGATTATCAAGATGCTGTTGATGTTGCAAATAAGCTTGGTATTAAGATGGATAGAGTTGATTTTATTGAAGAATATTGGCAATATGTATTTAAATATTTCTTAGATGAATATAAAAAAGGAAGAACTCCAAATCCAGATGTAATGTGTAATAAAGAAATTAAATTTAAGGCTTTTTTAAATTACGCATTTAATCATGATGCTGACTATATCGCAATGGGTCATTATGCTCAAGTTAAAAGAGAAGAAAATGGTAAAACTCATTTAATGAGAGCTGTTGATCAAAATAAAGACCAAACTTATTTCTTATGTTTGTTAAGCCAAAATCAAATTAAAAAAGCTTTATTTCCAATTGGTGATATGGTAAAGCCTGATGTTAGAAAATTAGCTCAAGAATATAATCTAGAAACAGCTAAGAAGAAGGATTCAACTGGAATTTGTTTCATAGGTGAAAGAAACTTCCACCAATTCTTAAAGAATTATTTACCAGCTCAACCTGGTAATATTGAGACTGTTGATCATCAAATTGTTGGTAAACATGATGGATTAATGTATTACACAATTGGTCAAAGAAAAGGACTTAATTTAGGTGGTATGCATGGCTTTAAGAATGAACCTTGGTTTGTTCTTGGTAAAAATATGAAGAGAAACGTTTTAGTAGTAGGTCAAGGTGAAGATAATATCTTATTAAAGAGTAATAGATTAATCGCATCAAATGTAAATTGGATTTGTGATGAACCTACATATGATAAAGATTATCAAGCTAAATTTAGATATAGACAAAAAGATACTACTGTAAGAATTAAGAAATTAGATAATAATCAAATTGAAGTTACTTATTTATCTTCATTAGGAGTAACACCAGGTCAAGTTGTATGTTTATATGATAATGATGAATGTATTGGTGGAGCAATTATTGAAGAGGTTTATTTAGATAACGAAATAAGAACAGTGTTTAATGATTAAGTATAAGAGTGATTTTTATCACTCTTTTTCTTTAATAATATGTTAATATTTTGTATAATTAAATTGGTGATAAATGATGAAAATTATAAGTTGGAATGTTAATGGTCTTAGAGCTTGTAAGACTAAAGGTTTTGATGCATATTTTGATAAAGAAAATGCTGATATATTCTGTATTCAAGAGACTAAGATGCAAGAAGGTCAAGCTGATTTAGAAAAAGAAGGATATTATAGATATATGTCTAGCGCTATAAAGAAAGGTTATTCTGGTACATTAGTCTATACAAAAGAAAAGCCTTTAAGCGTAGTTTATGGTGTTAATGGATTATATAATGATGAAGGTAGAGTAATCACATTAGAATATAATGATTTTTATTTAGTTAATGTATATGTACCAAATTCAAAAGAAGAATTATTAAGATTAGATTATAGAATGGAATTTGAAGATAATTTTAGAAATTATTTAACTAATCTTAAAAAGAATAAATCAGTTATTTTATGTGGTGATTTAAATGTAGCACATGAAGAAATTGATATAAAGAATCCAAAAGCTAATCTTAGAAAAGCTGGATTTACTATTGAAGAGAGAAATAAATTTAGTTTACTTTTAGAAGAAGGTTTTAAAGATACATTTAGAACACTTTATAAAGATACTGTTACATACTCATGGTGGAGTTATAGATTCCATGCTAGAGAGAATAATGCAGGTTGGCGTATTGATTATTTTGTAGTAAGTGATGATTTTATGCCACGTGTAAAAGATTCTATAATTGATACACAAATTCTTGGAAGCGACCACTGTCCGGTAAAACTAGTATTTTAATTAAAATTTTGTTATAATTAATAGTAGAGAAAAATAGTTTGTTAATAATGGTGGGAAACCACCATTTTATTATTATTTTTGTATAAATTTATTAAAATTAGATTAAATTATGTGATA
Organism: uncultured Clostridium sp.; assembly: GCA_946540005.1. Lineage (GTDB taxonomy): Bacteria > Bacillota_I > Bacilli_A > Acholeplasmatales > Anaeroplasmataceae > JAEELC01. Next base: position 25,430 of record CAMNHY010000005.1, read on the forward strand.
AATTTGTTATACCTAAAAAGTATTTAAAAGGTTATACCACTTTTTAAAAATTTAAAAAAATTATTCTATAATACATATGAAAGGAGATTGATATAATGAAAAAAAGATTATTGATTATACCAGTTATAATTGCAATATTTATATCTTTTCTTTTATTATCATGTGGTTCAAGTCAAATTATAGCTACATTTTCTAATGTAACATATGATAGTGAAAATATGAGTGTAAACTTTGAACTTGAAATTAGTGATTCAAAAAATGCCGGCTCTAATTACATGCTAAATATAGAAAAAATCTCTAATACAAATTCTTCTACATATTCAGCAAAAAAATCAATTGAAACATTAGAAAAAACATCTTATTCTTTTGATAATTTAGAGGCCAGTTGTTCATACACAATATTTGTCACATGTGATAAAGATGGTAGTAATGTTCAAATAAAAAACTCACATACATTTACAACATCAGCTAGTTCTAATTCATCTGTTTCGGAAATACTTGGGTTAACATATCAAGAAACAACTTTATTATATGATGGAAATAGTCATATTACGTACGCAACAATTTTGTTTAATAATAGAACACTTACAATTTCTTCTAATTATAGAATAACTTATAAAGGAGTTTCATATTTATTAGAATATGATTCAAATAATAGACAAAAAAATGTTGGTACATATAATCAATATTTATATATTTATTCATACCCTGATAAAAAATTATTAGAAACTGTTACAACAACTTTAACTATCGCTAAAGCTAAAACTTTATATGAATTTAGTGATTTAGAAGAAGAATACGATGGTAAAGCTAAAGTTATGCCTTTTAGCTATGAAGGCTTAACTTATGCATATTACGATTCAAATAATAATATCTTATCTGAAATTATAAATCCTGGTACTTATACAGTAAAATATAATTTCCCTGGTGATGATTTCTTTGAACCAATTCATGGTACATTTACTTATACAATCGAAAAAGCTCAGTTATCTACTGATCTTTCAAGCCAAACTACTGTATTAGATGAATTTGGTAAGGCAACTTATAAAATAAGTGATGAAGATTTTAATATTTCAAATGTTAAATACACAATTAAATATTATAATAGTTCAAATGTATTAATAGATACTTCATATATTACAAATGTAGGAACATATACTGTTGTAATAAATATAGATGAAACAGACTTTTATGAAAAATTCACATTAACTGTAAAATTATATGTAGTTAATGAAATGGAAGAAAATGATTTATTAGTTTCAAATGTTGAGTATTTTTCAATAAATGCCTCTGGTAAAACTAATAATTATATTTATTTTAGTATTTACAATGCTTCTGTAAATGAAATAGATTTATCTTCAGTAGTTATTAAAATTAATGGTGAAGAAATAAAATTATCAGGTGTAATTTCTCCATTTGATAATTATAAAGTTTTAGCATATTCAAATGTCGCTGCAATTACAACATTTAATTTAGGTGGAAGTGTAGTTTATGATTTTAGAACTTATGCGAAAGAAAGTTATAAATTTGATTTCCAAGAATTAAATAAAATTGAAATTGAATATGGAAATATCAAAAATGAATATTTGATTGAATATTCATATGCAGATTTCTATGCAAATCTATCTAATAGAGAAAATAATACATTTACATATCATAGCTTATATTCAATTAAGGAAAGTGTAGATGCGGTTAATAGTTTTGGATATAGTATTGTGGCACCTACTGTTAATTATGATTTTACAGATACAATATCTATTTCAAGAATTAATACTTTATATGAAAATATAAATGCGGTAGACGCACTTAATAACTATATTGAAATTAGTGATGATATGGTTGATACATCTCAAATTAATTTAGATAATATGAACAAGAATGTTACTGTTACATATAATATATATGATATTTATGGTAACGTTAATAATTTCAAGTTATCATTCTTATTAGTAGATGAAGAAGCTCCTAATATCGAGTTAGCTAGTGATGTTAAAACTCATATTTTAATTAATGATAATATTGATCTTACAAAATATTTCAATGTTTATGATGATGTAGATGGTGTTATTGAAGTTACTAAAGAAATGATTGATGATGGTGGCGCTGGTGATTTTAGTGTATCAGGTAAATATTTAATTAAGTTAAATGTATCTGATAAAGCGGGAAATGAAGCAACTTATACATTCTCTTTATATGTAAATGTTGATAATACATATCTATCTTCATATGTTTCAAGCGAAACTATTAAGACAAATGATACAGGTGAAGGAAATGCAATGCCTTCAACAGGAAATGTAAAAGTATTAGTTGTACCTATTTTCTTTAATGAAGCTAACGCAACCCAAACATTTATTGATACATTAAATACTGTATTTAATGATACAACTGATAAATTAACATTTGGTTCAGTTAAGAGCTACTATAATGAATCTAGTTATGGTAAATTAAATTTATCATTTGATATTTTTGACAATGAATACTTTATTCCATCAAAATCATATAAATATTATGATACTAATATGACTTCATTAATTAGTAGCGCCTTACAAACTGTTGATAAATATTATAATTTAGCAGATTATGATTCTGATAATGATGGATATATAGATGCAATATGGTTTATTTATGATATGGACTATATTAGTGGTTCTAATTATTATTGGGCATGGACATCTGATTTTTCAGGTAATATTACACAAAAATATGATGATGTAAATGTAGGCAAAATAGCATTTGCGTCATATGAGTTTGCAGATGCAAATGATAGCTACTATGATGCATATCCTGATAAAGAATCAGATTCTGGTTTAACAGCTAGAACATATATTCATGAGACAGGACACTTAATGGGATTATCTGATTATTATGACTATGATTATGATAAAACTGTAGGATATCACCATACAATGTTTGGTATGTCTTTAATGGATTCAAACTATGGTGATTTAGATAGTGCATCTAAATTATTGTTAGGTTGGATTGATCCTGTTGTAATATGTCAAGATGATGTTGTTAATATTAAATCATTATCTACAACAGGAGATTGTGTATTAATCGCTAAAGAATCTAATATTGGTGAAACAATTTTTAATGAATATATATTATTAGAGTTCTGGAATGGCGATGGATTAAATGAAGCTGATGCAAGTTATACATTTGGTGGAAATAAATATGGTATTAGAGTCATTCATTATGATGCAACTATCAACTATGTAAATGGTGTTGCAACACTAACTAATGGTGAAAGACCTTCATATTTTAAATATAATAATACTGATGATGATTCTCATAATAGTGTAGAGACTCTTGCGTCTAACCCAGATGCTGTTTATGATACTAAGACTCATACTTACAATGTAGTTGACAATGTCTTATTCTCTGATACAAATATTGTATTTGGTAAAGATATATGGCAAGATTTTGTATATAACAATGGAAATGAATTAGATTTCACATTTACTATTAATGAAATTAATAAAGATAGTGCTACTATTTCTATTAGTTTTCAATAAGTGACAAATAACTTGACGCCCATTTAAATGGGTGTCTTTTTTTGTTGAAAAATAAAAGTATTTAAATTATAATTAAGATTAGAATAGGATGTGATTTATATGGTTAAAAATCCAATGAAAAATTATAAATTCTGGTTTAAATTAATTGGCGGAGTTATTTTATTAATATTTGCGATTGCAATGATCTTTAACCGTTCTTTTGGTGAAAAGATGGTTGTTGGTGTATTTGGAGGTATAATATTCTTATATGGTTTATATAGAATATATCCTTTAATTAAAACTCTTGAAAATAAGTGGAGTAAGATTTTATGTTCAGTAGAAATACTTGCAGATATAATTGTTGGTATTATGATGTTAGTCGGAGGATTTAATTTTGCAAATGAAGCTAATAAATTCTCTGATTTTATGAATAAGAATTTTAGATTCTTTCTTGGTGGAGTTGTATATTTAAGAGGATTAGTTTATTGCACAAGTTCAATCTTATTTTCAGAAAAATCAGATTGGAAACAATTTGTTGCAAATATTATTTGCTTAACATTTGGTGTAATGATTGTTTGTCTTGAGCAATTTAATGTTGGTAATCTAGTTTGGGTAATGATTGTATTAGCATTTGGTTCTGGTGCATATATTGCTGGTGAAGGTGGAATTGATTACTTTAACTATAGAAAGAATTTCAAGGATATAAGAGATAATAAAGAAACTTCTAAAGAAAAAGAAGATACATTAGAAAATGGTGTTGAAAAAGGCGAAGCTAAAATAGATGAAGAAATTGATCAAAAGCCATTAGATGATGAAATTGAAAAAGGTATAGTTATTCCTGAAGAAAACAATAATGACCAAATAAATCCTGTTAACTAATAAAATGACTTATAAAGTTTTATTTAAGACTTTATAAGTTTTTTTATTTTATTTAGCATAAATAATATTTTTGAAAACAAGTTTTATTTAATTTCATTACTCTTTACTTTTTTATATAAGTTTGTTATAATTTAGCAGTATGAAAACGATTAATACTTTTGTATTAATTATGTGATAAAGGAGCATTAGATTATATGAATACTGAATTTATTGCAGGTAGTAAAGCAAAAGTAACTTTTGATGTTACTCCTGAAAAATTTAAAGAAACATTAGACGCTGCCTTTGAAAAGGTAGGTAAGAACGTATCAGTTCCTGGATTTAGAAAGGGACACGTTAGCCGTGAAATGTTTAATAAGCAATTTGGTGAGGCTTCATTATATGAAACAGCTTTAGATCTTTTATGTGATGAATTCTCAAAAGAAATTTTTGCAAATAAAGAAATTGCTAACAAAGTAGTTTCTCAATTAATTCCATCTGTAGATGGTAACTTAGATGCTAAAGAAGGATTTAAGTTAGTATTTACATTCGATGTATTCCCAACTGAATTTGAAGTAGGTCAATACAAGGGTGTTGAAGTTGCGAAGAAGAATACTGAAGTAACTGATGAAGAAGTTGAATCAAACATCAAGTCAATTCTTTCTAGCAAGGCTACAATTTCTGAAAAGGCTGAACAAGTTATCGCTAAAGGTGATACAGCTAATTTCGATTTCGAAGGTTCTGTTGACGGTAAGCTATTTGATGGTGGTTCTGCAAAGGGTTATGAAATGGAAATTGGTTCTGGTCAATTCATTCCAGGATTTGAGGATCAAATGATTGGTATGAAGGCTGGAGAAACTAAGGATGTTAATGTTACATTCCCAACTCCATATGCTGCAAAGGAATTAGAAGGTAAGGCTGCTGTATTCAAAGTTACTGTTAACTCAGTAAAGGAAACAAAGCTTCCTGAATTAACTGATGAATTCGTTCTTTCTTTAAAGAGAGATGATGCTAAGACTGTTGAAGAATTAAAGTCAGCAATTAAGGCTCAATTAACTGCTTCTAAGGAAGAAAGCGAAAAGAATCGTCAAATCGATGAAGTTGTTAATAAGATTCTTGATGCAACTAAGGTTGAATTACCTCAATCTATGATTGACAATTTCACAAACGACTATAAGAGCCGTTATGAACAACAAGCTAAGACATATAACATTCCACTTGAAACATTACTTCAATTAAGCGGTATGGATATGAAGACATTCGAAGAGAATGCTAAGAAGATTGGTGAGCGTCAAGCATTATTCCAAGTAGTTCTTGATAAGGTTGCTACAATCGAAAAGTTACAACCATCTCAAGAAGAAATTGAAGCTCGTGCTGAAGAATTAGCTAAGCAACTTAACCAAAAGGCTTCTGATGTTCTAAAGAATCGTTTCAATGCTATTTTCTCTGAGTTCATTTACAACAAGTTCATTGACCTTGTTATGTCAAATGCTAAAGAAATCTAGTAATTTTTAAAGAATTTTGCCTATCCTTTATGGATAGGTTTTTCTTATTTATTTGAACTTTTCAAATAAATTGGCAAATTGGTTGCAATAGTGCCAAAAATGTTGTAATATATAATTACTAATCTTTGATTAGTGTTAATTTCTTTTTAAAAGAGGTGAATATTTATGGCTGATTTAGAGTCAAAAAAAGCCTACCCTGCTCTTGCATTAAGAGGACTTGTACCACTACCTCATAATGAGTTAAGAACAGAAGTTGGTAGAAAAAATTCTGTTAAAGCTTTAGAAGAATCTGAACAAAATTACGATAGTGATATTGTTTTAATCATTCAAAAAGATCCTAAAAATATAGAAGTCACAAAAGATGATATTGAAAAAGTGGCTGTTCTTGCCCATATAGATTCAAGACTTACATTACCTAATGGTAATTTACGTGTTAAATTTAGTGTACGTGAAAGAATAGTATTAGAAGATATATCTGATCCTAATCCTTGCTTTATGGTAACATATACTCCTATGGTACCTGTTACTGAAACATTAGATGAACAAGCAGCTTTAGTTAGAACTGTAGTTAATGAAATTACAAATAATAGACAATTATTAAATGCTCCTGAAGAAGTAATGCGTCAAATTTCATCAGGATTAACAAGTGAAGATTGTGTAGATGTTATTGCTGGTCATTTAAAAACTACAACTAATAAATATCGTTATTTAGCTGAACCTTCACTATCAAAGAGAATGCAATTCATATTAGAAGATATTAACCATGAGAAATCAATTTCTCAATGGGAAGATAAGATTAATCAAGAAGTTAAGAAATCTATTGATGAATCTCAAAAAGAATATTATCTTCGTGAAAAGATGAAAGCTATTCAATCTGAATTAGGTGAAAAAGCTAGAACTGAAGAAGAAATTGAAGAATTTAGAAAACGTATTGAAGAAGCCGGAATGCCTAAGGCTATTCATGATAAAGCTGTTAAAGAACTTCAAAGATATCAAATGTCTTCAAGTCAAATGGCAGAAACTGGAATCATTAGACAATATCTAGATTTCATGTTATCTCTTCCATGGAAAGAGGAATCTAAGGATTGTGATGACTTAAAGAAAGTTCAAGAATCATTAGATAAGACACACTTTGGTTTAAATAAAGTAAAGGATAGAATTCTTGAATACTTAGCTGTTAAAGTATTAACAGGTAAGAATCCACAAACAATTCTATGCTTATTCGGACCTCCAGGTGTTGGTAAAACTTCATTAGCTAAGTCTATTGCAGATGCATTAGGTAGAAAGTTTGTTAAAGTTTCTTTAGGTGGAGTTTCTGATGAATCAGAAATTAGAGGACATAGAAGAACATATATTGGTGCTCTTCCTGGTCGTATCTTAAAAGGTATGAAGGATGCTGGCACAGTTAACCCTGTATTCTTACTAGATGAAATTGATAAGATGAGTTCAAATTATAGAGGAGATCCTGCAAGCGCAATGCTTGAAGTATTAGACCCTGAACAAAATACTCATTTTAGTGATAATTATTTAGAAGAAGAATATGATTTATCTAAAGTATTATTTATAACTACAGCTAACTCATTAGATTCAATTCCTGCACCATTATTTGACCGTATGGAAATTATTGAATTATCAAGTTATACTGAATATGAAAAGAGCCAAATTGGATTCAATTATTTAATACCAAAGGTACTTGACCAAAACGGTTTATCTAAAGATAAATTTAGTATTACTAATGAAGCTATGCATCAAATAATTGAAGGATATACTCGTGAGGCTGGTGTACGTTCATTACAACGTCAAATTGGTACTTTAGTAAGAAAAGCTATTAGAGACATATTAATTGATAAAGTTGATATGGTAGAAATTAATAAAGAAAACTTACATAAATATTTAGGTAAGCAAATATTCTTCAACAATGAAGGTAGAGATAAACCTCAAGTTGGTATTGTAACTGGTCTTGCATATACACAATTTGGTGGAGACACTCTTGACATTGAAGTAGCATTATATCCTGGTAAAGGTCAATTAACTTTAACTGGTAAGCTTGGTGATGTAATGAAGGAAAGTGCTATGGCTGCCCTTACTTACGTTAAATCACATGCTGAAGAATTAGGTATTGATCCTAAGAAGTTCACTGAAAATGATATTCATATCCATGTACCTGAAGGTGCTGTTCCTAAAGATGGTCCAAGTGCAGGTGTTACACTTACAACTGCAATTGCATCAGCCTTAACTGGTCGTATGGTTGATCAAAGACTTGGTATGACAGGTGAAGTAACATTAAGAGGTACTGTACTTCCTATTGGTGGATTAAGAGAAAAGTCAATTGCTGCAGTTCGTACAGGCTTAAAGACTATCTTAATTCCAAAGGAAAATGAACGTGATCTAGATGATGTACCACAAGAAGTTAAAGATGTATTAACTATTATTCCAGTTCATAATGTATCTGAAGTATTAGATAAAGCTTTAATGAAATAAAAAAATTAGATTAACCACTTTTGTTGGTTAATCTTTTTCTTTATAGTATAATAAATTTGAAAGGGTGATTCAATTGAAATTCATTCATTATTTAGACAATAATATTTCTCGTATTGGAGTAATTAAAAATAATAAGATTTTTAGAACAAATTATAATGATTTAGAAGAATTATTTGATATTGATCTTAAAAATATTAAATTATTAGATGAAGAAACAAATAATATCAAATTTCTTCCTATAATAGAAAAGCCTAAACAAGATATTTTATGTTTAGGAATGAATTATTATAAGCATAAAAATGAATGTTTAAATGCTGGATTTGATAATGATCCACATGCAAACACTGTTTATTTTTCTAAAAGATGTAATAAGGCTATTACTTCAAATGATTATATAAATCTACATAAAGATATAACTAAAGAAGTAGATTATGAAGGAGAACTTGGCCTTATTTTAAAGAAAGATTCATATAAATTAGAAACAGATGAAGATATTTATAATTCAATATTTGGTTATTGTATTATAAATGATGTATCTGCGCGTGATTTACAAAAAGAACATCAACAATTCTTATTTGGTAAATCACTAGATACATTTACATCAATTTCTGAAGTATTAGTTACTGTTGATGAATTAGGAATAAAGCCTGAACTTGATATTAAAACTTATGTAAACGATGAGTTACGTCAAGATGATAATACTAGAAATATGATGTTTAATATACCTTATTTTTTAAAAGAATTAACAAAAGGTATAACACTTGAAAAAGGTACAATAATAGCTACAGGTACACCTAGTGGTATAGGTAAGTCTATGTCTAAGTTTTTAAAAGATAAAGATGTAGTAAGAATTGAAATTGAAAAAATTGGAACACTTATAAATAAGTGTATGGAGTAAATTATGGATTATACAATAATAATTGATTATCAAAAAGATTTTATAGATGGCTCTCTTTATAATAAAGAGGCTATAGAAATAAGAGATAATGTAATAAAAAGAATTGATGAAGGTATTAAAAAGAATCATAAGATAATATTCACCAGAGATACTCATGACACAAATTATTTATCTAGTAGTGAAGGAAAGAAATTACCTGTAGTTCATTGTGTAAAAAACACTGAAGGTTGGAAGATTGATTCTAAAGTTAGTGAATTTGTAAAAGATATAGATTATAAGATTATTGATAAACCTACATTTGGTTATAAAGATTGGGCGTTAGAAAATCCTAAAAATATTTATGTGCTTGGAGTATGTACAGATATTTGTGTCATTAGCAATGTATTAATTCTAAAGGCTCTTTATCCTGACGCAAATATTTATGTATATAAAGATGCAGTTGCAGGTTTAACTAAAGAGAAGAATTTATATGCGTTAAGTGTTATGGAAAGCTGTCAGGTGAATATAATATAATGGATATACTTTATGAAGATAATCATATAATTGTTTGTTATAAACCTGAAGGATTATTATCTCAAGCAGATATATCTAATGATAAAGACATTTTAAGTATTCTAAAGGATTATATAAAAGTTAAATATAATAAAGAAGGAAATGTATATTTAGGTCTTGTCCATAGATTAGATAGAAATACCTCAGGCTTAATGGTATTCGCAAGAACTAGTAAAGCGGCATCTAGATTATCAAAAGATATAAAAGATAGGAATGGATTTAATAAAAAATATTTAGCTGTCGTTGAAGGTAAGATGAAGATTGGAGAAAAGAAGACTTTAATAAATAATTTATTAAAAGATGAAAAAGAAAATAAGAGTTATGTATCTAATAAAAAAGATGCAAAAGAAGCTATATTAGATTATGAAGTCTTAGATTCTAAAACATTTAATAATCAAGAATATTCATTATTAAATATAACACTTCATACTGGAAGACATCATCAAATTAGATGTCAATTAGCCTATATAGGACACCCTATTGCTGGTGATATGAAATATGGCGCAAAAAGAAATGGTGGCAATTCTTATAATCTATCAAGCTATCATTTAAGCTTCATGCATCCTACATTAAAAGAAGAAATGAATTTTAATTTCTTTAAGCCTACACATCTATTTCAAAGATTTTGTGATAAGAAAAATTTCTTGGAAATATATAAATTAATTTAAAAAAAGAGAAACAGTTTTGTTTCTCTTTTATAGTATTTCTTTCTTAATCATTGATTTATCAATTTCTTTTAAATTATGTGCACCACACATAAGCATTGCATCTTTAAGTTCTTCAGTAATTTTATTTGTTAAAAGAGAAATTCCTTCCTCTTTACCACCATATACAGATACAACAAATGGTCTAGCAATTAATACTAAATCAGCACCTAGAGCTAAAGCTTTAAATACATCTGCTCCACTTCTAATTCCACCATCAACAATCAATATTAATTTGTTTTTCATAACTGGTGCAATTTCTTCTAATGCTGATAAAGTAGATAAAGAACTATCTAATACTCTACCACCATGGTTTGATATAACTATTGCACTAGCACCTGCTTCATAAGCTTTTTTTGCAGAAGCTAGTGACATAATACCTTTAATAATAAATGGCTTTTTAGCATAATTAATTATTTCTTTTAATTCATCTACAGTTTTAACACCAGCAGGTGGATTTTGATTTTTTAAAAAAGGTAAACCACCAGCATCTATATCCATCGCAATAGCTTTAGGATTTGCAGATTTAACTAAATCTAATTTTTCAAAAATAGTATTCATATCCCAAGGCTTAATAGTTGGTACACCAATACCATCTAAAGAAGAGATAGCTTTACAAGCTCCTTCTAATACAGCTTTATTTTTACCATCACCAGTAAAACCAATAATACCAGCATCTTTACAGCCTTTTAAAAGAATTTGATTATATTCTAAATCATCATATAAAGTTCCATAATGCGATTTAACAGCTCCAACAGGGCCAGCAATAATTGGACTTTTTAACTTATATCCAAAAAAGTCAGAAGAAGTATCGATTTCCTTTACATCAGATATAGGGTCTTGAACTAATCTATAATTTTGCCATGCCTTATAATTTCTTATTGCGTTATCTCCACTACCTTTAGCTCCTGGTCCTGGTATTTGATTCTTACATGCTAATCCGTTACAAACCGGACAAGCTTTACAGTATGGTCCGATATTTTTTCTTGCGTTTTCTAATAATTCAACGTAGTTCATTAAATTTCCTCAGATTTATTATCATTTTCATCATTTACATAATTTAAAATATTTAATAAGTAAATGATACGTTTAGATATAGTAGCGTAAGCATTAGCTTTTGTAGCTAAATCTAACGCTAGAGATGTTAAGTCTTTTTCTGAATTAATCTCACATTGACTTAATTTATTTCTTGTATCAGCTAAAGCTTTTTTGTTAGCTTCTTTCTTTAAATCTAAATATTTAGTATAAGCTTCTTCAGCTGAATTTTCATATTCAATATTTAATATTTGTTTAATTTCAGGTAAAGACATTACTTGCTTTAAATAAATAATTTCGATTAAAGCTGAAATTTGTTCTTTTGTATATTTTTTTGATCTAGGAGCTTTAATTATATGAGCCTTTACATAATTATTAATCATAGAAGAAGTAATTTGTGTATCAACAGAATTCTTCTCAAGAATATGAGCTTGACGCTCAAGATAATTAATCATTTGTTCCATATATAAATCAAAATCTGGTAATTTTTCATAACTAGGAAGTTGATTTTCTTCAAGTTCTTTAAGCCAATTAGCTAGAATTTGATTAACATTTACTGACATTGCCATAGTTGTAACCTCTCAATATTTCTTTCTTTTTCTAATCTAATTATAGCATTGTAAAATAGCTATTTCAATTAAATAAACCAAAAAAATATATGACATAGTTTTAATAAACATGTATCATATATTTCATTATATTGCTTGAATAAGGTTAAAGATTTAATTATAATATAATTGATATGATTGAGAGGTAAACTATGATCTTATTGAGTGGTGTATATTTAGCATTAACCATTTGCTTAATTATTTTATTTTTCGTTTTGTTAGCAATCTTAGTGGTTGTATTATTAAAAAAGAATAAAGGAAGAGTTAAAGTTAAAGTAGATGATGAACTTATTTCTAATCTAATTAATTATTTAGGTGGAAGTGATAATATTAGTTCATATAATAATGATGGTTCTAGAGTTAAATTTGAACTAAAAGACTTAGATAAGGCTAATTTAGATGAATTAAAGACTATTTCATCTGGTGGAGTATTTGTAACAGGTAATTTTGTAAAGGTGCCTTTTGCATATGCTTCTGAAGATGTTATAAAGATACTTAATAAGGTTTTAAAATAGGAGGGCTATATATAATGATAGAAAAAAGCTATAAAATTACTTCTGAGACTGGTATTCATGCACAAAGTGCAGTTCACCTTGTGAATGAGGCTATTAAGTATAATTCAAATATTATTCTTGAAGTTGAAGGTAAAAAGATTAATATGAAATCAATTATGGGTGTTATGAGTCTTGGTGTATATCAAGGTGCTATTATAACTATTCATTGTGAAGGAACAGATGAAGGACAAGCTTTATCTGGATTAGAAAATCAAATTTATCAATTAAAGATAGGTAAAGAATACTAATATGAAATGGTTAATGGATATCCTAAAAGGATTAGCCATTGGACTTGCAAATGTTGTAGCCGGTTTATCTGGTGGTACAATTGCTGTAATTGTTAATGCGTATGAAGATTTAATAGATTTCTTTTCAAATATCGCAACTCATTTAATTACAGCTTTAAAGAAACATTATAAGCTTTTAATAGGAATAGTATTTGGTATTATAATCGGTGCTGTTTGCTTAAAGAAGCTTTATGGAATTGCACCACTACCAATAACTGGCTTTTTTGCAGGTCTTGTATTTATTTCTTTATTTCCTTTATCTAAAAGCTTGTCATTTAAAAAAGGAAAGAAATTAAATATTATTAATGTAATTTTAATGATTATATCTTTAGCATTATTAATTACACTTGCACTTTTATCAAGTGGAGAAGAAAAAGTATTAACACTTGATTTTAAACATGTATTAATAATGTTTGGACTAGGTATTATAGCTGCGATAGCTATGGTTTTACCTGGTGTTTCTGGTTCAATGATTTTACTTGTATTAGGTTATTACACACCGGTATTAGGTTTAATTTCAATTCATGCACTAAAAAATGATTTCTTAACTACTTTTGTAATGCTTCTAAGTCTTGCAGTAGGCGCAATACTTGGAGTAGTGCTTGGTTCTAAGATTATTAAACAATTATTAATCAAATGCAGAATTTCAACTAATTTTGTTATTTATGGATTAATTATTGGTTCATTAGTTGGTATGCTTATTACAGGTGTAAAAGCTAATAATGAATTATTAGAAAATAATAATTTTTTGCCAAATGGTAAAGAAGATATAATTATGCATGTATTATGCATTGTATTATTTATAGTTGGATCTTTATGTGGTTATTTGGTAAATTATTTTAATAAGAAAAAGCTAAAGAGTGATTTAAAAGAGGAAATATCAACAGATAAGGAGTAACTTATGGAAGAATTAAAAATGGAAGACTTCTTAAAAATGGCTGAAGAAGTTTGGCCTCAATTTAAGAAGAGTTTAACTGAATTAGTAAAAATTCCTTCAGTATTAGATGAATATAAAGAAGGTGCTGATGCACCATTTGGTATACATAATAAAGAAGCTTTATTATATATGCTAGAATTAGGAAAAAAAGAAGGATTTAAAGCTTATAATTGTGACAATTATGCTGGCCATCTACAATTTGGTGATGCACAAGAAACTTTAGGTTTACTTGCACATCTTGATGTTGTACCTGTTACAGGACAAAAATGGGATAATGATCCTTTTACTGTTGTTGAAAAAGATGGAAAGCTTATTGGACGTGGTGTTAATGATGATAAAGGTCCTTTACTTGCATCTTATTATGCAATGAAGATTTTAAAAGATAAAGGATTTAAGCCTAATAAGAATATTAAACTTATTATGGGATGTGATGAGGAAACAGGTTCACGTTGCTTAGAACATTATTTTAAGAAAAATCCTATGCCTGAATTAGGATTTTCACCTGATGCATGCTTTCCATGCATTAATGGAGAAAAGGCTCATGCTAACATTGATGTTGTAGGTAAAACTGATGATGCATGTCCTATTGTTACATTCTATGCTGGAGAAAGATATAATATTGTACCAGAAGAAGCTCATATGACCTTAAATAAGAATTTGTCTAAACAATATAAACAATTCTTAGAAGAAAAAGGCTATAAGGGAGCTTATAAGAAAGGTACATATTATGCATATGGTACTGCAGCTCATGCAATGACTCCCGAAAAAGGATTTAATGCTGCATTCATTTTATTTGAATTCCTTGAGGAATATGCTCCATCAAATATTTCTAACTTTATGACTAAATATATCACATATGATCCATTTGGTAAGAAGCTTGGCATAGACAAAGAATATCCTGAAATGGGTTCATTAACTGAAAATGTTGGTGTTGTAAGAATTGATGAACGCCATATTAAAGTAGGATTTGATTTAAGAGTTCCTGCTGATGAAATGGAAAATTTAATTCGTCAAAAATTCTTTGATGCATTAAAAGATTATGAAGGCTTAACATTTGATATGCCAGCTATGACTCCAGTTCATTATGTTCCATCAGATTCATTCTTAGTTGAAGCTCTTGTAAAGAGTTATCAAGAGGCTACTGGTGATTATGAACATAAAGCTTATTGCATAGGTGGTGGAACATATGCAAAGTTTATGGACAAAGCTGTTGCATTTGGACCACAATTTGTAGGTAGGGAAGATGTAGACCATCAAGCAAATGAATATATTTATGAAAGTGACTATAAAAAGATTATAGCTATTTATGCTAAATCTATTTATGATTTAACAAGATAATGAGATTACGTAAAGTTAAAAATGCATTTGAAGATTTATCAAAAGATACAAAATATTTCGTTTTAAATCCAAAAGATTATTATGGTAAATGGAATGAATTAGTATTTAAGAATAATAACCCTATCCATATTGAAGTTGGATGTGGAAAAGGTCAATTCATGATGGGATTGGCTCAAAAGTTTCCAGACATCAATTTTATTGCAATTGAAAAATATGATTCGGTATTAATTAGAACTTTAGAAAAAGCTCTAACTTACGATATTCCAAATTTAAGATTAGTATTACTTGATGCTAATATGCTTCATGAAGTATTTGCACCAAATGAAGTAAAAAGAATTTATCTTAATTTCTCAGACCCATGGCCTAAGAAACGTCATGCAAAAAGAAGATTAACAAGTTCTGTATATCTTGATGTTTATAAAAAGATTTTACCAATAGATGGAGAAATTTTTCAAAAGACTGATAATAGAGGTTTATTTGAATCAAGTCTTGAATCATTCTCACAAAATGGATGGTATTTATCAAATATTAGTCTAGATCTTCATAAAACAGATATATTTAATATTATGACTGAGTATGAAGAAAAGTGGAGTCCTAAAGGTCCTATTTATAGACTTGAAGCTAGACAAATTAAAGAAGATTATAATAAAAATAATGAAGAATAATAAAATGCTGAGTGTATTATAAAATACATTCAGTTTTTTTATCACTCTGATAATTTTCACTTTAATTTCACATTTAAATGTTATATAATTTAAATATGATTAGGAGAAGATTATGAGAGTTTTAATTGCAGATGATGATATAGATTTTTTAAATAATTTTAGTGTGTATTTAAAAGAAAAATATAGTTTTAATGTTGATATTGCAAAAAACGGTATTGAAGCTAAAGAATTATATCAGAATAATAGATATGACTATGTCATCTTATATGATAATTTAAATTTAATCCCTGGTTTTAGTTTAATAAAAGAATTTAGAAAAATTTATAATTGTTTTATAACTATTACATCTAAAAGAGATGATGCATTCTATGAAAAATATGTTTATTCAAATGGTGCTAATGACTTTTTAATTAAACCAGTAGATTATGAAAAGATTGGATATAAGATTTCAAATTATTTCAGTTTAAGTGATATAAAAGTTATTGATATTGGTGGAATATCAATAGATAGTGATGGTAGATATTTATATGTTGATGGAGTTTGTAAAACATTAACATTAAAAGAATTCGAATTATTAACATATTTAATTAAAAATAGAGGTAAAGCTGTTAGTAGGGAACAAATTTTTAAAGATGTTTGGAATTTTACAGGTTTATCAATAGACGATAGAACTATTGATACACATATTAAAATGTTAAGAAATCAGCTTGGTGTTTATAAAAATTATATTGAAACATATCGAGGATATGGATATAAATTTGAGGTAAAGTAGATGGCAAAATATTTTCTTGTAGGTGGGAAAGATGATGATCTTAAAAGTAATTATTTAGAAAAAACTCTACTTTCATTAACTAAAAAAATTAGACCAAGGATTTTATTCTTTCCTACAGCTATGCGAGATAGTCAAAATACAATTAATCATTTTATTAAGACATTTAATAACTTATTAGTTGATATTGAAGTAATAACTTTATATAAAAAAGAATATTCTTTTAAAAATTTAGATGAATTATTTGAAAATAGCGATATAATATATTTCTCAGGTGGTAATACTGCTACTTTGGTTGAGAAAGTTAAGGAACTTAAAATTGATATATTATTAAAAAAATATGAATCAACAAATAAAATATATGCAGGTATATCTGCAGGGGCTATTTTATATACTATAAGTGGTATGGGAGATTCTTATTCTTACATGGACCATGGAAAAGTATATAATTATAAAATGGTAGATGGACTTGGTATGTTAAATTTTTATATTTGTCCACATTATCAAAAAGAAGATTTATATATTTTTAATGATGAAATAAAAGATAAAGATTTAGCATATGGAATCGAAGATGATACAGCACTTTTTATTGATGATAATAAAAAAAGCTGCTATAAAGCTTTTAAAAGACATTCAATTTATGAATTTAGAAAAGGCTTAATGTCTCCTTTATATGAAGATTATAAGATTCATATATTAGGACCCATTTATACTTATTCATATGTTGCAGCACTTAAATATATGAATAGATTTAATTTAAATCAAGGACTTGTAGAACATAATAATTTTAGAAGTGTAATAGAGTCTTTAAAGGATGATGATTTAGCAATTGTACCTATTGAAAATAGTTTATCTGGATATTTAGGCGAAGTTATTGATTTATTATTTGAAAATAATCTAAAAATAATATATGATTTTAGTGTACGTATTTCATTTAGCATTGCAAGTTTTACTAATTTAGATAAAATAAAAGATGTATATGTTCAATTTAAAGCTAAAGAACAATGCATAAATTATTTAGATAAATTAGATAAAAATTTAATTGAAACTAAAAGCAACATTGCATCTTTAAATCTTTTATTAGAAAATAAAGATTTAAGTGCTGCCATCATACCTGATCATATAATAGATAAATATAAATTCAAGTATGTTGAATCAAATGTTTGTGATAAGACAAATAATTATACAAGATTTGTGGTTTTAGGAAAGAAAAAGATAGAGAATATAAAATTAAATAATTTTAAGTGCTCATTATTGATAATACCTACTAAAGATGAATCTGGTTTATTATATAATATACTTAAGTTATTTAATGATTTAAAAATTAATTTAAATGCGATTATGTCTCGTCCGACTAAAGAAGGATTAGGTAAATATTATTTTTATGTAGAATTCTTTAGTAATAAGGATAATTTAGAAAATATAATAAAGCTATTTGAAGAAACTAAACTTAGAAATGATTTTAAAATTAAAGACCTAGGATTATATCTAGGAGAAGGAGTCGAGAAATTATGTTAATGACAGAAATCATTGAGAAGAAGAGGGACGGATTTAAACTTACAAAGGAAGAAATCGAATTCTTTGTAAAGGGATATACTTGTGGAGACATTCCTGATTATCAAGCAAGCGCATTATGTATGGCTATTTATTTAAAGGGAATGGATGATGAGGAAGCTACTTTCTTAGCAATGGCTATGAGAGATAGTGGAGATAAGATGGATTTATCTTCAATTCCTGGTAAAAAGGTTGATAAGCACTCAACAGGTGGTGTTGGTGATAAGACAAGCTTAGTTTTAGCACCACTTGTAGCTTCATTTGGATTAAAGTTTGCAAAAATGTCTGGTCGTGGATTAGGACATACTGGTGGTACACTAGACAAGCTTGAATCAATTAAAGGATTTAATATTGCAGTTGAACCTGAAAACTTCATTAAACAAGTAAAAAATGTAGGTATGGCTATTGTAGGTCAAACTGGTAATTTAACTCCAGCAGATAAGAAACTTTATGCATTACGTGATGTTACCGCAACAGTTTCATCAATTCCACTTATCGCATCTTCAATTATGTCAAAGAAGCTTGCAGCTGGTTCTGATATTATTGTACTAGATGTTAAAGTAGGTGCTGGTGCATTCATGAAGACATTAGATGATGCTAGACACTTAGCTAAATTAATGGTTCAAATTGGTCAAAACTGTGGACGTGATATGACTGCTGTATTAACTAATATGGAAGAGCCTTTAGGTTTAGCTGTTGGTAACGCACTTGAAGTAATTGAAGCTATTAATACTTTAAAAGGACATGGTCCAAAAGATTTATTAGATTTATGTCTTGAAATTGGTAGCTATCAATTAACTGATGCAAATATCTTTAAGACTCGTGATGAAGCTAAGAAGGCTATGCTTGAACATATTGAAAATGGTATGGCTTTAGCTAAATTTAAAGAATTTGTTGCTGCACAAGGTGGAGATGCATCATTTGCTGATGACACTTCTAAATTTGCACAAGCTAAAGAAATTAAAGAAATTTTATCTACAAAAGATGGATTCGTATCTCATATTGATGCCCTAGCTATCGGACATGCAGGTATGTTACTTGGTGCAGGTCGTGAAACTATGGCTGATAAGATTGATCCAGCAGTTGGTATTGTATTAAATAAGAAGGTTGGAGATAGTGTAAAGAAAGGCGAAGTTCTTGCATATGTTTATACAAATGGAAAGAACACAGAAGAGTCTATGACAAGAGCCTTCAACGCATTTGAAATTGGTACAAACCCTGTTGAACCACAATTAATTTTAGATGTTGTAAGATAATATGAAAATTTTAACATATGATGAAGGCTTAGAGAGAGCTAGTAATAAAGATTGGTTTAAAAACTTCTATAAAAGAGAAGATTATTGTTCAGATTTAGAAGTTAAGACTATCAATGAAATGGTAAGTAAAATGGATGTAAATACACTAAGCGAGTATTTTGAAATGGATGAAGATATTATGCTTCAAAAAGAATATTATGATGACTTACTAGCTTATTTAAGTGAAATGGAATAAGAAAAATGGTATTATTGGGGTCCCAATAATACCATTTTTACTTTTTATAGATAACATTTCCTTGTAATATATCTAAGAATAAATTTTTAGCGTCATAGAATAATTTTTCAAAATTATTATATTTACCTTGTTTAACACCAGATACAATAAAATTCATTACTCCGCCTGATACAAATGAAATAGTTTGATTCATATCATATTTAAGTGCTCTTGATATTCCACTAGATTGAATCATTTCTTTAAATCTTATTTCAAAGAAATTTGCAAATGCGAAATAAATATATCCTGCATAATGTTTTGAAATAGATATAACTAAATTGATTCTTTTAGATAAAGCTTCAACGAAATAATATAGATAATTAGATACAGTTTTATAAGGATCCTTTTCTAAATTATTTTCTTTTTCTCTAATAGGTAAATTCTTAACAGCTTCATCTTGCATATCTTTAAATATATCATTTAACAATTCATATTTATCCTTATAATGCTGGTAAAATGTAATTCTATTTATATTAGCTTCCTTACAAAGGTTAAGTACTGTAATTTCATCAAAGTCTTGTTTAACAATAATATTTAAAAAAGCTTCTTTAAGCTTTTGTTCAGATCTTATAAATCTTAAATCTTTTGACATAACATACATTTCTCCTTTGATTGTATTATTATTTTAGTTTTAATAAAAATACAATTTGAATATAATTATACTATAAATAAATTACATTGTGTAGTTTATTTTAGAGGTATAATATGAAAATTGCAGTTGTTACAGATAGTTCAGCAGGATTTAGTAATGAAGAGATTAATAAATATTCAAATTTATTTGTCTTAGATATTCCTTTTTTTGTGAACAATAAAGAATATGTAGAAAATAAAGATATGACTCGTGAAGAGTTCTTTAATCTATTAGATGATTCTAATACAGAAGTACACACATCACAACCTTCAATATCAAGTGTTACAAATATGTGGACAAAAATACTTAAAGAATATGATTATATTATTCATATTCCTATATCTAGTGGTTTATCTAGTTCGTATAATACAAGTCAAATGTTATCTAATGAAGATGAATTTATAGGTAAAGTTTTTCCTATAGATTTACAACGAATTTCTTTTTCATTAAAGATAGCTTGTCAAGAAGCTCTTGTCATGATAAAAGAAGGATTTAATGTCAGAGAGATTATTGATTATTTAATTAAAAATAAATTTAATTCTTCAATTTATATAAATGTTCCTGATTTAAAGTATTTAAAAAAAGGCGGAAGATTAACTAAAAGTGTGGCATTAATTGCGTCTTTATTAAAAATAAAACCAGTACTTCAAATTCAAGGCGAAAAGCTTGACTTATATAAGAAAGCTCATTCTATTAAACAATGTACAAATATTCAAGTAAATGCGATTAAAGATGATTTAAACAATAGATTTAAAGAATATTTAGATAATAATGAAATGGTATTAGCAATAGCTTATACAAATAATTTTGATGAAGCAAAGAAGATGAAAGAATTATTAACTTGTGAATTTCCTAATTTAAAAATTTATTTAATTGACCCACTATGCTTAACTATATCTTGCCATATAGGTAAGAATTGTCTTGGAGTTGGATTATCTCGAATTAGAAAAGAATTATTGTAAGATGAAATATTGATATTAAATGACTTATTTTGTATAATTTATTTAAGGAGTTGATTTCAATGGAAAGACTTACAAAAGCTAAATATAATAGAGAAACAAAGACAAAATATAGTTCAGAAGATAATATCAAATCTATTGAAAAACTTGGATTATTAGAAGATTTATTAGATAAACATTCTATTTCAAATATTACAGAATTAGAAAGACTTATTATTGTTGGTAAGGCTGGTTATGCAAGAATTAAACTTGCGATGGGACATAGAATTTATTTTGTATCTGGTAAGAAGATACGTAAAGCTCATTTGGTAGGATATGCGGATAATGGTATGTCATTAGATCAATTAGTAATTGAAAAAAATGGACAAACCGCAACTATTCCATATAACCATATTTATATTTCTAAACATGAAGCTAAGAGAGCTAGAAAAGGTAGACAATTGTATTCATTAAATAAGAAACAATTCGCCTTAATATTTGGAACTACACCATTTAAGAAAAACTCTTATTTACTTGAAGTAGGTAGAGGTACTGATAGTTTTGTAGTTGTACAAAAAGTATTTAAGACATATTTTAAGAGTTTAACCGCAAAAGAAATTTCTATAGAAGAATTAAAAGATAAATATAATTTTGATATTTTACAAGAATTCCCTAAGGAAAGAAAAGAATATGAAGAAAGAGTTAAACATCTAAAAGATAAGTGGATTTAATATCCACTTTTTAAATAAAAATGAAGAATAAATTTTTATTTATTAAAACTATATCTTTAACTTTTCTTTTCTTACTTGGCTCTTTATTTTTAAGTATAAATTATAGAGGAATAAAAAAAGATAATTTAATCAATAATGGATTTACATATATTCCATTTGTCGCTATCACTTTATTAGTTTTTTTATTTTATCTTGTCTATGATTTAATTAAAAATAAAAAATATTTAACTATAATTATTTATCTTATATTATTTTTGATTATTACTATTTTAACTATTGTGGCAAATTATCTAAAAAGTTTAAATATTAATTATTCATTTAGATTATTTTATTCATTAATTCTTTTATTACTTTTCTTCTATACTTTATTTACAATTAAAGAATATGCGAAAAGTTTTGATTCTAATTTTTTTGAAGAGTAAGATATTTAAATAATTTGTTATCTAATATAATTTATGATAAAATATCTTACGAAAGGATGATTATATGATTCTTGGATCCTATTTAACATATGTGTGGGTATTCTTCGCTATATTAGCAGGTTTATATGCCCTATTATTATTTTCAGATTATCAAAGTATTATTCCTGATTCTTTTAAAAAGAATAAAAACCATTCATTTTATGATATATGGCGTAATTTTACTGGATCATTTTGGTTATTTGTTTGTGCAGGATTTGTGTTACTAACATTTGCTGATAATAATTATGATGAAAATAATATATCAACATATATTATATATTTGTCATTTGGTCTACTTTCTATTTTAATAGGCTTTACTGCAATGTTCTTTGTGAATAGAAAAGCTCTTCATTTATTTGACCCAGACTTTTATGTAAGAAATAATTTAGTACGTAAAACTAAAGAAGAGAAAGCACAAGAAAGGGCACAAAAGAAAGCTTCTAAAGCTAGAATTAAAGCTTATAAAAAAGATATGGAAGAGAGAAGAAAAGCCTTTATGGAGAAAGAAGGAAAATAAATATGGTTGTATATTTTATACTTGCATCTATATTAATTATAGTTTCAGTATTATTCGGATTAGATAAATGGTTTGCATCAGATTATAAAAATAATAAATGCCAAGATGCTAAATCATTCCATAGAATTGCAGGATGTGTTTTATCAGCATTATTTGCATTTTCATTCATATTTTTAGGTTTTTATGATCTTAGTAAAAATTTAAATAATAGAATTATTGCGCTTGAAGGTGTTGGATTATTTTCATTATTATTTGCTATTTTAGGATTTATATTTGCCGTCTTTATTTATCACAACAAAATGATTGAATATTCTAAAACTGTTAATGATGATAAAGAAAGTGCCAAAAAGATAAGCGAGGATGCAAAAAAATTAGAAGAATCTGATTCTCAACTAAATGAACCAGAACAAAAATAAGGAGATATTATGTTAACAGGCAAACAAAAAAGTTTTTTAAGAGGACTTGCAAATACAATAAAGCCAGTTATGCAAATTGGTAAAGAAGGACTAAATAAAGAAGGAGTTATTGAGGTTCTTAATTATCTTGAGAAACATGAATTAATGAAGATTTCTATTAATCAAAATTCAGATACAACTTTAGAAGAATTAGAAGCTGCATTTGAATCTTTAGATATTGAAGTTGTTCAAAAAATTGGTAGAACTTTAGTATTATATCAACACTCAGATAAAGTTGATGATCCCATTAAATTACCAGTTAAAAAAGTTCAAAAATAAATGATTAAAGCTATTTTAAAAATAGCTTTTTTTCTTCGTTTATTTTTTTTAAGTATTATTTATGATAAAATATATTTAGAAATTTGAGGATGTGTAGAATATGAAAAGACTAATTTTAGTAGATGGTAATTCGTTAATGTATAGAGCTTATTATGGATTAGGTGATCCAACAAAAATGAGACCTAATTCAAAAGGTATTTATACAAATGCTATAAACGCTTTTGCGCGTATGATTAATCATTTATTAAAGGACGAACCTTATGATAATGTCTTAGTAGCATTTGATGCAGGTAAACATACATTTAGACATAATATTCAACCAGATTATAAAGCCGGACGTGCTCATATGCCTGATGAAATGCGTATGCAAATTGCTTATTTAAAAGATTTTTTAACTAGAAGTAATATCGCACAATTTGAAATAGCAGAATATGAAGCTGATGATATTGTTGGTACTCTTGCAAAAATGGCTGAAAATGAAGGATATCATGTTGATGTTTATTCATCAGATAGAGACTTATTACAATTAATTTCAGATAATACTACAGTTCATATGACTATTAAAGGTATGTCAGAACTTGAAGATTATACTCCTGCTCATTTTGAAGAAGTATATAATATTAAAGCTAGTCAATTTATTGACTTAAAGGCTTTAATGGGTGACAAGTCTGACAATATTTCAGGTGTTCCTGGTATTGGTCCTAAGAAGGGTGAAAAATTACTTCAACAATATGGAAGTGTTGAAGGTATTTTAGAAAATGTTGAAAATATTAAAGGCGCAGATAAACAAAAATTTATTGATAACCATGATTTAGTTCTTCAATGTAAGAAAATGGTAACTATATTACGTGATGCGCCTATTGGTATAGATTTATCATATACAGAAAAGAAAGAACCTGATTTAGATAAATTAAAAGAATTATACGAATATCTTGAATTAAATGGTTTATTAAAAGAATTAGCTTCAAATGAAGCTAAAAATGAAGTTTATAATACAGATTATAAAATTATTGATAATCCAATTGATTTAAAGAATATATTATTACCTAAGTCTAGTTTAATATTTGAAACATTTGAATCTAATTATCATAAAGCTAACATTTTATGCATTGGTATTAAAAATCAAAGTGGAACATATATTATTAAGCCTGAATTATTAGATATGTCTATTGATTTACAATTATTCTTATCAGATAAAGAAAATTTAAAAGCGGTTTTTGATTATAAAAAGGCATATTCTTTACTTAAGAAAAATAATATTGAATTAAATGGTATTGATTTTGATCTCTTACTTGCTACTTATGTAATAAACCCAAGTAACGCAAGCCATGAATTTAAATCAATTGCGTCAAGCTTTGATTATTATGATGTTTTATTTGATGAACAAGTTTATGGTAAGGGTAGTAAAAGAACTATTCCTCTTGATTTAAATATAGTTTATCAAAATGTAAGTAAGAAAGTTACATGTCTATATTTAATTAAAAATAAAGTTAAGGAAATTGTTAAAAATCAAGAAGTTGATAATTTATTATATAATGTTGAAATTCCTTTAGCTAAGGTTTTAGCTAATATGGAATATGAAGGTGTAAGTATAGATTTAGAAGAATTAGAGAATCAAAAAGCTGATTTAAAGAAACGTATTGATTTCATTGAAACAGAAATTTATAGATTAACTGGTGAAGAATTCAATATTCAATCTCCTAAACAATTAGGTGAAGTATTATTTGAACATCTAAATCTTCCTTTTGGGAAAAAGACTAAGACTGGTTATTCAACAAGCCAAGAAGTATTAGATAAACTTCGTAATGCTCACCCTTCTATTGAATATATTTTAGCTTATAGACAATTAACTAAATTATATCAAACATATATTGAAGGCTTAAGACCACAAATTTATCCTGATGGTAGAGTTCATACAATATATGAACAAGCATTAACAGAAACAGGTAGACTTTCTTCAATTGAACCTAATTTACAAAATATTCCTACAAGAAGTGAAGAAGGTAAGAATATCCGTAAAATGTTTAAGCCAAATTATGAGGGTTATGAATTCTTATCTTGTGACTATTCTCAAGTTGAATTAAGAGTTTTAGCACATGTAGCTAATGTTACAAAATTAATTAATTCATTTAACAATGGTGAAGATATTCACGCGCGTACTGCAGCTGAAATATTTAATAAAGATATTAGTGATATTAGTGATGATTTAAGAAGAAAAGCTAAAGCGGTAAATTTCGGTATTATATATGGTTTATCAGCATTTGGACTTGCTCAAGAAATTGGTATGTCTAATAAGGAAGCTCAAAACTTCATTGATATGTATTATAAACTATATCCAGAAATTAAAACTTATATGGATGATACAATTAAGTTCTGTCAAGAAAATGGATATGTTAAGACTATCCTAAATCGTAGAAGATATATTCCTGATATTAATTCAAATAATTATATGTTACGTGAATTTGGAAAACGTACAGCTATGAATGCGCCTATTCAAGGTAGCGCAGCTGATATTATAAAAATGGCTATGGTTAAAATTTCTAAAATTTTAGAAGATAAGAAAATGAAGAGTAAGATGGTTTTACAAATTCATGACGAATTAATATTTGAAGTATGTCCTTTGGAAAAAGAAGAATTAGAAAAAATAGTTGTTGATACTATGGAAAATATTATTTCTTTAAAAGTTAAATTAAAAGTTTCAAAAGACTTTGGTCATACTTGGTATGAGGTGTAATTTATGCCAGAATTACCTGAGGTAGAAAGTGTTATAAGAACACTTAAGAAAGATATAATTGGACAAAAAATAATAGATTTAGAAATTAGATATTCCAAAATGATTTTAGAAGATATAACATCTTTTAAAAATCATTTAATAAATGCTACATTTATAGATATATTAAGAAAAGGTAAATTTATTATTTTTAAATTAGATAATGGATATTTTCTAATATCTCATTTAAGAATGGAAGGAAAATATTTCTTAGAAAAAAAGAATTCTCTTGATAATAAACATATTCATGTAATATTTCACTTAAGTGATTATGACCTTTATTATCAAGATGTTAGAAAATTTGGAATAATGGTTACTAAAGATAAAAACTCATTATTTAATACTCCTCCTTTAGATAAAGTCGCAAATGATCCTTTAGAAGGAATAAATGAAGTTGATTTATTTAATAAATTAAAGAAGAAAAAGAATACAATTAAAGAAGCTTTATTAGATCAATCAATAATTTCAGGACTAGGTAATATTTATGTAGATGAAGTGTTATTCTTATCTCATATTAATCCTAAAAGATGTGCTAATTTAGTAGATTTAACTGATTGTAAAAATATTATTAATTATTCTAAAGATATATTTTTAAAAAGTATTGAACTTGGTGGAACTACTATTAAAAGTTTTACAAGTTCAAAAAATCATATTGGACAATTCCAAAATAATTTGTTAGTCCATACAAAAGAAATTTGCCCAATATGTAAGAATAAATTAGAAATAATAAAGATAGGAGGAAGAAGTACTTATTATTGTAAGATATGCCAAAGTAAATAATAAGAATTTATTATGAAATTAGTTGTTGGGTTAACTGGTGGAATAGCTTCTGGTAAAAGTTATGTTTCCTCATATCTTTTGCGTCAAGGATATAAAATTATTGATACAGATAAAATAAGTAAAGAATTATATTCTGATAAAGAATATATTGAAAAAATTAATGCCTCTTTTCCGATGTGTGTTAAGGATAATATAATTGATAAAAAATTATTAAAAGAATTAGTTTTTTCTGACAGTGAAAAACTTAATTTATTAAATAATATTGCACATCCATTAATTTTTGAAAAAACTAAAAAAGAAATTGAGGCTTCTTGTGGTATAATTTTTATAGACGCACCACTTTTATTTGAAGCATCTTTTGATAAAATTTGTGATTTAGTTGTCTGTGTTTATACAACTAAAGAAATTCAATTAGAAAGATTAATTAAAAGAGACAATATTTCTAAAGAATTTGCACAAGAAATTATTGATAATCAAATGGATGTTGAAATAAAGAAAAAGAAGAGTGATTTATTAGTTAAAAGCGAGGAAGATTTTAATTTAACTGATAAGAATATTGATGAAATGTTAGAAAGGATTAAAGAATATGGCAAAAACATACGAAACTAAAGAAAACAGTAATAAAGAGTTTTTACAAACTCATTATTATAAATGCGTTATTGATCAAATGATTAAGGTGGTTCCTGAAATATTAACTGAAATGCACTGTGATATTTTAAGCGTTAATGAGGATTATAACGAAATATCTGCATATTGTGATAATTATGATATTACAATTAAACTTGTAATGGTTGAAATAGGTAAAACTGCAGTTGATATTTTTATCTCATCTAGATTCTTATTTGATTTTAATAAAACTAAGAAAGTTATGCTTGAAGTTTTCAATCGTATTTCAAAGAGATTTGAATTTATTGGCCTTTCTTTAAATATGGATAAATAATGCAAACTATTAAGAATAAAAGAGCATTAATTTATGCATCTAGCGGTTTATCAATAGATGATATAAATGTATTAAGCTTATTATATGAACCTTTAATTGGTCCTGAAGCTTTAACACTTTATTTAAATTTTATGTCTCTTGTAAGAAAAAATAAATTTAATAACCTTGATATGAATCATCAAGATATATTTGATATATTAAATTTTTCTGAACAAAAATTTCTAAATTCTCGCTATAAGCTTGAAGGTATGGGTTTACTTTCTACATATCAAAATGAAGACGCAATAGCTTATGTAATATATTTACCTCTTCCTCCTGATCAATTTGTAAAATCATCAAGCTTTGGGATTTATTTAAATCATCAAGTAGGAGAAGAAAATTTAAAAAAAATTATTGATTTATTTAAAGTTGATAAATTAAATAAATCAAGCTTTGAAAATGTTACAAAACAATTTGATGATGTCTTTACTATTGCAAGTTTAGATAGAAATGAAAATATTGATTCATATTTAGATGGTGTTAAGAGAGCTAAATCTTTCACACCTATATCTACATCATTTAGCTTTGATAAGTTTGTATCATTAATTGATTTATCTTATCTTCCTCAAGGCCCTAATAAGACATTTGAAAATAATATAATGTCTTATGCGACAGCTTATAATCTTGATTTAGAGGATTGTATAAAAGCTTATACTCAAAGTATAGGCGCAAATAAAGAATTCAATATGCGTCTATTTAAGGTTAAAGCTGAGACTATTTATAATATGAAAAATAATGAGGATACTATTCCTACTTTAGTTGATAAGACAAATTTAGCTGAAAAAGAAGATATATATCAAAGAATTAATAATTTATCTATTGATGAATTAATTCAAGAAGCTCAAATATTAGATACAGCTACTAATAGAGGAAGAATTGCTGAAGTTTATAATTCTATTAAATTAAATCGTACTATTTTAAATATGATGATTATTAGCGCTTGTAAGGATAAGAGTAGTGTTCCTACTATTACTTATTTTGAAAAAATGTATAATACAATGTCTGAAAAGAATGTATTAGATATTAGAAGTGCTGAAAAATATTTATTTGGTTCTAAAGAAGAAATTAAGAATAATACAAATAAAAAGGTTAAAAATAATAATAAAAATGATGAACCAGAATGGTTAAGTGGTTCAATTGAAAAATTATTGAAAGGATTAAGCGAATAATTATGCAAAAGGCTAATATTAAAATTGATAGAAAAGCTATCGATAGTTATTTAGAATCTTTAAGAAAAGATCCTAGGCTTAAAAATTATTTAATTGATGAACATAACGCAAACTTATATGAACAAATGATTAATAGTATGTCTCATTGTGATAAATGTAAGTCTTTATCTGAATGTCCTAACAACATTAAAGGTTATAAAAAAGTTGTTGAAAATAATTCTTTAAAGATGTGCGCTTGTAAATATTTAAAATCTTCAATTGAATTAGAAAATGCTAATCTAAAATTTAAAACATTATTTTTACCTGAAAATGTAATTAATGCTACACTTGATAATTATTATTTAACAAGTGAATCAAGAAAAAAAGCTTATCAAGACGCTACAAATTTTATTTCAAATATTGATTCTAATCCAAGAGGATTATATTTATATGGTGAATTTGGTGTTGGTAAAACTTTCTTACTTGCAGCTATCGCAAATGAATTAACTAAAAAAGGTAAGAATGTAATTCTTGCGTATTTCCCTGATTTAGTTAGAACTATTAAGAACGCATTTGAAACTCCAAGTAAATTAGAAGAAATAATTAATGAATTAAAAACAGTTGATGTGTTAATGTTAGATGATGTTGGTAGCGAAAACTTAACACCATGGCTAAGAGATGAAATATTAGGTCCTATTCTAAATTATAGATATATGGCTCATAATACTTTATGTGTATCATCCAATTTAAGTCCTCAACAATATATTTCACATCTATCACATACAAGTCAAGGTGATGATACGGTGAAGGGCACAAGAATTGCACAAAGACTTTTAAAATTAACTGATAAAGCAATTCAAGTTAAAGATTAAATAGATGTTGAAAAAAGTCGAAAAATATTGTATTATAGTACATATAAGAGAAAGCGGAGGTAATATAATATGAAAATTGCGGTAATTGGAATCGGAGCTATGGGCTCATTTTATGCAGCAAAATTGTCAAAGCATAATGATGTAATAGCTTTTGAACATTTAGATAGTAAGATTGAAGCTGTAAATAGAGATGGTATTAATCTTATTGAAGACGGTGAAACAAATAATTATCGTTTCAAAGTGTTCAAAGATGGAACATATAAAGAAGTGGTTGACGTTGTATTAGTTCTTGTAAAAGCTACTCAAACTCAAGAAGCTTTAAAAGCTAATCTTGATATTATTGGTGAAAATACAATTATTTTGACTTTACAAAATGGTTTAGGTAATGTTAAAGACATTTCTAAATTTGTTGATCCTTCAAATATTGTTGTTGGTTCATCTAGAGTAAATGTAACAAATGAAGATATTAATACAGTTAAAGTATCAGGTAATGGTCTAACTTATATTGGTTCTGTTACAAATGATATGAAGGATGTATTAACATTAAAGGTTGTATTTGATAAAGCTGGATTTGAATGTGAAACAACTAATGATATAAAAACATTAGTTTGGGATAAACTTATTATGAACTCAGTATTAAATCCTTTATGTGCAATCTTTAAATGTAAAATTAAAGTCTTATATGAAAATAAATATATTTATGACATCGTTCAAGCTTTAGTTGAAGAAGATGTTTGTGTTGCAAAAGCAAATGGAATAGATTTAAAAGAAGAAGATATTTTAAACGAAATTCGTGCACTTGCATATAACATTGGTAATAGCTATGCATCTATGTATTATGATGTAAAGAATTCACGTATCACTGAAATTGATAAATTAAATGGTGCTATCGTACTTGATGCATATAAGAATAAGATTCAAACTCCATATAATACATTCTTATTAAATGCTATTAAAGGTATGGAAAAATTATATTAATAAATTAATATTAAGAATATTCATTTTTAAAACACAAACAAACACAAAATGAATATTCTTTTATTTTTTATTGAGAGAAATTAAAAAAAATGATAAAATAGTATAGTATTTTAAGTGAGGTTCAATTATGAAATATACTAGACATCAATCAAGACAATTTGCTATTCAGATTTTATATACATATGAACAAAATAATATTTCTTTACAAAATGCTATAGATCAAGTATTTGCAAATTATGAACTTTCAACTGATGCAGTTGAATTTGCAAATTATGCTATTTTGAATCAAGAAAAAATTGATGAATTAATTTCATCTAATTTAACAAATTATAGATTAGATAGACTTAATTCAGTTGATAGAGCTATTTTAAGACTTGCTACTTCTGAATTATTATATGGTAGTCCTGCTACTGTAGTTATTAATGAAGCTCTAGATTTAACTAGAGAATTCTCTGATACAGGTGATAATAAGGCAGTTCATTTCAATAATGCTTTATTAGATAATATTAATAAATCACTAAAGAAATAATATGAATGAAGAAAAATATTTAACTGTTAGTGCACTTAACAGATATATTAAATATAAATTTCAATATGATGATAATTTAAAAAATATTTTATTAAGTGGAGAAATCTCAAATTTTAAAAGACATTCTAGAGGTCATTTCTATTTCACACTTAAAGATGAATATTCACAAATTAGTGCTATTATGTTTAAAACTAGTGCTGATAAAGTTTTATTTGAGCCTAAAGATGGGGATAAAGTATATGTTAAAGGTAGTATACAATCTTATGAACAAGGTGGTACATATCAAATATATGTATCTGAAATGAAACTTAGTGGTATTGGTGATTTATATTTAAAATTTGAAAAATTAAAGAAAGAACTTGAAGAGGCTGGTCTTTTTAATCCAGAATACAAAAAGCCTATTCCAAAATATCCTAATGTTATAGGTGTTATAACATCTCCTACAGGTGCTGCAATACATGATATCATTACTACAACTAGTAGAAGATATCCTTTAGCTAAATTGGTTTTATATCCTGCACTTGTTCAGGGCGAAAATGCTAAAGAAAGTATTGCAAATCAAATTAGAAAAGCTAATATGGATTCTATATGCGATGTGCTTATCGTTGGTCGTGGTGGTGGATCTTTAGAAGATTTGTGGGCATTCAATGAAAAGATTGTAGCTATGGCTATATTTGATTCTAAGATTCCAATTATATCTGCAGTAGGTCATGAAGTTGATTTCTCTATTTCAGACTTTGTAGCAGATAAAAGAGCTGCAACTCCTACCGCAGCAGCTGAAATTGCTACACCTAACGTGATTGATATTAGAAATAATATATTAGAATTTATTAGACTTATGTCTAAAAATATTAATAATTTACTAACTGATAAAAAAGTTAAATTAATTAATTTAGACGATAGATTAGAAAAAGCTAGTCCTATACAAAGAATTACTGATAATAAAAATAATTTAAATATATTAGATAAAAGATTAAATTTAGCGTTCAATAACATTATTGAAAAGAATAAGAAAAATATATTTAATTTATATTCTAAATTAAACCCTAATTTAGAATTGATTATAAAAGATAAATTAAATCATTTAAATCTTTTAAATTCTAAGCTAAATCCTTCTATTAAATCAATTTTAGATAATAAAGAAAACAGATATAAGGTTTCTTTATCTCATTTAGAGGCTATAAATCCTATTAAAATTATGGATAGAGGCTTCTCTGTTGTAAGTAATAAAGAAAAAATTGTTAAAAAGGTTTCTGATGTTAAAAAGAATGATTTAATTTCTATTAGAGTTAATGATGGTAATATAAGTGCAAATGTAGTGGAGGTTTATAAGAATGGAGAATAAAGAAAAAAATTTTGAAGAGTTAATGACTGAATTAGAAGAAACAGTTAAAAAACTTGAAAATAGGGAAATATCTTTAGATGACGCAATTAAAGCTTATAGTAAAGGTTTAGAATTATCTAAAGAATGTTATGAAATCTTAGATAAAAATCAAAAACTTGTAACTAAAAAAATGACTGAACAAGGTTTAGAAGATTTTAGTGAAGAAAATAAATAATAATCACAAGTTTTTATTAATGATGGGTTCATTTTGATTCCATCATTTTTTTAAAAAGCATTTAATTTAGAAAGAACAAAAAATGAGAAAATGACGTTTGTTTTTAGACAAATATAAAATATGCTGTAACGCTTTGTATTCTATATGATAAATATATAATAGAGAATTAACTAATATTTAAAATGTCTTTTGTAAAAAAATATAGATATAATTCATTATGTCATTCGAATACCAAAATGATGATGTTGTTGTAGATAGTAAAAAGAAATTTATAATTATTATACATATTGATTTGTTTCTTATAGAATCAAGGCCAAAATAATTGGGCTAATCTTGATACGGTATCATTGCTTTCGCTGAAAAATTTTGAAAAATAAGTCTAGTAAATAATTATGTAATTAAGTGTCTTTGTATTAGCATGGCTGCTTTTTTAATCTCTTATAACTATAAAGAGATTTTGCGCATTAGATTAAAATATCTTATCAAAAATATTACAAAATTATAAGATAAAAATGCGCCAATTCTTAAAATATATGTGCAAATATAACGCCACAAAAGAATATATTGCGTAAATATTGCGCACTTTTATTTGACAAAATGCGCAATTATTGCTATTATATTAATGGTGATATTATGAATGAATTGAAAAAAATAAGAACATCTTTGAATATGAATCAAGTAGATGCTGCTAAAACTTTAGGAATATCTAGAAGAACGTATCAAAAATACGAAGCACTTGAAGATGAATCT
>CAMNHY010000006.1 GCA_946540005.1 uncultured Clostridium sp.
TAATGATGGTGAAATGGGTGGAAGTTCAACTCCATCCGAAAGTGGGTCACCATTTAGTAAATTCAAGTCTCAGATTATCTGAGGCTTTTTATTTTAAACTATACTTGCTGATTTCCTCCAAAAACTACTGTATAATGGTAGTAACAGGAGGGAATTTTTATGATTAAGACTATTGATATGCTTTTATATGAATATAGAGACTATTCTAATATTTATAATAAAATTGAAATAGATGGAACAAAAGTAATGATTTCTTCTCGTGAAAAAGCATTACTTGATATGCTATCTATAATATCTCCAAGAAATAACAAAAATGAATTGTTAGACAAAACTTTTATTAAAATATATGATGATTTAAAAAGTCTTTTAAAAAAAATTACTAATATAGTCATAAAAATTAAAAAAGTATTTAATATTTAATTGTTGTATATATTTCTAGTTAGAAATATTTAATGGAATATATTTATATTATATTGTAAAATATAGTTAAATAGTGAAGTTAAATATTTTTTTATTTAATATATTTTCTTTATAAGGATTAAAAAGGTGATTTATATGAAAGCTTTGATTGTTTATAATCCGTATGCTAAGAAAAATAGGGTTATTAAGAAATTAAAATACATAAAAGAAACTTTAAGTAAAGAATATGAAACAATTGATTTATATGCATCCCAAGGAATAAGAAGTATTACAAGCTATGTAATGAATAATGTTAATAATTATGATTTATTAATTATTTCTGGTGGAGATGGAACTGTTAATGAAGCTATAAGTGGTGTTGTTTTAGCTAAATCAAAAGTTCCATTAGCTATTATTCCTTCTGGTACGGTTAATGACTTAGCTAAATTGCTTGGCTATTCTAAAAATATAAAGAGAAACTTAAGAATTATTATGTATGGAACAAATGAGGCAATGGATGTATGTAAAATAAATGATAGATATTTTACATATGCTTGTGCATGTGGTAAATATACGGATGTATCATATACCGCAAGAAGAGGATTTAAAAGAATATTAGGAAGATTAGCATATTTCTTTGAAGGTGTTCATGAATTTGTTAAATACACTAAGATGGATTTAAAAATTACATTTGATGAACAATTCATTCAAGATAGATTTTATGTTATATTTGGTTTAAATACTAATAGAGTTGCAGGATTTAAAATTGATAAAAAATCAAGAATTAAATTAAATGATGGCTTAATTGATTTAACCTTAATAGATAAGAGTCGTGTCTCTTGGCCTAAATTATTAAAATTCTTTTTATTTGGTAATCATACTAGAAAAGGTATTAGAACATTTAAAGCTAGCAATATTGAAATTGAATCAAAAGAATTAATTAATGTAAATACTGATGGAGAATTAGCCTTTACATCTGATTATATTAAAATAAATGTTTTAAAAGAAGCTATTAATGTTCGTATATCAAGAAGAATAAAAAGAGAATTGTTTATAAAAAATAATACAAAATGATTGCGCAACTCAAAGTTGCATAGTGTAAATTAATATTTATAGTATGCAACCAATCATTTTTGTTAAACTGAAAGTAGAAAAGGAGACGTTATTATGACTATCGAAGTAGCAAATAAATTAGTAGAATTAAGAAAGAAAAGTGGATTATCTCAAGATGCATTAGCTGATAAACTTGGGGTATCTAGACAAGCTGTATCTAAATGGGAGCGTGCAGAGAGCAGTCCTGATACAGATAATTTAATATGTTTAGCAAAGATTTATGGAGTATCATTAGATGAATTATTAAAAACTGATGATTCTGTTGAAGAGATTGCTGAGGATGTTAAATTAAGAAATGAAGAAGATGATGAATTTAAAAATATGTCTAAGGATGATAAAAAGTTTTTAAAGAAGATAGAAGTTATTTCTGGTCTAATTTCATTAATTGGTTTAGTTAGTTACATTATTTTTGGATTTATTCAACCATATGCATGGAGTTATGGTTGGGTTCTAATTTTACTTGGACCAATTGTTGGTGGTATTATCAATATGATTCATTTCCGTAATTTAAATAAATTTCCAATTTCATTAATATGTGTTGTTGCATATATTTTATTAGGATTTTTATCTTATCATAAATATTGGCATCCAGGCTGGATTATTTTCCTATTAATTCCAATTTATTATTCAATCGTTAAAATAATTACTAATAATGATTAAAAAAAGAGCTTCAATAAAAATGTTTTATAACATAATTATTGAAGCCTTTTTTAGTCTAGATAATAATTTATAAAATTATATGAATAGAATAAACTTGGAGATAATGTAATATCAGGAGTAACTCCATTTTCATTTAATTCAAAATTTGTAGTATTATTCTTTTCAGCTTTTGTAATATTTCTAGTAGAAATAGAAGAAGTATTAAATCTTAATCCGTCAGGTAAAGTAACTGAACCTACAACGCACATACCTCCGCCTGAAGTTTGACCTATAATTTTTGCATAACCATTTTCTTTTGCAATCATAGGTACAAGGTTGGCACATGAGAATGAACATAAACTAGTCTCTATATACCAATTATATTGTGTATATGCATCGTTATCATTAAAGTTTCCATCTAAATTATTATCTACTTTAATACTTGTAGATGAAAATATATTTCTATTACCAAAATCATAATTCCATGTTATTGGATCATTTGTCATAAATGATAATAATTCAAGACCTGCAACTACAACACCACCAAGATTTTGAGTTAAATCTACTACGATATTCTTAATGGTCTTATTATTAACTTTTTGATATAAATCAATAAATTGAAGAGAATAATACATTAAACTAAATGTATCGGAATCAATATTTGATTCTGATTTTTCTTCAGTTAAATTGAATTCTTTTAAGAATATATATGCAGTATCATCAACTATTACTCCGTAAGTATTACTTTGTCTTGAGAAGAAAGAATTTTTTCCAAATGTGATAGGAGTATAGGATGATGTAGATAATGAAAATTTTTGTTTGGTAGTATATTCTTCTAATGCATCTTTAATCTTAAGCATTCTTGTACCGTATGTAGGTTTTACATCTGAGAATGAATTATGATAAATTGAATAAAAACTATTACCTAGTGAATCTGTATATAATGAAGTATGAGGATCATTTAAGGCTTTATACAATATATCTAATTCAGCTTGTTCAAATGTTGCTGTTGTTGTTGATAAAAGGTTATCTTTATATAGTGATAAGAATGTTTCAATTTCTGATACAGTATTTAAGCCTAAATAAGAACTAAGGCCATAATATTGACCTAAAAATAATTTAAAGAAATTATAAGTTAGTTCTCTTTGTGCACTTGTAGGAGAAGATGTAGATATTCCTGAGAAGTTTTGATTACATACATCACCATATATTGCATGATTTATATAATAAAAATTATATGATGCTGAATTACAGAATATTAAATTAAAGACTTGAAGTGGTAATGTAATTTTATTATCAATTACGTTTGCTTCAAGCGAATAATCGCTTAAAGTATATGTAATTGGTTTGATTTCATATTTATCTTTTGTTATTTCAAATTCTTTACTTGAGGTAACATTTTCATTAACTCCAATATATTGATAGAAATTAGGACTTGAAACCGTTACTTCATTTGTTTTTGAATTAATTGTTAAATATTCTTTGCCAGAAAATGAATCATAGGATACTTTAACACTATCTCCTTCACAAACGATATCAAAAGGTAATCCGTATAAATCACCTAAATACAGTGCCATAGTTTTAACATCAACATAACAAATATCTTCACTATCCTTAAAATAAGCTGTAACATTTACATATTCATTTGCGGATGTTGCATTTTCATTGTTGTAATAATAATGAATAGATTCTCTTTGATATTCCTTACCAAATTTATCAGTAACTTTTGAGTTGAAGAAACAACTACTTATACCAAATGATAGAATACCAACTGCTAGTGTTGATAGTCCAAATGTAATAATTTTTTTATTTTTCATATTTTAACCTACTTTTCTTTAGTAATTTATCTTTTATTTTTTTACTTTTTTTAATCATTCTATCTATACTATATTCATAGTGAGCAGATAATTTATCTGCAATACATATAATCCAGGCAATTCTTGATGTTGGAATATGAAATAAAGTCAAAGGCCACATATGGCTTCTTATGGCTTTCATTTCTAATTTTGTAAGACCAAAATCTCTTGCAGCATTAAGCATCGCAGTTTTAGGATGGGTAAATCCATGTGGTCTTTTATGATCTTTATTATGCCAATCATACAAATAATAATCATGTAATAAAGCTACTTTAATTAATGATTTTAAATCGATGTTCTTTTTTCTCTTACCAATTTTATATGCGATATACGCAACACTTATTGCGTGTCTATATATAGTGTGTTTAGAGTGATGTATATATTTTTTTAATTGTTTAAATTTTTCATCTCTAATTATAGGACTTGCATATTCCATGAATTCTTTCATGGTAGGTGCGTCTTTTTTCTTTTTCACAAAAAATCACTTCCGTAACAACTTTATTATAAATTAAAAGTGTCGAATATTAAAGAAATTAATAACTTAAATTATGTTAAATGATGTGTCTAATGTAGTAAATAAAAAAACGGCATAAAGCCGTAGATGTTATATTAATGGCAGGGGCAGTAGGATTCGAACCCACACGAACGGTTTTGGAGACCGTCATGCTACCGTTGACATCATGCCCCTAGAACGATATCAAGTTTACCATAAAAAAAGTATAAAATCAAGAAATATTATTAAAACATTCGTATGAAAAAATTGTGAAAAGCTATTTTTTAATCAAAACAGATAAAGTATAATATTTATAGCCAGAAAGAGGATGAGTTAGCTATGTCAGATTTTGTGTATAAATTATTAACGGATGTATTACCGTGGTTACCTACAATTATATTTGGGATATGTATTTTATTTGCGTTTTTCTCAGGTCTTAGAAGAGGTTTTTCAAAATCATTAAAATTATTTATAACATTTTTATTAGCTATATTAATTTCGTTTATTTTCTTCATTGTTATAAAAAATAATTTTGATACAATCTCTGTAAGATTTGCTGATTGGATTTTATCTTTTAGTGGTAGTAGTTTACAACAAAAGCTAAATACTACTGGCACATATTCTACATTGACTCAATATTTAGAAGAATACCTTTCTAAAAATGAAAAAATTAAAGAATATGTTCAAAGTAATAATTTAACAATTCAAGAAGTAACAAAATTAATTTATTCATTCGCATTAATCATTGTAAATATTTGTTTAGCAATTACATGTATTGTTGTATTCTTTATCGCAAAAGCTATTTTATATATTTTCTATCTAATTTTTGCACGTGAAGGTAGAAAAAAGAAAAAAATTAATAGAGCTTTTGCAGAAAAAAGAAGAGATAAACCATATAAACCTCATAGAATAGCTGGATCATTTGTTGGTCTTTTGAGAGGAATTATTGTTGGTA
This sequence comes from uncultured Clostridium sp., assembly GCA_946540005.1. Lineage (GTDB taxonomy): Bacteria > Bacillota_I > Bacilli_A > Acholeplasmatales > Anaeroplasmataceae > JAEELC01. The sequence goes on from CAMNHY010000006.1 coordinate 5,456, forward strand.
TATTCTTAATGATACCATTTGGTACACTTAATTTAATAGTAGCTAATAACGTTTCAAATATTGAATATAATACAGATAAAAGAGATAGTACTGCAGCAATTGCTGAAGTAGTAGATGCAATTAACCAATATTCAACAAAAGGTGTTGGTAAGATATTAACTTCAGTTAAAAATCCTGAGGGAATGCCAATTTATTTGATAGTTGCAGATAAATTATTATCTACTGAATACGTATATAAGGATGAAAATGGTCAAGATGTTAAACTTGATTTAACTTTATCAAAAGATATTGCGCCTTTAACTGGATTTATTTGTAATGTTAGTTTCCAATTCTTACAATATGGATATGATATTAATAAACAATATACATCAGATGAATTAATTGAGTTTATCACATCAGATAAAGAAATTGATGGATTAACTTTAGAAGAAAAGATTAAATCATTAATTGAATCTGTTGGTGTGGAAGAAAAATCTTTAATAGGTTATGTATCAGATGTATTTGTAATTAGCTTTGTAGACAAATATGTTGGCGAAGACGTAAATGATGAAAATATTTCTAATCAAGAAATATCTAAGAAAATGTTATATCATTTGTTCTTAGGTCAAAATTCTTTAAAATCAACTGAAATACTTGCAAAAGGTAATTTATCACAAGTATTTGATATAATGGTTACAGTTTTAAAGAATAAAGATACATTTGTAGCTATTAATAATACTTTTAATAATAACAACAAAGTTAACAAATCTTTAGCATTTGGTGTTGAAGAAGCTTCTAGCGAAAATATTTCAAAAGGAAAAGAATTGATGAAAGAGATTAATGAAGATTTAGCTCATTTATCATTTTATAATTCAACAAAATTTAATAATTTAATTAGTGATCTAGTTAAAGATACTTTAGAAGAAGCTGTTCCACAATTTGATTTAACTACTACAACAGGTCAAGATATGTATGATGTTATGTGGACAAATTCTATTGAAGAAGTATTTAGTTTTGTTGGTAAATGTATTGATATCATTGTTGATAATCAATTCAATAATTCAGCTGATTTTATGTCACATTGTTTAACAGAACTAGGTGATACTAATTCAGAATTATATGATGGATTTAAGAAAATTTTAGATTCTGAAGGTGTTTCTATTGTATTAAACACAGTTGGATTTAATTCATTAGTTGAAAATACAATTAATGACTCATTATCTTCATTTATTGGAGATGAAAAGATTACATTTGTTGATACAAATTGGGCAACTTATAAAGATAGTAATGGTAATGTTATAAAAGGTGAAATATCTAAGATATTAGATACAATTATGCCATCTGTTGCAAAATTGTACACAATATTTATTTCGTCAGATAATGGAAATTTAGTAGAAAATGATTATAAAGAAATTATTGATATTTTAACAGATAAAAATTCAAGTATTTTTGATTTGCTTGAAACAAATAATGAAAATCACTCTAATTTAATTCATGCATTCTTATCAGATGTATTTAAAGCTAAATTTATAACATATGAAGATCAAAGATTTGGTCTATATGTACCAAGTAATTGTTTAGAAGAAATAGATGTTAGAACAGGTAATTATGATGTAATATCATCTGATTCATTTAAAGAAATATTTGATTTCTTGAATCAAATTTCAGATGATGCATTTGATATTAAGAACGGAAATGCAGATGCAATTAATTTGATTGAAAAATACTCAAATAGTATTAAAGAAAGTGATTTAATTCTTGCTAATATATCTAATATATTATATAGATTTGGTCAAAAATATTTAACTATTCCGCAAAAGCTTTCATTAGATGATGATGTAATTGATGATAATATTTCACAATGGACAAAAGAAAATGGAGAAATGTCAAAGCTTATTGATATAGTTAAAAATTTCTCACAAATTATACATTCAATCCAAAATCAATCAGATACTTCTAAATTGATGGCATTAGTTGTTAAAGATGGTGGTGCTACTATTAATTCACTATCAGATTCTTTAATTGTAAATGCTACAATAACTGCAAAGATTAAAGAAGTAACAAATAATACAGATTTAAAGATTTATATTCCTGATGAGGCATATAATGATTCTAATCATGATACAATTAAGAAGAATGAATTTGTACAAACTGTTAGATACATCAAAAAAATTTATGATGTAGATGATAGTGCTACTTCATTAGATTTAAAAGATTTTAAATATCAAAGATTACTTGATAAAGATGCAATCGAAATTTTATTAGATAGTACTATTATGGTATCTACAATTGCATATTTTGTGCGAGATCATATTGTATCAAATCCAAATGTAAGCAAATATTTAGTTATACCAAATGATTTATTAGCTGATTTAAATGAAGAAACAATCTTATCAAATTATAGTAATACTAATTGGGATAATGAATTAAGTGCTTTATTAACTAATTTAAGTTTAATTGGTCTTAATATTAATCCTCAAAATGAGGTTGTTGTTGATACTAGACGTATATTATACTTAGGTGAACCAAATGAGACTGATAATACAAGAACTAATATTTCATTATTATATGAATCAAGTATTTTATCTCATTCATTAAGTAAGACAATTAGCAATATCAATACAATATATGTTCCTTTATCTTCATATGATGGTGAAATCATTAAAGAAACTGAATTAGGTAATACAATACATGCATTCTTTGAATTAATAGGATTAGAAAATATCTCAAGTCAACAATTTGATATAGATAGTATAAAAGATTTTATTGATTTAACTCGAATTGGAAATATTCAAACATTAGAAAATCTAGTAAAACCAAATATAGTTAATGCTACTATTGCCAATATGATTATTACTAAGACAGATAGCAGTAACATTATTACTCCAAATGAATTTGTATTTAACAAGAATGATGAAACAAATCTAATTAAGTGGTTATATCAAGATGATTCAAATAAGGGTGAAACAATTAAACTTATTGATTCAATCAATTCACTTAATTTATTAAATAATATAACAAGTGGAGATGTAGTTGTTAATATATCTGATGTATTAGATTTAAGTGATTCAAATATTGATATTTTAACAAATAGTTCAATAATGGAAGCTACAATTATTGATTATATTGTTAATAATAAATCAAATGCTATCTATATTCCTACTGATTATCAAATTAGTACTGATCTTTTAATTGCAAATTATAGTTCGTGCAAGTTCGTTACTGAAAACGAAATTAATAAGATGATTAAAGGTCTTGCACGTATTGGAAATGCATTCAGTAATCTAGCATTTAATTTCAATTTGATAGAAGGATTCTTAGAAAATGATTCTAATAATGTTAAGAAATTAGATACTATACTTAACAGTTATGTATTATGGTATTCAATTAGTAATTATTGTATGCAAGTAAATGATATTAATATTTCTAAATCAACAATTACTAGCATTTTAGATAATAATTATATTACTAAGGAAGAAATTGAATTATTAATTGAATCTTTAAATATGCTAAATATATCTGATTTCAATGATATTAATTATAATTCAATATTATCAATTGATAATGTTAATAACTTCCTAAATTCAACAACTATTTGGTATACAATATCAAATAAAATGTTTAATGTTTCAACAATTACATTAACTGAAAATGAAATTGAGATTAAAAACGAAGATGAATTATTCATTTATAAAGATGAATTATTAGCCTTTGTGCAAGGTGTAAAATTATTAACTACATCAAATGATTTAGATAATATTTCAATTGAACCTAACAATGTTGTAGCTAATATAGATTCATTAATTGATAGTTCTATTATAAGAACATTAATTACAAAAGAAATTATTAATTCTAATAATGATATTGTAATAGAAAGAACTAATTTATCTACAAATGAAACAGAAACATTTGCATCTTTATTTAGAAAGTTTGAAAATAATAATTTATCAAATGATACTGTATGTCAATTAACTAAAGAAGAAATAATTGAATTTAAGAATGCAATTGTATTAATTTTTGGCACTAATAGTGTATCATTTGAGATTGATTATCAATCAATTAATTTCACTACAATTAATCAATCAATCTTAGATTCAACAATTATCCTAGCAGGTCTTCAAACAAATCTTAGAAAAGGTATTACTTACTATAATGCAGGTAGAAGTGAAGAAGACAAGGTTAAATTAACAAATGATTATTCTTATAGAGTATATAATTTGAATAGTGATACGACATATGAAGATTATATTTCTAAAGAAGAAGCACATAACTTTATTACAAAAATACATAATTAATAATAAAAATTGGCAATTCCTAAAATTTGGAATTGCCATTTTTATATCAATTTTTTTCGCCTGCAATGTTTTGGTTGAATATATGTCTTATTTCTTTAATATCGTTTGTTTGACCTAATGCCCACATTAATTTTGTAATGCAAGATTCATTTGTCATATCATTGGCGGTTATAACACCATTTTCTAGACTTTTCTTTCCTACTTCATATATATTTAGATTAACACCGTCGTATAAGCATTGACTAGATACAACAATTGGAATATTTAATTTTAAAGCTTTTTTTAAATATGGAGTAAAATCACGTCTTATAAACTGTATACCACCTTGACCAAAAGCCTCAATAACGATACCTTTAACATTAGAATTAATTAATATATCTATAATTTTAGGATCTGTTGCAGGTGTTAGTTTTAATAAGAATACATTTGTTTCTATATTAGGACTAAATATAACTTCATCTTGATAAGCTGGTAATTTGTCTGAATTAATAAATAGACCTTTTGAATCGATTTTTCCTATCGGAGTTGTATTTATTGATTCGAACGCATGGAAAGATGATGTTGCAACTTTTACACAACGAGTTGCAAGTATAATTTCCTTATCAAATGCTACAAATATTCCTCTATAACCTGATAAAGCCATTTTAAAAGCTTGCCTTAAATTTGATATGGCATCAGTCATTTCGTTATCAATTGGTAATTGTGAACCTGTGAACACAATAGGAATATTTGGATTTTGAATCATAAATGACATCATACTTGCAGTATAAGCCATTGTATCTGTTCCATGTGTGATAACTATACCATCATAATTATTTAAATTTTCATAAATCGCAGTCGCAATAATTTTCCATTCTTCTGGTTGTATATTAGTTGAATCTAAGACCATTAATTCTCTTGTATCTAACTCGAAACCTTTAATTACTCCAAGAAAGCTTAATACATGATTTAAATTAGAGGGAATTAATCCATTATTAGATTCAATTGATGATATTGTACCACCAGTAGATAATAATAGAATTTTTTTCATAAATTTATACCTCGATATAATTATACTATGAAAAAAGAAAAAAACGAGTTTAAAAACTCGTTTATATGCTTATTAAATGGGGCGTCATACAGGGATCGAACCTGCGCGTAACGGTGCCACAAACCGCCGTGTTAACCACTTCACCAATGACGCCATATCACGTTAAGCAAGAATAATTATAACATAACTTTAACTTTTGTAAAGCGCAAATTTGAAAATTTTGTGTATTATTTCCAAAATGCTTTAAAATTTAGAAAAAATAAAGTATAATACGACTAGATTTTATATGGAGGTATAAGATGAAAAGGATTCCTATTATTTCAATTTTATATTATGGATTTACTGTTATTTTTGGTATAGTACTTACATTCTTCTGGTTCTTATCAGCTCAAAGCTTAAAAATTAATAATGCTTTAGTTGATAGTTCAAAAAATGGTGATGCATTTAAAATTACACAAATTTTAACTGTTTATCAAAATAAAGATGTAGTTGCACAAGATACTTTAGCTGATGGATCTAAGTTTGTTATATATGAAGTAGATGCTACTTATTCAGAAACCATAGATTCTAAGACTGTTGTTAAATTAGATAAGAACTATGTTGGTATTGTTACTAATTTAGGCGATGGTTGGCAAAAAGAAAAGACAAATAATAAAGATGGTTTAGTAACTAACCAATTTGGTATAAGATTTAATGGTAAGGATATCAATGGTTCAGATAAATCTATTGATTATCGTATTGGTTATGCTGAAGGTGAATCATTAAAAGAGGATGAGAAGAATATCTATATTAGTAGATATACTCAATATACTTTAACAAATTCAGTTATTTTCTCAATTTCTGAACATGAATTTGAAAAAAATGAAGTTGAAGAAATCAATTCAATTAGCTTTATTAATAATGATTCATCAACATATGAAACTAAAGAAGTTGGCAATTTATCATTTGAATCATCATTCTTTGACATGGTTGAAGAATTTAATAATAAGTATAATGCTTCAACTGATAATAACGAAAAGAATACTTTAGCTGAACAATCTAGACAAGAATTCATTGATGCTGGATATTCTGTATCAATCTATGCTGATTTAGTTAAATATGTATATGTTGAAAGTACATTCAAAGTAATTCTTTATTTTGTAATTATATTAATTATTGGTGATTTCTTAGTTGGTAAGCATTATATTCTTGAATTAATTAAGAAAATATTCAAATTTAAAAAGAAAGAAAAAGAATATGAATTACCAGACTATATGAAGGAATATGAGGTAAATGTAGAATTTATAGCTAATGTTCCTGATCATTATTCTAAAGATATTACTATTAGATATAATAATGAAAATGGTGATGTAATTGAATTAGTTTTAACTAAGGCTAATGGTTATAAAGCTTCAAAGAGATATAAGAATGGTGTTTATAATGAATTAGATATTATATCTGCTGGAGCTAAGTGCGTAGATGTTCCATCACAAATTAATGTTAGTGGATTAAAATATAGCCAAGTGTTTGTGTTTGAAAGAGTAAAAGAAGAAAATAGTAATGAAAAAGAAAATAATTAATATTATATTTTTAATAATTTATATTTCTTTAATAATAATTTTCTTTGTTAAATCGGGTGAAAATGGTACTAATTCAAGTAATTCAAGTGAAATAGTAGTCAATATTATTTCTAATGTGTTTCATGTTGAAAAAAATGATAATTTAAGGCTTATAGTTAGAAAATTATTAGGACATTTCTTATATAATGGATTAATTGGTATAAGTTCTATTATATTTTATTTAACATTTAATCATTTTAAATTTAGAACTAAAATAATGATTCATTATATTGTTGGTTTCTTTGTAGCATTTATTAGTGAATTTGTATTCGAATTAAATGCCTCAGGCAGAAATGCTACATTTAACGATGTTTTAATTGATTATTCTGGATTTATATTATTTTCAACAATCATATTAATTATTTATATTATTAAAAATACTAAGAAAGAAATTTAAATCTTTCTTAGTATTTTTTTAATCTTTTCAAGCGCGACTATTAAATTTGTCTCATTAATATTTGAAAATCCAATTATTAAAATATCATCATATATATTTGTTTTACAAAAATTAGATAAAAAATTTATTTTTATTTTTTCTTTTTCCAATTCTTTTTTAAACAATTGAATATTAATATCCTTTTTAATTTTAACTAAAATAGATGAATAATTTAAATCTGAATATATTTCAAATAAATCATTATCTAAATTCTTTTCAATTAATTTTTTCCTATTTAAAAAACTTGTACGTAATTTATTAATATGTCTAGTATAATAACCTTTATCTATATATTCTGTAGCTAATTGTTGATCAAATGTAGAAATAGAAGATGATATATCTTTAAAATGATTATAAAAATCATTTATTAACCAATTTGGTAACACCATAAATGATATGCAAAGTCCTGGATAAATTGTTCTTGAAAATGATTCTAGATATATAACTTTATCTGACATATTGAATAATGGTGTTGTTTGATAACCATTATTTCTAAAAGAAGAATCAAATGAATCTTCTATTATTATTTTATTTTTATTATTTAATATGTTAACTAGTTCTAATTTTCTTTCAAGAGGCATTTTTATGCCTAGAGGAAACTCAGAAAAAGATGTGATAAGTCCAATTTTAGCACTTGAATTTTCAAATTCCTTAGCGCTAAATCCTTGTTTATCAACATTTATATAATCACAATCTATGAATAAACTTTTTGAATTATAATAACCAGGTGTTTCAACAGCTATTTTTTTAATATTTAATAATTCAATTATCATCTTTATTAAATTATTAGAACTATTTGAAATTATAATTTGATTTGGATGTGCGATTATATCTTTTTGATCATATAATAACTTTGATATAGATTCTTTAAGCTTTAAATATCCAAATGAATCAACTCTTTGAAAATAATTACCATCAGTTAATATATTTCTTGCGAGTTTATTTATTATATTTTTAGAAATTTCTAAATCTAATATATTTGATGTAGTTAAGTCATAGATAGGTTTTTCTAATATTTTTATTTCTTTTTGAACATTTATATCTTTCTTTTCTTTGAAGAATATATTATTTACAAAATAACCTTTTTTATATTTTGAATATATATAACCTTCTTCAAGTAAAATGTTATATGCAGATTGTATAGAATTAATTGAAACATTTAAAATAGTTGCATATTTTCTTTTTGATGGTAATTTATCATCTTTTTTAAGAAGAGATGAAATAATATCATTTTTAATTTTTTCATAGATTTGAATGTATATCTTTTTATCCTTGTTTATTTCAAATTCTAAATTCATATCTGGTACCTCAAAATATTTAAAAACTGGTTATTTAAAAAGAACCAACTCTAGTTAATAATATTATAGAAGAAAAATTAAAAAATTTAAATGGAGAATTTATATGTCTAAAAAGAATACGCTTTTATTTAAAATTATTATTACTGCTATATTTATAGCCCTATCTTACTCTCTTACATTTGTAAGTATACCACTTCCTACAGGAGCTAAGGTTCATTTAGGTAATTTTGTACTTGTATTAGCATCATTATTATTTGGTGGATTTATTGGTGGAATAAGTGGATCTATTGGTATGATGCTAAATGATATTGTATCAGGTTATACATGGGATACTTTTGTAAGAACGCTTATAGTTAAATTTATATTTGGATTAGTAGTTGGAATATTATTTAGATTATTAATTAATAAAAAGAAGAATTTAAAGATAGTTTTATATTCTACAACTTTTATATTTTTAATTGGCTTTATAATTAGTTTAATACTATATTTTAATGCTAGTTCATATGATAATGGAAATGCTATTATTAATGCGGTTATTTTTAATAATAGAAAAACTATAAAATTATCTATTTTAGTTCCTATTTTCCTATCTATTATTTCTATATTTTTAATCATTCTATCAGCTTTATCTTTTAAACTAGATAATGTAACATTATCAGTTGCAACAGTTACAACTTTAGGTGTATTAGTAAACACAATCCTAGAATTTGTATCAAGATGGATTATTAAAGGTATTATTAATTCTAATTTTAATATAGGTTTAGTTGAATCTATATCTAAATTACCATCAAATTTAATTACAGGTGTTGTAACAATTATATTTGCGTCAGCTTTATTTTTACCTCTTTATAAAGCTTTAAAGGATGAAAAAAGATTTGTTGAAATTTCAAATATTAAGATTGATGAATAGATTGAAGCTTATCTTTTTTAAATCCTTAATTTATGATATACTTTCATTAGGTGATTTTATGTCAAAAACTAGTTTATCAATTCAAATGCTAAATTATTTATATGGCAGAAATAAAGTATCTAAAGCTGAATTATCTCAAGTTTTAGAGACTAATGAAAGAAATATTATAGAATATAAAAAAGAACTTATTGATGCAGGTTATGATATATCTTATACACCAGGAAGATATGGTGGATATTCACTTGATAAGAATTCTTTATTTCATTCCATAAATTTAACTGATTTTGAGAAGAAAATATTATTAGAAGCTAGTAATTATTTAGCTAATAATAAAGAATTCTTACATGGTGAAGAATTTAGTTTAGCAATAGGAAAAATTTTATCTAATTCAAGACAAGTTGATTCTTTTGAAAAGATTAATATTGAAAGATTTCCACTTATTATGCCTAAAAAAGATTTAAAAGATAGATATGACGCATTAGATAATGCGATAAATTTAAATCTTAAGGTATATTTAAAATACCGTTCTTTAAAAAATGTTGTAAGAGAATCATTATTTAATCCTTATGCCTTATATTCTTACAATGATTCATGGTATGTAATTGGATTTTATGAAGATCCAATAAGACATACATTATCATATGAACCTTATTATTTAAAATTAAATAGAATTGTAGACTATAAAGTAACTAAAGATAAATTTAGACCAATTATAACATTTGACTTAAATAAATATTTAGATAAGATGGGTATGAGTAAAAACGGTAAGTTATATCATATTAAATTATTATTAAGAAGTCCTCAATCATTTTTAGCAAGTGAAAGAGTTTTTGGTGAAAATCAACAAATAACAGAATTAGATTCAAGTCATATTATTTTAGAATGTGATATGAGAAATTTAGATAATATTATATCCTTTATTAATTATTTTGGTGATTCTGTTAAGGTCCTAGAACCTAAGGAGATTAGAAATATGGTAATAGATACACAAAAGAAGATGCTAGTTAATGAAGGGGTTTATAAGAAAACTGTTTTCTTTGATTTTAATGGGACAATTATTGATGATTTAGATTTATGTCTAAATATTTTAAATGAAATGTTAGCTAAAAAGGGATTAAATCCTATAAGTAAGGAAAGATATAGAGATATATTTACTTTCCCAATTAAAGATTATTATATTGAAGCTGGATTTGATTTTTCAAAATATTCTTTTGAAGATTTATCAAAAGAATTTATTGTTAAATATCAAAAACCATCCCTATCTTGTCCGCTACATGAAGGTATTGTTGATATATTAAAGAAATTAAGAGAAGATGGATATAATGTTGTATTACTTACTGCAAGTAAGAAAAGTAACGTTATTGAACAACTTCAAAGCTTTGATATATTAAAATATTTTAATGAGGTTTTAGGTATTGATGATATTTACGCATCTAGCAAAGTTCAAATTGGATTAGATTATATGAAAAATTATGAAATCAATCCTAAAGATGCGATTATGGTAGGTGACACATTACATGATGCAAAAGTTGCATCTGAAATGGGTATTGATGTTTTATTATATTCAAAAGGTCATCAGTCAAGAAAAAGATTAGAAACTAGTAATAAAAAAGTTATTGATAATTTATCTGAAATATTCAAATATATTTAAATTTAGTATGATTTTAATTTAGTATACCTTGTAAATAAAAATAAATTTAGTTATAATTAAAAATAGTCAAGCCTTAAGGAGGACTGTATGAGAAAAAGTATTTTTAAATTAATTGCAGTTTTATTCGCTTTATTTACTATTGTTGGATTATCTTCATGTGCAATGTCAAAAGCTAATGTATATAATAACTGGAAGAATGGTTCAAGCGAATATTTATCAAAAGATCATATTGTTGAAAAAATTAGTGTTAATGACTTAATTAATAAAGTTAATAAACAAACTAAAGATGATAAGAATATTTATGTATTCTTTGGCCAAACAAATGATGATTCTTCAAGATCTGCAATAAAGATTTACAATGAACAAGCAATTCAATATGAAATTGATACTCTTTATTGGGTAGATTCAGAACCTGTAACTAAATCTACATCTGATAAAAATAAGATGTTAGAAAAATTAGGTGTTTCAAAAACTGATATAATTCCTTCAATTTTTGTATTTAGCAATGGAACAATCGCTTTTGATTCTAGCCGTCCTAATATTCAAAATAATGAAAAATTATCTAATAGTAATGTTTATTTAGCAGAAGTAGCATTTAAAGGATTATATGACGAAAATGGCTATTATGCCGCATAAATTAGATTAAAAAGTCAAAGAAAGTCACATTTTAGATGTGGCTTTTTCTTATGAAAAATGTGTAAACGTTTTCTTTAAATATATTATAAAAAAATGCTTGCATTAATATTTTAAATGTATATAATAGTTAACGTATTCACTTTTTAAATTGTGAATACTTCCTGTAAATCTTTTCTTTTTCTTTTTCTTTGCTAGTCGTTTAACGATTAGCATTTTTTTATTTCTTAAGCTTTGTTATGAGTATAAATTAAAACTTGATACATTATGATAAATGTTTTATAATAACTTTATAGGAGTGTGGAAGTAATATGATTTTTCAAATTCTTAAAACAACAGATATAATATTATTCTCTGTATTAGCAGGTCTTATAATTGCAGCTGTTGCATTATACTTCTTAATACCATTACTAAATCAAAAGAAATATAAAAGATCAAGAGAAGATTTAGCTAGAAGAGAAGAAGCTTATTATAAGAACAAAGGTATTGTTCTTGATAATAATGAGACTAAATAAGTATTAAATTTTTTAGAAGCATAAATAAAAAAGCAAAGTTCAATTTGAAACTTTGCTTTTTTTATTTACTTATCGAATCTATGATATCTTAATAAATCTGTTAGACTTGCGATAAATTCTGAATTTGTAGGTTTTTTCTCGAAATTAATCATTGGTCCTAAATGAGAATTTATAAAGTCTTCATTGCTTGGATTTTTCCATGCAACTTCAATCGCATGTCTAATTGCTCTTTCTACTCTTGATGCTGTAGTGTTGTATTGTTCTGCAATTGTTGGGTATAAAAGCTTAGTGATTGAATCTAGCATATTGAAATCACCATAGACTAATACAACAGCTGATACTAAAAATTTATAGCCTTTAATGTGAGAAGGTACACCAATATTATGAAGATAATCAGTAATACGTGCTGATAATTCTTCAGCATCTTGAGCCTTAAACTTATTATAAGTTTCACCTAATACTTTATCATCCTTTTGAGCCATAATACCTTCTACCGAGCTTAATAGATTATTCAAGTCAATTGGTTTAATTATGAAATAGTCTGCACCTAAATCAGATGCTCTTGCAATAAGTCCTTCATTATTGAATGCTGATAGCATAATAATTTTCTTAGGTCTCTTATAAGATTGAGACTTACTGAATTGTTCAAGAACACTAATTCCATCTCTTTCAGGCATAAAGATGTCTAATAATAATAAGTCAACTTCATTATCTTTTAAGAAATCTAGTAATTCAGTACCAGAATAGAATTGACCTACTACTTCATAATTATGCATTTTTAAGAATTCACTAATCATAAGTACAAGCTCTCTATTGTCATCTGCGACAACAACTTTTGTCTGTGCCATATTTGTTCCTCCTTATAACTTGTCGGTAAATGTCGAACGAGTTCTTTTATATAATACATTACTTTTGATTTAAAAACAATACCTTTTTTGTAAAAAAATAATAAAATAGTTATTTTTTCCAAAAAAATATTTTTTAAAGTTATACTATTAATAATATAGAGGTATGATTATGGAACAATTAATTTATAAAGAGGATTTTTCTAAATTTGAAAATAATGAATTCCCATATGATCATGAGCATTCTGCAATAGGTGAATATCATTATTTTGAACAAAAAGGATATAAAGGTGATTTTTATGATCCTATTCCATTACACCAATGGAGGAGCCAAGGTGGATCATGGATGATTGTTGAAGAAAACAATATTAAATATCTTGAACAAAATCGAGGAGATTATACTAAAGGACATTTTATAAATGTAATGCCTATATTAGTATTAAATAAAACATTCTATGCTCCATATCACATAAGATTTAATTTACGCTGTTTTGAAACTACTAAAATGGTAGGTTATTCATTTAATTATATAGATAATAGAAAATATGACGCATTTATCTTTGAAAAAGATTTAGTTAAATTAATAAATGTAGATGGAGATAAAATTAGTGTTTATCAAGAAAAAGAGTTTTTGAGATCTGATTTAGAAACTTATAAGATTGATATTTATGTTTCTGATTGTGTTGAAGTTTATATTTTTGATAAATTAATTTTAAAAACAAATATTAAATTTATTAGTGCCAAATCAGGATTTGTAGCTAAATGTAGTTCAAGATATTCAAATCTAGAGATTTTTATGGATATAAATAATATTAAGTTAAATGATAAACTTGAAAAAGAGGAAGAAGAAAGAATTAATAATCTCCAAAAACAGTATCCACCTCTTAAATGTATCAACAAAATAAATTTAAAAAATTTTGGTTCAGGTAGACAATTAAGATTTATTAATTATAAAGGCAATATGATATTTCTTTTAGCTCAGCATCAAAAAAGAATTATGAGAGATTCTTTTGCAAGACTTTCATGTTTAACAGCTTTTGATATTAATGGAAATGTGTTATGACAAAAGGGATTACCTAATAATGATTTTGAACATACAGTTATTTCATGCGATTTACCATTTCAAATTGCTGATATAAATGGAGATGGAATTCCTGAAGTAATTTATGCAATGGATTTTTATGTATATTTTGTTGAATTATTAACAGGTAATATTATTAAAAAAATGCCTACACCTTTAGTTAAAGGGGATATTTTAGTACCAGATTATCCATTTGATAGACTTAATCCTGATGGATTAAGAGTTGCAGATTTTGAAGGTTTAGGATATAAAGGTGATTTTATATTAAAAGATAGATACAAGAATTTATTTGTATATAGATATAGCGATTTTAAATTATTATGGAGATATAACCATAATAATACAGGACATTTCCCATATGTATATGATTTTAATAAAGATGGTAAAGATGAATTATATGTTGGTTATGATTTATTAGATTCAAATGGAAAAATTAAATGGAGTTTACCAATAAATAGTGATCATACAGATGAAATAATATATTTACCTTATAAAAAAGGAGTAGAACCTTTATTCTATTTAGCATCAGGTAATGAAGGATTTAATATTGTTGATATAAATGGCAACATCTTAAAGAATAATTATATAGGACATGCACAACGTATAAGTGCTGCAAACTTTAATCCTAACAAAAATGAATTAGATATAGCAGTTACTTCGTTTTGGGGTGCTGCCCAAATAATATATTTATTTGATGGAAAAGGAAACAAATTAAAAGAAAGAGAATTACTTGGTAATGGTAATTTAGCATCATGTGTATCTTATGATGGCACTAATTTTTTAATTTTAACTAATGCTAATCCTAAATGTGGTGGCCTTCTTAATCATAATTTAGATACAGTTGTAAGATTTCCTGATGATGGACACCCTGATTTATGCCAAGAAGCATTAGATATAGATAATGATGGAATAACTGAAATTATTTGTTGGGATCAACATGAGATGTGGATTTATAAAGCAAGTAATTATAAACCTGGATTAAGTTTAATAAGTTATCCATCCGAAGGTTTTTCAAATTATAGGGGTGAATTTTTAATTAAAAAAGAAGTTTTAGAATCCTAAAACTTCTTTTCTAGTTATTTTATCAGCTTCATCTTTAGTTAATTCTTTAGCAAATTTAACCATAGATTTTGTGTCTAGTGAATTATAAATGCTAAGTCTTGTTGTCTTTTCTCTATCTTTATTCCAATTGTGGAAGATTTCTTTATTTATAAAGTCACCTATTACTTTACAATTAATAAATGTAGCTGTACCATAATCTCTCCATGGTCTTGCAAAATATACAGAATTATTTTTTGTATTTTCTGAATCGATTAAACAATCTTTAAATACGAATCCATATTTATATTCTTGTGGATGGCTTGGAGCAGATATATATCCTTTACCAATTGAATGAAGATGACAATTTGAAAAATATGCAATTCCACATCCAAATATATAATCAACATCACCTTCAATATAACAATTCTCATATAACTGATGACTTAAAGCTGTCTCTAATTCATCTTTAGGTAATAAATCCTTATATCTAATTGTTAAATCATATGGTAGAGGCCCTGCAAGAAGTGTATCTTGAGCACCTAATAATGATACATTTTGGCATATGAAGTTATCTCCCAATACTTCAAGGGCTACAGCTTGACCATAAATTGAATTAGGTACTGATTCATTTCTTATTGTTAAATTTTTAATTGTTACATTATTACCTTTAACAAGCATTGTATAAGTTCTTACAGTAAGATATTCTTTATTATCAGAGTGAATCTTATTATAATAATCTTTATTTGTAATAATTGTATTTTTACCACTGCCTATAATTGTAATATTTGATTTTGTTATTTTTATTTTTTCAAAAAAGACACCTTCTGGAAGAATTAATGTGTCTCCTTCTGACATCTTAGAAATAGTTTCATTTAGTAAAGCATTTTGCTTGACATTCCATATCATTTTTTTCACCTCAAAAAGTCAAATTATGCCTTAATTATAACATAATTTGTAGTTTTTTAGTAGCGTTTGTGATACATTATGAAAGCCTTTGCAACAATTGTGAAAAAGTTTTCATAAATTACTTGATTTACTTAATATCTAGTGTTAAAATGTAGGAGAATTAGGAGTTTAGGCCATTGTTGTCGTCCTAAAGTAGGAAAGGAATAGAAATATGAGTTTTAAAAAATATAGATTCATAGATTTAACTACTCTCATTATTTTAGGTATTATAACAGAAGCCTTAGGAACATACTTTAGCACTAGAGCTATTGCATATTACAATCCATATGGTATTGTAAGTTTAGCATTAATTTGCTTAGCAATAACAAGATATGGTGCATGGGGCAGTGTATGTATACCTGTGTTTGCATTAACAAACTCACTAACTTACTCCATAACCTCAATTAATGATCCGTCGTTAGCAAGTCAATATGCTAGCAATAGTTATTATGTAATTAGAGGAATCGGTGTTTTATTAATAATGTGTAGTCCTCTTATATTATTATATTTATATAAAGATGGCACAAATTTATACCTTAGTTCAATAAATAAGGTTTTTAAATTAACATCAATTGTTAGCGCTATCTCTTTTATAGTAAGCGTTACCTTTACAATTATGGGGGCAATCATATTTAAAAAAACACAAATTAGCCCATCAATGCTCGGTTATACATTCTTACAATCAATTGGTTATTTAGCAATTGGATTAATATCTATGTATTTAATTAATCCAATTCTTTATCGTCAAGGTTCATTTGCTAATGCATATGAAACATTTGTTGAAAGAGAATATGAAAAAAAGAATGAATATGAATATTATAACGTGCGTAATTTAGAGGAGTCCGAGGAGAAAATGGACTCAGAAATAAAAAAATCTGATGAAGAATCAGATACGAAAGGATTGTGATCATCATGACTATAATTAACGGACAAGAAGTCAACGAACAAGTCTTAGATGAAATGGAAAGAACTAAGTGGTCACGTACTTGGAAAACTTTCTTAAAAGACTGGAGACTATATGCATTATTAGTACCACTATTAGTGTTTATGTTTCTTTTCAAATATTTACCACTAAAAGGTTTATTGATGGCATTTAAGTCATATAATTCATCAGTTGACGTTTTAGATATGGATTGGCAAGGATACTTCTTCATGAAGAACTTGTTTAATGACGCTACATTCTGGCGTGCATTCAGAAATACATTCGTAAACTCAATGTATGGACTTATTTTTGGTTTCCCAATTCCAATTATGTTAGCCTTGATGTTTAGTGAAATAAACTCAAATGGTTATAGATCTGTACTTCAAGTTTGTTCTTACTTACCTAAGTTCATGTCAACAGTTGTTATTACTACAGTTTTAACAATTTGGAGTAGAAATGTTATTGGTTCAACTTCAACTATTCAAGGTCTATTAACTAAAGTTTATATAAATTTAGGATGGATGAGCGAAACAGAGAAAATACTTGAAGAAGTACGTTTCTTTAGACCATTATATCAAGTATCAGGTGTATGGGAAGGTGCAGGTTACGGTTCAATCGTATACTTTGCAGCTGTATTAGCTATTTCACCTACTAGCTACGAAGCAGCTAGAATGGATGGAGCTAATAAGTTACAACAAATTAGATATGTAACAATCCCTGGTATGGCTCCAACATTAAGTATTATGTTAATTACTCGTATCGGTCATGCTTTAAATATCGGTTATGAAAAGGTTATGTTATTATATACACCAGCTAACTACGAAACAGCAGACGTTATTTCAACATTCGTTACTCGTATGCGTAGTGGTGAAAATGGTGGTGCAGTAACAACAAACTATCCACTTGGTATTGCAGCAGACTTAATGAACTCTATTATTGCAATGGCTCTAGTGTTAGGTGCTAATACAATTTCTAGAAAAGTTTCTGATACATCATTATTCTAATAGGAGGATATTTTTATATGAAAGGTTTAGACAGAACAGAAGTAATATTTAGAATATTCTCATACGTATTCTTAACATTATTTGCAATAGTTTGTTTATATCCAATGATTTATGTTTTATCTGTAGCTTTATCAGATACAGCTGGATATACATCAAATAATATTTGGTTATTACCATTAGTAAGTGATGGTAATGGTGGAACTAGAGTTGGTATTTCACCATTTGATTCAGCAAATAGTGCATTCGCATATGTTGTTTCAGAAAAAACATTCTGGTTCTCATATTGTAATACTATTTTCTATGCATTCTATGGTACTGCAGTTTCAATGATTATTGGTATTACTGGTGGTTATGCTTTATCTAAAACACGTTTAATGTTTGGTAGAGGATTCAATTTCTTATTATCATTCACAATGTGGTTCTCAGCAGGTATTATCGCTACTTACCAAAATTTCGTTAACTTAGGTATTAAAAATAAATATGGATTTATTATAGGTCTTGGTTTCAACGCATTTAATATCATTTTATTAAGAAATGGTTTTAAAGGTGTTCCAACTGAAATTGAAGAAGCTGCTACAATTGACGGTGCTTCAGAATTCCAATTATTAACTAAGATTTATATTCCAATGTCAAAATCTACAATAGCAACAGTAACAATGTTCTATGCATTGTCACGTTGGAATGGTTACTACTGGGCAAGTATATTACTTAGCGAAGAAGATCAACCATTACAAGTTCATATGCGTACTATGCTACAAGATATTGAGAATTCAGAAATTGACTGGTCAGTTTCACACAATTATTCTCAAGATTCAGCTATGTTCGCAATGGTAATTTGTTCTATCATCCCTATCATCATCCTTTACCCATTAATGCAACGTTATTTCGCTGCTGGTGTAAATGTCGGTGGAGTTAAGGAATAGAAATATAAAAACAAAAAGACAAAAGGAGAAAAAAGAAATAATGAAAAAAAATTTAAAAGTTGCTCTTCTTTCTACTCTAGCTGTTGCAGGTGTTGCAACAATTGCTTCATGTAGTAAACCAGCAACAACATCAACAACTGGTTCACAACCAGCATCACAACCAACATCACAACCAACATCTACTTCTAGATATGATGGTAAAGGTGCAACTCTTCGTGTAGCTATTGACTACCAATCAGGTTCTAAAGTTTCAGGTGTATCATATCAAATGAAGGACTCTGTAACATTAGCTTATGGTGATAACACTGTTTTAACAAAGGATGTTACATTACCTACTTGGAAAGCATTTGGTTCTAAGTTAAACTTAGATATTAAAGATGGTCAAGATTATTCTAAAGAAATGAAAGACATATGGCAACAATATGATTCAGATGGTTACAAAGATGCTAATGGTAATCTATTAGACCTTGTTATGGGTGATTCAAAGACTTATAACACTGCTATTGCTAACAATAAGCTTGAAGCAATTTCAGATCATATTAATGAAATGCCTAACTTCAAGAGATGGACAGAAGAAAATGCATCAATTTACTCTTCAATGAGAGCTACTGATGGTAAAGTTTACTATACTCCATATTTTGATGGTTTAGATGACATCGAAAAGATGAATTTAATGAACATTGATTATATTGAAAAGTTATTAGATTCTGATGAAAATCAATTATCAACAGATAAGACTCCTTCATCAAAACAAGCATTTGCTTATCAACCAACTGTAGCTGATCAAGCTAGTGCTAAAGTAACTATTTCTTATAAGGGTGGTCGTACTAACTTCAATGCTAATTTCAGTGCTGATAACAATGCTGTTAAGAAGCAAAATGAATTAGATGTTAAGAATGGTAAGACATTAGTTCAAGCTTTAAAGGCTGCTTTAAAGGCTGAATATGCTGCTGCATTACCTCAATCTTTAGGTGGTACTGCTAGTGCTGCAGATGCTAAATTCACTAAGTTATCTGAAATTTTCACAAGCGAAAGTGCTTGCTATAATGTTGACGATTTAGTTGCATTATTACGTGCAGTTAAATATAATTCAACATTCTTAACAGGAGATGCTACTAAGAATATTACTCCAGTTGTTCCTCGTACAGCTCAAAATAACCGTACTTATCAAATTGCTGAAATGGCAGCATGGTGGGGTGTAAGAGGTCTTTCTGGTGAAAACGGAAAGTTATACTTCGATACAAATGAAGAATTACAAGATGCTTGTGGTCAAGTAAAGACATATACTGTATTAGAATACTTAAATACTTTATACAATGAAGGATTAATCCAAGAAAACCTATATACTAATGGTGGTTCTGACATGTCATCAACTGAATTCCGTAAAGCAGGTATTCAAAATGGTACTGTATTCATGGTATATGATTATAATGCTACAACAACTCAATATAACAAAGACGTTGTATCAGCAAATAAGATTAATTTAACAGCTGTTTTACCTCCAGTACAAAATTGGACAGGAACTAAGAAGTTAGATTATCATACAGAAGATTCAGCTAAAGGTTGGTCTGTAGATGGTTATGTTCACTTTACAGAAGATAACCGTGCATTAAAGTCAGGTGGATGGGCTATTCCTAAGACTTCACAAAATAAGGCTAGTGCTTTAGCATTAATGGATTACTTATTCTCTGAAGAAGGTGCTAGAATCCAAGACTATGGTCCAGATTCAACTTATGCAGCTAACGCTACAGTTTCTATTAAGGATAGTAAATCAAAAGAAGTTGTAAAGACTTTCAATGTTAAAGCAGGTGACAGAGTTTATTGGAATGTTCCAAATGGTTCTGTAATTCAAGGTGGAGAAGACTGCCCAGTAATTTCAGATGTAATTAAGGCAGCTGTTCAATATTCTGGTTATACTTGGAACGATTATTATAGAATTTTCATTGGTTCAACACAAGGTATTGGACACGTTCGTTCATCAGGTCTAGATTATCAATGTACATTCTCTCAACAAGGTAGAGATGGTTTAAACAAGCTTGAAACTGCTATTGCTAATGGTTCATTCTTATTAGCTTGTACTACATTTGAAGATGATACAAATAAGTTCTTCAACTCAGTTCCTAGCCAAATCAATATTGATGCTACAACTCAAACTCAACTTGACAAAGATACAGTTGTAAAAACAGTTAATAATTTCTGGAATAACGGTCAATCAAAGGTTGTTTGGACAGGTGCAAGATTCATTTGTGGAGGATGGACTGAAAGCAACGTTGTTGCAGTTGTAACTTCAAAAGATGCATATCTATCTTCTTTAAGCACTTATAACGAAGTATATGTTACTGCTTATAGAACTGGATTAAGAAACATGGGTATTTAATTACCTTAATATAATTCTATTTTTATAAATATTATATAGCTCTGGGGTGAATCCCCAGAGTGATATAATATTAAATTTTTGAAATGTAATTGGAGGCAATTATGATGAAAAAAAATATTATACAAAAGGTGGCTATTATTACAATCTTAGTTGCAACCTTTGCATTATTTGTTTTAAGTTTATGCTATGTTCATGAAGCATGGAGATCTTTAACTTATTATGGAACTTCAGAAAACATTCCTAATTTCTATAAGAATTATGCTTATCTTGGTTGGGTTTCATTAGTATTCTCAAATTCAAATGAAGCTTATCAATTCTATTTCACAATTTGGAATGATATTAATGCTGCAAATAACATGATTTTTAATACTTCAATTGTAACATTTGTGTTAATTGCAATTGCAGCAATTGCAGGTAATGTATCAAGAAGAAAATTCTACATTTCTAATTTAGTAACAGGATTATTAATTAGTGTTGTTGGAATTATTATGTCAATTATTACTATTACAAAGTGTGTTACTGTACAAAATGATTTTGCTATTGTACAACCAGATTTAGACTATTACACTACATATATTAATAATAAATCTATGGCAATCAATGGACAACCTGGTGTATTTGCAATCGTTTATATGGTAATATTTATCTTATTATTAATTGGATTTGCATTTGTAACAGTATATAAATTTATTAAAACTTATCCAAACTTTAAAAAGGAAAGTTCAATTGAATTAGAAAAAGAAGAGGCTGAAAAGTCAGCTGATTTAGATAGAACTATTACAACTAAGGAGGCTTAAGCATATGAGTAATCTAGAAGATATTCAAGCTCAAAAAGATGAAGTTGCAAGATTAGAAGCAGAACGTTTAGCCCAAATTAAAGCTAAAAAATTAGAAGCTAAAGGCCCTAGTCGTAAGGAACTTAAAGAATTAAGATATCAACAAAAACAAGCAATCAAAAATTCTATGTCAGAAGTTGAATATAGTGATATGCAACTTGAAAAGATGCGTTATTTCAATAATACACTTGCATATGGTTTAGGTTATGTAGGTATTGCATTCTCATTTACCGCTGCATTAATTGCATTAAACACTTTATCACCTATTTACTTCTTATCAGGATTTGGTTGTGTAATTGCAATCTTAATGAATATTGTTATTCTTTTAGCAGGATTCTTATCTGCTGAAAAAGTAAAGACTTATTCTGAAGGTTATTCTAAAGTAGAATTAGTTTTAGGTGGTCTTTCAGTTTTACGTATTTTCTGGTATCCATTATCAACATGGATGCTATATTCTGATATGGTTAAAGACATAAAGAATGGCGCAAGTGCAGAAACAATTGTTAAATTATATACTAACAAATTAGGTCATTCTTTAATTGGTGGTACTCCAGTTGATAAAAATGGTATTGCTATTACTGAAAATGGTGCTGGTGCATTTGATCATTTCATCACATCAGGATTTTTAACTGCTAATGGACATATTCGTGCAATTATTATGATTGTATGTTTATTAATTGGAGCAGCTGGATTTATAGGATCTGGTATTGTAGGTTATACAAGAGCGCGTAAACTTCACAAATATCTAGAAAGAATTAACAACAAGTAGGAGGATAAAATATGGCTACAGTAGTAACTTTAAGAAATGTAAACAAAATTTATCCTAGCGGTGTTCATGCTGTTCATGATTTCAATATTGAAATTGAACAAGGTGAATTCATTGTTATGTGTGGACCTTCTGGATGTGGTAAATCAACTACTTTACGTATGATTGCTGGTCTTGAAGAAATTTCAAGTGGAGATTTAATTATTAATGGTAAAAGAGTTAATGATGTAGCTCCAAGAGATAGAAATATTGCAATGGTATTCCAAAACTATGCGTTATATGCGCATATGACTGTATATCATAACTTAGCATTCTCAATGATGATTAGAAAAATGGATTCTGATGAAATTCATAAACGTGTTATGAGTGCTGCTAAGATGTTAGGTTTGTTACCTTATTTAAATAGAAAGCCTAAGCAATTATCAGGTGGACAACGTCAAAGAGTTGCAGTAGGTCGTGCAATTGTACGTAACCCTATTGTTTACTTATTAGATGAACCATTATCAAATCTTGATGCTAAATTACGTGCATCAATGCGTAAAGATTTAGCTCAATTACATCATAGTTTAAATTCAACATTTATCTATGTAACACATGACCAAATCGAAGCTTTAACATTAGCTGATAGAATTGTTGTTATGTCTGATGGTTATGTTCAACAAATTGCATCACCAAAAGAAATGTTTGATAATCCTGAAAATGTATTCGTTGCAGGTTTCATCGGAACACCTCCAATGAATTTCTATCATGGTTATTTAAATGAAAACGGTAAATTTGTTCAATTTGATGGTAACTTTAATTATAAGTTAACTGGTGATAATTTAGAAAAAGCTAAGGGATTTAAAAAATCAATTAAGCATGCTAAATTAAGTAATAACGTTTTAACTGTTGAAAACGTTGAATTCTTCTTTGCTAATAGTTCTGAAAAGTATGGTAGTGATGCTGAATTTGATGTTTACTTTACTGAAAATGATTATGTTGGTAAAGTTACAGATGAAGTATTAGCACCAGCTGAAAAGCAAAATGATGAATTAAAACCATATATCTTTAAAGAAGTTATTATGGCAAGTAGACCTGATTATGTTTATATGGATGAAGCTTCACTAGTTAAATTTGCAGATTCAAAGATTAATTTACGTGTTGAATATTCAGAACACCTTGGTGCATATAACTTAATTTATGGTGATATTAATAACGAGCGTTGTACTGCAAAAGTTTCTGGAAGAGATGAAGCTAAGTCTGAATTTATTCAAATTGCATTTGATATGAATAAAGTTCATTTCTTTGACGCAGAAACAACAAAGAGAATTACTGGTAGATAATAGAAGGAGTGATAATATGGAAAACAATTTTAATCAAGAAATTACTCCAAATGATTTAAAATCTAAGATTAAAGAATTAAAATTAGAACAAAAAGCTATGCTTCGTGATATGATTGCTGATCACGATGTTGAATTAAAGAAAATTCGTGATGAACAAAAGGTTGAATTACAAAGATTTAAAGAAGCACAAGTTGGTCAAAAAGAAATAGCTAAAAAGACTAAAGAAGAAGTTAAAATTCAAAATAAAGAATTCTATGCTAATCTAAAGAATGAGTATGAAACATTCCTTCAAAATCAAGCTGCTGATAAGGCTGAATTTGAAGCTAGTCATACAAATTTAGTTGATATTTATAAATTTGACTTAGCCCAAAAAGAAGCATTAGATATTTTTGCAATAAAGCAAAGAAATGCAAAAATGATTTTTGATTCTCAACAAAAAAATAAAGTTAATAAAGTTGATTTAGACTGGAAGAACGAAATTGTTAAGTTTAGACTTGAACAATTTGAAAAATTCCACAGACGTGAAGATGTTCTTAGATATGATGAATATTTACTAGAACAAAAGCAAAAAGCTGAAATTGAAGCTTTAATGCCAAAAACTGAAAAAACAGATAGTAATAATTCACTAAAGGATGCTGACAAAGAAAGTGGTAATGCAGTTACATTATTCTTCAAGCATCTTTGGAGAGACATTAAAGTTGCTATTAAATCAAAGCCAAGTATTATTTTTGGTTTATTAGTAATGTTAACTGGTTTCATTTTTGGATTCACTATTAATAACTTTATTAAATTAGCATATAACTTCACAGCTGAATATGCCTATGTTGGTTTATTAATATTCATATATGAGCTTGCTGGTGTATTTAATATGGTAAATGGTTTTGGTATGTGTACTTCAAGAAGATTAAAATCTGTTGTAAGTGCAACAATTGCCACAGTATTAATGTTAATCACAGGTATTTTATGGATTTATGCAACTGGTCATTATTTAACTGGTTCAGAAAATCTTGAATTAGTTCCTTTAACATCAAGTATTATTATAGTCTCATTAATTACTTCAATTATTGGTGTAGTTGGTGGATATTTCACATATGATAGAGAAGCTTTAAAGGTTCGTAGATAATTTTATGAAAAAAGATAAGAATAAGAACGAATTTAACCCTTATGCTACAGATAAATTAGCGAAGATTCCTTCATGGATTAAAGTCTTATTCCTAAAATATTGGGTAGCAGCAGCTACCCTTTTCTTTTTTGGAATTGGAAATCCATTAATTATTAGTGAAGGTATGAAGTTAACTGCAAATGCAATACTTCCTATTTACATATTTTTAGCATTAGGTTTAGGATTATTAAGTGAATATATAACTAAACAGTTTATAAGACTGATGAAAACTTCAACAGATAATACATATAGATTTAATTTAGTTAATGGAAAAGGAATTAAATCTTTAGTATTAAATATTATATATGCGTTTATAATTTTAATACCTATGTTATCTATTTTAGTTTTCTTAGCTAGACATAATTTAGTATTTGATGTTTTTGCTGAAAATGGACAGAAAGCTGCAATTGAACCTTTTACTGGTGGATTTGTATATATATTTTTAGATGCAGTATTTGTATCAATAAAGAATTTTATTGTATATCAATATAAAAATCATAAGTATAACGTTATTAATAAACAAAATGAAGAACTTGTTAAAAAGTTAGAAGAATTATCTGATGAAGATTTAATTTATCTTGATAATATACAAAAAGGAGTTAAGCCAAATGAACTTTAATATAATCTATATTTCAAATAGTTCTGTGACTATTGAAATTGAGAATAATAATCCTTATTTTTCAGAAAAAAATTATGATGTATTGATTAATGGTGAAGTATATCAACAAGGAATTAATACTAATATATTCTCTGTATTTGGATTAGAATCAAATAAAGAATATGAAATTAGTGTTATTTGTGATGATATTGTTAAGAAAACATTTAAGACAAATTATGAATATGTTGCATTAAATGTTAGAAGATTTGGTGCTAAGGGTGATGGAATTAGTGATGACACTAATTTTGTTCAAGCATGTATCAATGCTTGTCCAAAAGATGGAACTGTTATTATCCCAAAAGGTACATATTTGGTAAGACCTATCTTTTTAAAGAGTGATATTACTATCAAACTTGAAAAAGATGCAAAATTATTAGGTGACATAGATAGAAATAATTATCCAATTTTACCTGGTATGACTTTATTAACAGATGAAACTGATGAGTATAATTTAGGTTCATGGGAAGGTAATCCACTTGATTGCTTTGCTAGTATTATTACAGGTATTGAAGTTAATAACGTTAATATTATTGGTGAAGGTATTATTGATGGTAACGCCTCAAATTCTGATTGGTGGGAAAATGTTAGAGAAAAAAGAATAGCATGGAGACCAAGAGGTATGTTCCTTGTTAGATGTAACAATATTAATTGCCAAGGTATTACAGTTACAAATACTCCATCTTGGAATTTACATCCTTATTTTTCTAATAATATTAGATTCATTGATATGAAGATTATAAACCCAAAGATTAGTCCAAATACTGACGGATGTGACCCTGAATCTTGTGATAAAGTTGATATTATAGGTGTTCATTTCTCTGTTGGTGATGACTGTATTGCTGTTAAATCTGGAAAGATTTATATGGGTAGAAAATATAAAAAACCAAGTTCTAATTTTAATATTAGAAATTGTTCAATGAATTTTGGACATGGAGCTATTGTATTAGGTAGTGAAATGGCCGGTGGAATTAAAGATTTTGTTATTTCAAAATGTATATTTAATGAAACAGATAGAGGACTTCGTATAAAGACAAGAAGAGGTAGAGGTAAAGATGCGATAATCGATGGTATTGTATTTGATAATATCAAGATGAATAAAGTATTAACTCCTCTTGTAATTAATATGTTCTATTACTGTGATCCTGATGGTAAGACTGAATATGTTTGGTCAAAAGAAAAACTTCCAGTTGACGACAGAACTCCATATCTAGGTAAGTTTATATTTAAGAATATGGTATGTGAGAATGTTAATGTAGCAGCAGGTACATTCTATGGTTTACCTGAACAACCAATTGAATCTGTAGAATTAGAAAATATATCATTTACATATGATAAAGATGCAAAGGAAGGAATTCCTGCGATGATGACTGGACTTGATCCAATGAAGAATCGTGGTTTAATATTTAATAACGTTAAACATGTATCTATGAAAAATGTATCGTTACCTGATTTTGTAAAGGATGATATTGAGTGTGTAAACGTTGAATCTTTTAGTAAATAATTAAATTAAGAAGCGCTAGTTTATAGCGCTCTTTTAATTTGCTGTGGTACTTAATTTTCTTGAAGATTAGTGAAAAGTGTTTTATAATAAAATTGGTTTATTATGCCAGAAAGAGGTAGTTATTATGAAAATTGCACTTGGCTGTGATCATGGTGGACTAGATCTTAAGAATAAGATTATTGAATTCTTAAAATCAGAAGGTCATGAAATTATTGATGAAGGAACATATACTTATGAATCATGTGATTATCCTATTTATGCTAGAAAGGCTGCTTTAGACGTTGCAGAAGGAAGAGCAGATAGAGGTATAGTTGTTTGCTCAACTGGTATTGGTGTATCTATTGTAGCTAATAAAGTTAAAGGTATTCGTTGCGCGTTAGTCACTGATGTTACATCAGCACGTTTAACACGTGAACATAATAACACTAATGTTTTAGCTTTAGGTCAAAAGAATGTTTCTTTTGAAAGAGGTCTTGAAATCGTTAAGATATGGATTGACACTCCTTTTTCTAATGCAGAACGTCACATTAGACGTATTAATATGATCGAGGATTAATTATTATGGGAAAATTTATTGTTGTAGATCATCCATTAATTAAACATAAACTAACTAATATTCGTAAAAAAGAAACTAGTACTGTTGTTTTCTATCAAAATGTACAAGAAATTGGTAGTCTAATGGCATACGAAATTTCAAGAGATTTCCCACTAAAGGATGTTGAAATTGAAACACCTATTTGTAAAACTGTACAAAAAGTTTTAGCTCAAGAAATAGTTATTGTACCAATTCTTAGAGCTGGTCTTGGTATGGTTGATGGTATAAGAGAAATTATGCCAATGGCAAAAGTTGGTTTTATCGGAATGTATCGTGATGAAAAAACACTTTTACCACATGAATATTACGCAAAATTTCCAGAAGATATTACAACATCTATTGTTCTTTTAGTAGATCCAATGCTTGCCACAGGTGGATCTGCAATTGCTGCTGTTGATGCGCTTAAGAAAAGAGGAGTTACTAACATCAAATATGTTGGTTTAGTAGCAGCACCAGAAGGTGTTAAAGCTTTACAAAAAGCTCATCCAGATATTGATATTTATACAGCAGCTTTAGACGAGAAACTAAATGAAAATGGTTATATAGTTCCTGGTCTTGGAGATTGCGGAGATAGATTATTTGGAACCAAATAACGATAATAAAAAGAACAATATTAAAAAAGTTTCTGAATTTGCACAAATTTATGCCGTTGTAACACAAGGCTTCTTTATGATGCTTGTTGTTGCTGGTTGTGGATTTGCAATTGGAAAATGGGGAATTAAAGAGGATAAGTGGGCAGCTATCCTTGGTGTAATAGGTGGCTTAATAGGATTAGTAATATTTATTACTTTATTATTAAAACTAAAGATTGGAGGAATTGGTACCAATGGAAAATCAAAATCAGATGGTGATGAATGATTTACATAAAATGGCTCTATTTGTGTCTCCAATTAGTCTTTTAATTGGAATTATTCTAGCACTTGTATTTAATTTTTCTTTAACAAAAGAGAATAATATGAATCATGTGTGGATGATTTCAACATTCTTAGGTTTGTTTACTGGACTTATGAATTTTGGATTCCAATTAAGAGGTAGTAGACCTAGTTATACTGATTCGTATTCAGGTAAAAATAATTTGATGAAAAGAAATGTTATGTATTTTTTTATCAGAATATTAGTATTTGGTTCAATATTAAGTCTTGTTGTTATTAATCAATTAACAGCAACAGCTGATAATCCAGCTAGATTTAATATTATACCTACAGCTATAGGTTATTTTATTCATCTAATAATATTATTAGTGGTATTTTTAATCTTTAATCTTAAAAGAGAGAAGGTGAATGAATAATGTTCCTACTATTACCAGGAACAGGAGACCAAATGGTTTCGCTTCTTATCATTGTATTTGCATTAGTTTTAATGCTATTAGTGATAGGAATTGCGTTAAAGCGTGTTGACCCATTAGGAGATGTTCCTAAGTGGTTAATACCATGGCTTGCCATCGTTGAGATAATTAATAATTTTACAAAGACAAATATTGGTCGTCGTTGGAAACATTATGCACCATATTTCTTAGCTTTGGCACTGTCTTTATTATTCCAAAATATATGTTCTATATTTGGATTAGTAAACCCAACATCATATATGATAACAAATGCAGCTTTGGCTATAATAACATTCTTTATAGTTCAAATAACAGGTATTAGATCTTTAGGCGTTAAAGGATATTTAAAAAGCTTTATAGGACCAGTTCCTGCACTTGCATTTATTATGATACCTATTAATATAATTTCTGAGTTTGCACTTCCTGTAAGCTTAACTTTACGTTTAACAGGTAATATTGTTGCAGGTAATGTTATATCAATGCTTGTTAAGAGTTTTGGTCCTGCAACTGTAGTGGTTATGCCACTTATTAACGTTTACTTTGACTTAATGTCTGGTGTTATTCAAACATTTGTATTCGTTATTTTAACAATTATCTTTACTTCTATGAAAATAGATGATAATGAAAAAATTTATAACAATGATTAATTGAAAGGAAGTTATTTATTATGACAATTTTAACACAAGTTTTAACTCAAATTTTATCAGTTTTAATTATTCTTGAAGGTATGGGTCCTATCGGTGCTGGTATCGCTGTATTTACAGGTGTAGGTTCAGGTATTGGTGAAGGTATGGCTGCTGCTAAGGGTGTTGAAGCTGTAGGTCGTCAACCAGAAGCATCAGGTAAGATTACAGTTACTATGCTTATCGGTCAAGCTGTTGCTGAAACAACAGGTCTTTATGGTCTAATCATTGCCATTCTTTGCTACAATAAGTAATTTAAAAAATTTATTATTGAAAGAATGGAGGCAAGTTTATGATTCTAGATATTACTGAGACATTAAATGGAATCGGAGATTTCGTAAATTCTTGTCTTGCAATGCTAGGAGTAGGTGACTTTGCATCTATTACTGGTGAACAATGGGCTCAATGGGGAATAGATTTTGCTATCCAAATAGTAGCGACATTAGTTCTTTTCTTATTAGTACGTTTCTTATTATGGAAGCCTTTAACTAAAATGATAGAAGCAAGAAAAGAAAAAATTGATTCTGAACTTAATCAAGCTGAAGAAGCAAACGCAAAAGCTCAAGAATTAAAATTAAGTTTAGAAGATCAACTAGCTGATGCTCAAGAACATGTAAAAGGCATTATTGCTAAAGCTGAAAAAGAAGGAAATGAACGTAGAGAAAAAATCATTTCTGAAGCTAAAGCTGAGGCTCAAAGAAGAATTGATGAATCAGTTGCTCAAGTTGATAAAGAAATTGCAAATAAACAAAAAGAAATTAAAGATACTATAGTTAGTGTCGCATTTGATGCTGCGTCTAAGATTCTTGAAAAAGAAGTAGACAAGGATAAATACTTAGATTTAGTAAATCAAATAATTGAGGGGGCAAATATCAAATGATAGCTTTTGAATATGCTAAAGCGATATTTGAACTTGCCTCTCAATATAATAAACATGAGATTATTAATGATAATTTTTCTGTATTTTTAAAATTATTAAAGGATAATCCTGATTATGTAAAAGTTCTTACTTTCCCTAATATATCAAATGATAGTAAAAAGGAAAGTTTAAAGAACACTTTAATTGGATTTGATGATTTATTTTTAGATTTCTTATATGTTTTAGTTGATAAGAGAAGAATTTCTATTATTGAAGAAATTGGACAAGAATATGCTCGTATGGAACGTGAAATTAATAACGTTACAAAAGTAGATGTATATAGTGCTCAAGAATTAACAAAAGAAGAAACTAAGGAAATATTATCAAAATTAGAAAAACTAATTAAAGGACAAGAAATATTAATAAACAATATAGTGGATTCTTCATTAATTGGTGGTATAAAAGCTGTCTATAATGGTAAAGAAATTGACTTCTCATTAAGTAAGAAGTTAACTGATTTAAAGAAATCACTATAAGAAAGGAATATTATGACTAATATCAATTTATCAGAAATCTCAAACTTGATAAAAAAGCAAATTGAAACTTATAAAGATGATATTAAAACCGAAACTGTTGGTACTGTAGTATCAGTTGGTGATGGTATTGCAATCGTTCATGGTTTAGATAATGCTATGTCAAGTGAACTTTTGATATTCCCTAATGATGTTTATGGAATGGTTCAAAATCTTGAGAAAGATGATGTCGGTGTTATCTTATTAGGTGATTCTAGTAAAATCACTGAAGGAGATACAGTAAAATGTACTGGTAAGATTTTACAAGTACCAGTAGGTGAAGCAGTTATTGGTCGTGTAGTTGATCCACTAGGTCAACCATTAGACGGACTAGGACCAATTACTACAACAGAAACAAGACCTATTGAAGTAAAAGCGCCAGGTATTATGGAAAGATCAAGTGTTAATACACCTCTTCAAACAGGTATTAAAGCTCTTGATGCGCTTGTACCAATTGGTCGTGGACAACGTGAATTAATTATAGGAGACCGTCAAACAGGAAAGACAAGTATTGCAATCGATACAATCTTAAACCAAAAGGGAAAAGATGTAATTTGTATCTATGTTGCAATTGGACAAAAGGAATCTACAGTAAGTAATGTATATGAGACATTAAAAGCTCATGGTGCGATGGAATATTCATTTATTGTATCAGCTACTGCATCTGATCCAGCTCCAGTATTATATCTTGCACCTTATGCTGGTGTATCAATGGCAGAATACTTCATGCATAAAGGAAAAGATTGCTTAATAATTTATGATGATTTATCAAAGCATGCTGTTGCATATCGTGAACTTTCCTTATTATTACATAGACCACCAGGTAGAGAAGCTTATCCAGGTGATGTATTCTATCTACACTCAAGACTTCTAGAACGTTCTGCAAAGCTTTCTGAAGAATTAGGTGGAGGATCAATTACAGCTCTTCCTATTATTGAAACACAAGCTGGAGATATTTCTGCATATATTCCAACAAATGTTATTTCAATTACAGATGGTCAAATTTTCCTACAAGCTGATTCATTCTATAAGGGTATTAGACCTGCAATTAATGCCGGTTTATCAGTTTCTCGTGTAGGTGGTGCAGCTCAAACAAAGGCTATTAAGAAAGTTTCAGGTACACTACGTCTTGATTTAGCAAGTTATAGAGAACTTGAAGCATTTACTCAATTTGGTTCAGATCTTGATCAAGCAACAAAAGCAAGACTTGACAGAGGTGAAAGAACCGTTGAAGTTCTAAAACAAGGCCTACATGAAACCTTATCTTTTGAAAAAGAAACAATTATACTATATGCACTAGTAAATGGTTACCTAGATCGTATAGAAGTAAAAGATATTAATAGATATGAACATGAGTTATATCGTGATTTAGACATTAGTGAAGTTGGTAAAAATATTATTAATGAAATTTCTAATACCAAGGCTTTACCAAAGGAATTAGATTCATTAAATGACTATCTTTCAAACTTTAATAAGAGATTCTTCTAATAGGAGGCTATTATGGCAAACTCTTTAAGAGAAGTAAAAACACGTATTGATTCAACAAAGAGTACTGCTCAAATTACAAAAGCTATGCATATGGTTTCTCAATCTAAAGTTAAAAAAGCTGAGAAACTATATCTTGACTATCAATCATTTATGAACAATATAAGTTCTATGGTAGCATCTGTTGTATCTAAATCTAAAGGAGATTATGAACATCCTTTAATGCAAGATAGAAAAACTACAAAAGTTTGTTATTTAATTGTTACATCAGATAGAGGTCTTGCAGGAGCTTATAATTCTAATATATTTAAAGCATTAGAAGCTCATGCTGCAAAACACACATTACCAAAAGAAAACATATATGTGGCATCAATAGGTAGAAAAGGTTACTCTTATATTAAGAGAAATAATTTTAAGACATTCTTTGATCATCCAACTTTAGTAAGAGATGATGTAATGTTTTTAGATATTGTACCTTTAGCCGAAGCCATTATTAAAGATTATTTAGCTCATAAATTTGATAAGCTAGTAATTGTTTATAATCATTTTGTTAATTCTTTAACTCAACAACCTGAGATAATGCAATTATTACCAATTAAGAATATCAAAGGTGAAGTTAGTGAAATTGATTATGAATATGAATCAGGTATCCAAAATACTCTTGATTTAATGCTTCCACAATATGTTGAAGATATGATTTATGGAGTAATATTAGATGCCAAATCATGCGAGCATTGTGCTAGAATGAATGCAATGCGTAGTGCGACAGATAACGCAAATGAAGTTATCGACAAATTACAATTATTATATAATAGAGCTCGTCAAAATGTTATTACTAATGAGTTAATAGATATTATTGGCGGAGCAAATGCGATTGGAGGTAAATAACATGGACGGTAAAATTGTTGAAGTTAAGGGTCCAGTTGTAGATGTTGAATTTACAAATGGTTTACCTAACATAAACGATGCCTTAGTATGTAAAGTTCCTGCAAACGAGAATAACGGTGTTGAAATTAACTTAACTCTTGAAGTAGAGTTACACGTTGGAAATGGTGTTGTTCGTTGTATTGCAATGGATTCTACAGATGGTCTTGTTCGTGGTATGAAAGTTGTATCAACTGGTGGACCAATCAGTGTTCCAGTAGGAGAAGTAACACTTGGACGTATGTTTAACGTACTTGGTGAAACTATCGATAATGGTCCAAAGATTGATGAAAATAATAAGAAATTACCAATCCATAGAGAAGCACCAAAACTTGAAGAATTATCAAATAAAGTTGAGATTCTAGAAACAGGTATTAAAGTAATTGACCTTCTTGCGCCTTATATTAAGGGTGGTAAAGTCGGTTTATTCGGTGGTGCCGGTGTTGGTAAAACAGTATTAATTCAAGAATTAATCCACAATGTTGCAGAACAACATGGTGGTATTTCAGTTAACGTAGGTGTTGGTGAGCGTTCACGTGAAGGTAATGACTTATATTCTGAAATGAAGCAAAGTGGTGTTATTAATAAAACAGCCATGGTCTTTGGTCAAATGAATGAACCACCAGGTGCACGTATGAGAGTAGCTCTAACAGGTTTAACAATGGCAGAGTACTTTAGAGATACTGAACATCAAGATGTATTATTATTCATTGATAATATTTTCAGATTTACACAAGCAGGTTCTGAGGTTTCTGCGCTATTAGGTCGTGTACCTAGTGCTGTAGGTTATCAACCAACACTTGCTACTGAAATGGGTAAATTACAAGAGCGTATTACATCAACAAAGGATGGATCTATTACTTCAATTCAAGCAGTATATGTTCCTGCTGATGATTATACAGACCCAGCTCCTGCAACAACATTTGCTCACCTTGATGCTACCACAAACCTATCTCGTAAATTAACTGAGGAAGGTATTTATCCAGCCGTAGATCCACTTGCATCTACATCAAGAGCGTTAGCACCTGAAGTTGTAGGTCAAGAACATTATGATGTTGCAAGAAAGGTTCAACAATTAATTCAAAGATATAATGAATTACTTGATATCATTGCAATTCTTGGTATGGATGAATTAGGTGAAGAGGATAAGTTAGTTGTTAAACGTGCTAGACGTGCAAAATTATTCTTATCTCAAAACATGTTCATTGGTGGACAATTCACAGGTATTCCAGGTTCATATGTTCCTGTAAAGGAAACTGTTCGTGGATTTAAAGAAATCTTGGAAGGAAAGTGTGACGATTTACCAGAAGAAGCATTCAGACTTGTTGGTACAATCGATGACGCTAGAGCCAAGGCTAAAAAGATTCTAGAAGCACAACAAGCTTAATATGAGAATTATAGTTTCTACCCACCAAGGACAATTAGTAAATGATGAATTTGATTACATTATTTGTAAGAATGAAAATGGTGAATTTGCTATTTTAAAAAATCATATTCCAACAGTATCTGTAATAGGTAAAGGAATTGTTAGATTATATTTAAATAAACAAGTACTATTTTTAGCAGTTGAAAATGGAATTCTTGAATTTAAGAATGAAATTGTAACAATAGTTGCACAAGGTGCATTTATTGGACGTTCTGAAGAAAATGTATTAAATAATCTTGAAAAAATTAAAAATCAAAGACTTGAAGCTAATAGAAAAGAACAAGTCGATTTCCTTACAAAAGAACAAGATCTTATTAATGAGATTAAAAAAGCTAAACCAGGAAATCTATAAAATATAGGACTACACAGCTGTGTAGTCCTTATTTTAATAATGCATTATTTTTTTATTATTCCGTAATAAATATTATCTTTAATTAAGATACCTTTACCTCTAGTAACATTTCTAAATTCTGTTTCAAAATATTCTAACGAATTTAGAGGAATACCAAGTGATATATCAACTGATTGAGAGAATCTTGAATTAATGACATCAAATTGATTTATTGATTCTTCTAATAATGAATATTCAGGATAAGAGATAGATATTAATATTTTTTGTAATTCTTGAATTTGATATAATTCAATTTTATCTAAGACAGAAGATACTGCTTGAGAATAAGCTCGTACAAGTCCACCAGCACCTAATAGTATTCCACCAAAATATCTTGTGACAATAACCAACACATTAGTCATATTATTCTTTTTTAATACATCCATCATAGGACTACCGGCAGTTTGACTTGGTTCACCATCATCGCTACATTTTTGTATCTCTTGGTTATTACCAATAATGTATGCATAACAATTATGAGTAGCATCATAATATTTTTTCCTTGTATCTTCTAGATATTTTTCAACATCTAATATATTTTTAACTGGAAAAATAGATGTAATAAAACGAGATTTATTAATAATTATTTCATTTTGCTCGAATTCTTTTATAGTATTCATATTAATTAATCACCTGAAAATATTATAACATATTTTACTAATTGTATAATTAGATATTAATTAGTATAATACAATAGTTGCAAAAATTATAAATATTGATAAAAATATAAATAAATGTTAAAATATTTGCAAAAGAGAGTGATATGAAGATGAAACGATTAGTCGCAACTACTTCCACAAGTTGTTTAGATTACTATAAACATGATTATGACATTAGAACTATAAGAATAAAAATAGATATGGGTGACCATGTTTTCAAAGACGATGGTACAGAAATTAAAGCTGATGAATTCTATAAAGCTATGGAAGAAGATAAACATCTTGTTCCTAAGACAAGTCAACCTTCCTTAGGAGAATTAATTGAATTCTTTGAAGGTATAGCTGACGAAGGATATGAAGAAGTTATTGTTACAACAATCTCATCTAAATTATCTGGTACATATAATGGTATTTGTCAAGCTAAAGAAATGCTTGCGGATAGAATAAATATTATTCCATTTGATACAAAGACAGTATGCTTTAACGAAGGATATTTTGCCCTAAATGCTGCTAAGATGATTGAAGAAGGTGTAGATACTAAGGATATTCTTGCAAAACTAGAATATTTAAAGAGTCATGTATCTATCTTCTTTGCTGTAGATTCATTAGAATGTTTAGTTAAGAATGGTAGATTATCAGGCGCAGCTGGATTAATTGGTAAATATTTAAAAATTAAACCTATTTTAAGAGTTGAACCAGATGGTACAATCCAAGCTATTGAAAAGATTCGTACCACAAAGAAAGCGTTAGAAGAAGTTGGTAATTATTTACTAGAATATACTAAAGGCCATGATTATGAGGCATTCATAGTATATACTGGTACTGAATTAAAAGAATTCTTAGTTAATACTCTTAAAGAAAAGTTTAATATTGAAGGTTTAGCTGAATATCCATGTTCACCAGTAGTAGGATGTCATGTAGGTCCTAATGCTATTGGTCTTGGTGTGTTCTTAAAGGATTAATTGGGAAGTTTATAACTTCCCTTTTTTAGGTATTAATAATGACATATTTAGAAACAGCAATAGAAATATTAAAGACAATTGAATCAAATAATTTTGAAGCTTATATTGTAGGTGGTTTTGTTAGAGACTATTTATTAAATATAGAATCTAATGATATTGATATTACTACAAGTGCTATGCCTGAAGATATTGAAAAAATGTTTGAAAAAGTAATACCTACAGGAATTAAATATGAAGGTGTTACAGTTATTTTAAATAATTATAAATTTGAAATAACAACATTTAGAAAAGACATATCTTATTATGATCATCGTCATCCTGAAATAAGATATGCTTCTTCATTAGCTGAAGATTTAGCTAGAAGAGATTTTACAATTAATGCTATGGCATTTGATAAAGATTTAAATCTTATTGATATATATAAAGGTAAAGAAGATTTAAATAACAAGGTAATTAGAGCGGTAGGTAATCCTAGTATTAGATTTAATGAAGATGCACTAAGAATACTTAGAGGTTATTATTTTGCAGCTAAATTAAATTTTGAAATTGATTTAAATACAATAATAGGAATGGATGAAAATAGTGAATATATAAGTTCTATTTCTAGTGAAAGAGTAACTAGAGAACTTATTAAATTATTTAGTCAAAAGAATCAACATAAAGGAATATTTTATTTATTAAATTCAAAAACTATCAATTATTTACCATCATTAAAAAATGCGTTAATTAAAATATATAATATAGGAAGAAATGTACCATTTATTGAAGTATTATGCCTAGGTTTTTATTTGGATGGTAAAACTGATAGATATATATTAAAAAAATCTGAGAAGAAACAAATAGATAAAGTATTAGATTTAATTGATGTAGAATTCGATTCATATATTTTATTTAATAATCAATTAGAAGATTTATTAATCGCTAATGATATTAAAAAAATTTTAAATATGTCTTATTTAGATGATTTAATTGATATGAAAAATCAATTAGTAATCAAAAAAATTAATGACTTAAATATTAAACCTAAAGACTTAATTAATGCCGGTTTTAAAGATAAAGAAATTGGTGAAAAAATTAAAGAAGCTTTAAGGCTTGTACTTGATAAGAAAATAAATAATAATAAAGAAGAAATATTAAACTCACTTAAATAATTATTGTTAAGGATTAATATTTTTCTTATAATATGCGTGAGGTGAATTAAATGAGTGAAATTATAAAAAAATTCATATATGGAAGAGTTAAAGGAATAAATACCTCAGATAATATGTTAAATATTACAATTGAACAAGATGACAATAGTATTATGAATTTAAAAACTAATGATAAAAATTGTTCAGTTTTACAAGGATATATTTACAAGTTTGAAGTAGCTCAAAATGATAATTCTGAACGCCCTGTGGCATATTTATTAAATGCTACAAAAATTTCAGATTTAACAGATTTAGAGGAAGTTAATGATATATACCGTAGATTTGATAAAAGAAATCCACTACCTTTATCAAATTTATTAGAATCAATTTATTCATATATTGAAAAAATTGATAATAAAGTTTTACATGATATAACAAAAGGATTAATCAAGAAATATGAGAATGATTTCTTTATTTATCCAGCTGCAACTAAATTACATCATGCATATGTTGGTGGTCTTGCATATCATACATATGGTATGTTACAACTTGTAGATACATTTGCGAATAACTACTCATATTTAAATAAAGATTATTTATATAGTGGTGTTATTTTACATGACTTAGGTAAAATAATTGAATTTACAGGTGTGGAAAATACTGAATATGCGTTAGAAGGGCAATTGTTAGGACATTTAGTTATAGGTTCTTATTTTGTGAAAGACATGGCTCATGAATTAGGATATGAGGATAAAGAAGAAACATTATTACTTGAACATATGATTTTATCTCATCATGGACAACCTAATTTTGGTGCAGCTAAAAGACCTCAAACTGCAGAAGCTTTAGTATTATGGTATTTAGACACAATGGATTCTAAATTAAGAGTACTTGGAGAACAATTCGAACATACAGAAGATAATTCGTTCACAGATATGATTGGTGTGCTCGATAAAGTAAAATTTTATAAACATAAATAAATGGAGAATTATTTATTCTCCCTTTATTTTTAAATCGAATTAAAAGTAAAATTTATACATATTTAATTAAGTGTTTTTAGACTTGAGAATATTGCAATTTGACAAATAAAATGATATGATTATATTTGCTATGGTTTATACCAAAAAAGGAATAAAGGAGACTTAATATGAGTAAAGTCTATAAGAAAATTTATAAGAAAAGAAATATATTAAAAACTGTTGGACTTACTCTATCTACACTTGTGGCAGTCTCTACTTTAGCTTCATGTAGAGCTAGTGGGAATGTATATAGTGATATTGATAGTGATGGAATTTACAGTAAAATTGGAAATCATAATGTTACTAACAAAGAATTATTCAATGAACTTTCTTGGAGTGGCGCAGATGATTTAGATAAATATGTTGCTAAATCAATTGTTAACAAATATTATAAGCAAGTCGTTAGTGCATTAGAAGATCCAAATTCAGAAGAATATTCAAAATATCATACTGAATATGTTGAAGATCTTCGTGAATATTTTGTAACAGAAGCTTATGCAGTTGATAATTTTGATGCATATTTTGATATCAATAACCCAGACATTTATAGAGAGAAGAGAGCTAAGGCAATTGATACTTTATATACAAATGGAATTTCTTTATCAAAGACTGAATTTGACGCATTAGTTGAAATTGAATCTAAAGATGAAAAGACTTTAAAGGAATTAACATGGGAGAAGATGAGCAATGGACAAAAAGAAGCTCTAAAGCAATATTATAGTTCTCTTGCTCAAAAATTATTTGCACTAAATTATTTAAATGATGAAATTGCTGATTATGAAAAAGATAATAATGATAGTAAATTAGCTAAGACTGATGCTAATTATGTTCATTATTATAATGATAGTAAATTAATTTCATATTGGAAATCAAATTACTATTATAAGCAAACATATGCAAATGCTATCATGATTCGTTTTGTATCAAATGAAGAAGTTACAAGAACTTTAAAAACATTTGGTGTAAAACTTTATAAGTCAAAATTCTATTTCATTAAACAAGAAGGTGTAACTTCAGATACTGGTACAATTAAGAATTTATCAGATGCTGAATATAGTTCTTGGTATGATGATTTTGATTTCACAAGCGCAGTAAATTCACAAGGAAACTTCCGTGTTTTAAGTGATGAAGAAGTACTTCAATTATATGTTGAAATGTATAATTACATTTATCCATATAGAGAGGCTTTAAATAGTCGTGAAGATGTAAAAGAAGTTAGCGATAATAATAAGACTTCAGCTAGAAGAGATGTTACTAATGTAATTATTAACTCTTCTGAAGACCAAATTTCATGTGAAGAATTCTTTGAAACATATATTAAGACTAGTGCTGGTTATGATGAATATGTTAAGCATAAAGGTACAGATCTTGAAAAAGTAAATGCTTCATTAAGAAATATGGTATATGATGATTTAGATGATTATTCATATTCAACAAGCGGTACTTCTAATAGTAATTATTATTACATGGCATTTAAGTTTAATGTTGATACAACTGCTCTAGATGAATCAGAAGAAAATCTTTATTTCAAAGCTGATGACAATGGTGATAAGACACAAAAGGATTCAGAAGGAAAAGAAGTTAAGGTTGATTCTACAAAGGTTGATAGAGAACGTTCTGCAAGTATTATTTCAAAACTTGAAGAAGGTTTAAAAGATGATGATTTAACTGATACTTATATTGAAAATGCAATTAAAGATAAGAAGAAAGATGCTAAGATTTCTATTTATAATGAAAACTTATCAATTGCATATGCTGTAGGATATGCTGATTACTATTCAAAGACATATGGTGGAGCACCTGAAAATGACGTTTTAGCTAAAGTTGAATATGATGGTGATACAACATATGTAAGTACTAAAGAATTCTATAAGAGTTTAGAGAGTACAAGTGGTATTTCTACTGCAATTGATTTATTAACTAAAAAGATTGTAAAGACTACTGAAGCTTATAAGAAGACAGAAAGTCATACTGATGAATACTATACTTCATTAAATAATTTATTAACATCATTCTCAAACAATGGATTAACATCATATGGATATGATTCATCAATTGGTAAATACAATTTCTTAATGATGTATTTCCATGCATCTGATGTAGAAACTATTATCAATGAAGTTTATAGAGTTAATGATGCAAGTGCTGGTATTTTAAATAATTATGCTTCTGACAATGAATTAATTAATTTATTCGTTAAATATACAAAAGAAGCTTATGAGAATACATTCACAATTACAGCAACTAATTTATTAGTTTATGTAGATCTTGATGAAGATGGTGAACCTGATTCTACATTAGGATTTGTTGAAAACCCTAATGGTACAGTTTCTGGTGAAGGATTTGATTGGAATCAAGAAATTGAATTTGAAGGTAATATGGTTAAGTATAGCGATATTGCTAAACAATTAATTAATGATATTATCAAGGTCGTAAAGAATGGTTCTGATGCATATAATACTGCAATTACTAATATCGTAAATGAATATAATGCATGTACAAGATTCACTAATGGTTACGATAAAGAAGAAGCTAATGGTAATTTTGACCCAACAGAGGCTGAAACTTATTGGGCTAAATATAGAAGAGTTGGTCTATATCTAAAGACTGAGGAATTAAGTGGTGTTACAAATGGTACAGTTTATTCTACTGTTAATTCAACATTAAAAGAAGAATTACAAGCTATTTATAATAGAGCTGATTTCTTATTTGATGAAGATGATAAGGTTGCACCAAAAGAATATCTTGATACATTACCATATGAAAATGGTGAAGGATTATTAGCTGATAAAGGTTATAATTTATTAGTTGTAACTAGTGCTACAATCAATGCTAGCGCTAAGTTTGAATC
The DNA here is from genome assembly GCA_946540005.1 of uncultured Clostridium sp. Lineage (GTDB taxonomy): Bacteria > Bacillota_I > Bacilli_A > Acholeplasmatales > Anaeroplasmataceae > JAEELC01. The sequence goes on from CAMNHY010000006.1 coordinate 48,064, forward strand.
TTTAGATGATTTAAATGGAATTTATTCTAATTTATATTATTGGTATAATGAAGAATTAACATATATTTCTAATTTATATAATGATTCAAATACATTATCATTCAATCAAATCTTAGCATATATTCTTGAATATGCAGATCATAGTACATCAAATACAATTCCATCTGCAGTATCTGATGCAATTTCATCATTCTTTAGTGCTGTATATACAAAATATACTTCAAGCGCTACTCAAAGAGAAATTTTAATTTATTGGTGTTTAAATGAAACAAATGCAACTGAATTTGAATTCTTTAACACATTAAATAGCGAAGATACAAAGTACTATGTATTCAAAGATGGTAGCAAAGTAACTTATGCTCAAAGATTTGAAGAAATTAGAAATATTAACAAGAGAAGTGCAGATAATTATCAATCTGAATTAAAATTCGATGACACTTCAATTTACAATGATTTCTGGGGAGACCTTGAAACATATGTATCTAATAGATATAAGAAGAACTAGGAAGGAAGGTAATAAATATGAGAAATTATAAAAAAGTTTTTGGTATTACAGCGCTTTCCCTTCTAGCTGTATCTCTTGCTTCATGTGAAGCAGGTAGAAATCAAAATGTACCTCTTACAAGTTCTACAATTGATTTCAAATCTAATTATGCTTCAGTAAGTAATAATGGTAGTGACTATTCTGTTACTTATGAACAAGTTTATAACAAATTTAGAAGCAATGGATATGGTACAGTATTATCTCAAATGAAGAAAGCTATCGTTTCTAAAGAAATGAAAGAAGCTACTTATGAGAAGAATGTAAAAGCATATAATGAAGCAATTATTGCTGCAATATTTGGTACATCAAGCATTGATACATTCAAAAATCTTCATGAATATGAAATTGAAGATTATGAAGAAAAGGTTGATGACTTCATTACATCAGAATATGATTCATATGGTTATGTATTAGACCAATATGCATCACAATTTAAAGCTTTAATTAAAGAATTGGCTACAAAAGATGATTTTAATTATTCTATTTCTTGGCCAAGTGAATTAATTGAACAAAACAGATATGGTGTAGCTTTACTTAATTTATCAAGAACATATCTAGAAAATGTTGTTGATAAAGAAAAGACATATAGTTATTCAGAAAAGAAGAATGTTACTAATTCTTATTATATTGATGATGAGGCTTTAGAATCTGCTTATAAGTCTACATATTATAAATATAATAGAACTAAAGCCATTGTAGTAAAATTCAAAACTGAAGCTGAAGCTAATAAATATTTTGAATTAAATAATACTACATTTGGAAATTTAACTAAAGGAAATAGTCGTGAATGGTATGTATCTTTATATAATTTATATAATAAAGATAAGAAGAGTATTGACCCTACTGATCCATTCAATGATGATAATGAGGAACAAACTGTATTCTTTACAGATGAAAAGAATACACAATTAGTTTCACAAACATCATCTGATATTGCTGAATTTATTTATGATCATCTTGATAATGGTTCATATCTAGAAACTCCACGTAATATTGATGGTAACTACGCTATGATTTATAGAGAAGATGTTACATATTATTATGGTGATGGTACTGCAAACGATTGGTCAAGTGTTAAAAATATAACAGTAGACGCACTTGGTAATAAGTTAGTTGATTATAAGAATAATGAAGTTTCACTTGCAAATTATATTAAAGGAAAGAAGATTGAAGGACAAGCTTCTCAATCTCTTGGTGAGTCATTAATCACTGATAAGCTAAAATATAATTCACAAATTGAAATTTATGATCCTATATTTGAAAATCAATTCTATAATTCTTATGAAGATTATTACACTTTAACAAAGAATTTTGATGGTAGTAAGATATTTAAGATTACTTATACTGATGATAATTTTACTCCTGAAGATAAGAATGATGATACAGTAAATGAAGCTGTAACATATTCTGTTGATGAGTTCTTTAATGAAATGGATAAGATTCATGGTATCGATTATGCAACAACATTAATTGAATATGAATACTTATATAGTAGTGATTTAAAGAATTTATTCACAAAGTCTCAATGGAATACATATGAGGATAATGCTAATTCTCAAATTAATGATTTCAAGAAGAATAATACTGCATATTCTTCAAAGATGGGATTAAATAATTATTTAGCATTAACTTATGGTATTACTGTTGAAAAAGATGCAAAAGAAAGCTTAACTAAATATTTACGTCAACAAGCTTTAGCTACATCGCTACAAACATATTATGGTTATTTCATTGGCGAAACTTTATCAACTACAACAGGCTCTAACTTTGTAGATGATAATAATTTATTTACAAATTTTGCTCAATTTACAAAGAATATTTATAATAAATATTATGATATGTCAGTAAATCATATCTTAATTTCAGTAGACCCTAAGTCTAATGGAACACATGTTAATCCAATTAACTACATGGAAGATTTAGCTAAGGTTAATACTTCTTTAGTTGATGAATTTAAAGAAGCAGTTTATGTATTAGCTAACTTAATCTATGGTGAATTAGCAAATATTACTGCTAAATCAACTACTGCAATGTCATTCCTTGCAAAGACATACAATAATGTTGCATATTCATATACATTAACATCTCAATATGCTAAGGACAATAATTATACAACTTGGGAAGATTTCAAGAATAAATATAGTGCATTTAATTTCTATTTAACTGCAGAAGATTTAGGACAAATCACTTCAAGTTCATCTTCAAATTATGTTGAAGAATTTAGAGATTATCTAAAGGATTTAGCTGATGAGATTGAATCTAATCCTGAAGTATTAGATAAAGAAGGTAATGAAAAGAAGATGCAAGATGTTATTGCTGATGATGGCGCATATCTTGTAAAAGAAGCAAGTTATGATGAATTATGCTTAACTCAATATGGTTACCATATTTTAAATGTATATGCATATACACAACCTGCTTCAGCTAAATTTAGTGAAACTGATGATTCAATTGTAAATGATTCTCAATGGAAGAGATATCAACACAAGGAAGTAACAATTAGTGAAAAATCTTCAAAAAATACTAAGGATGATTTAATTGTTTATGCTTCTGGTTATTCAAATGAAGATGCACCTAGTGCTGAACAATTATTTATTTACTTCTATGAAAGTTCTTCATCAACAGGTGTTAAATCAATGAAGTCTTCACTTGCTACAGCAGTTAAGACTTATTTCACAGATGTTATGAGCCGTTATAGTAATTCTTCATTCCAAACATATAGATTACTTCAACAAACATTAGGATTTGCTAATTATGATGCAAATAAGAAGACATTTACTTCAATTACATTCTATAATACAGATAGAAGTACATCTTCAGAAAAGGCTGATAAGTTTGTAAAGTATGTAAAGAAGATTAGAATTGCATGCGACAATGGTGATGAATTAGAAGAAACTAGTGAATTCTATGGATGGTTTGATAAGAACTGGACATCAGATTTAACTAAGTGTTCATATTTCCATTATGATGACTAATATAAAGGAGCCTTCGGGCTTCTTTTATTTTTAGGAGGAACAATTATGAAAATATTACAAATAGCATCAGGTTCAAAAGGTAATTCCACTTATATTGAATCTGGTAATACAAAAATTTTGATAGATTGCGGCATTTCTAAAAAAAGAATTCATGAATCTTTAAGCGAGTATAATCACAATATTGAAGATTTAGATGCTATTTTGATTACACATGAGCATACAGATCATACAAGTGGAATAATTCCAATATTTAATGCTACAAATGCTAAATTTTATATGACAGAAGGAACATATTCTAATTTAAATCAAAAAACACGTGATGCTATTAGATATGTTGATAGACTTGAATTTATAAATAATCAACAAATATTTAAAATTGGTGATTTAATAATAGAAACTATTCAAATCTTTCATGATGCAATAGATCCTGTTGGATTTATTATAAGAGATAATAAAACAAAATTAGTATATATAACAGATACAGGCTATATTCATAAGGCGTATGTTCCAAGATTAATGGATGCTAATATTTATATTATGGAAAGTAATCATGATCCTGAAATTTTAATGAATAGTAATAGACCATATGAAACAAAGATGAGAATTTTATCAGATCATGGACACTTATCTAATGAAGATAGTGCCTATATTATGTCTGAATTATTAGGTCCTAATACAAAATATGTATTATTGGCACATATTTCAGAAGAATGTAATTTAGAAGAAATTGCATTAGATACTTATAAAAAAGTATTTAATAAAACTAATAAATCTCTTCAAAATGCAAAATTAATTTGTTGTTCACAAAAGCCATTAAAGGAAATTGAATTATGAAAATTACAATTATAAGTGTTGGTAAACTTAAAGAAAAATACCTAGTTGATGGTATAGCTGAATATACTAAAAGACTTTCTAAATATTGTGAGATTAATGAAATAGTATTAAAAGATGAACCAATTCCTGATAAATCTAATGAAACTATTGATAACGATATTAAAATTAAAGAAGGTAAAAAGATAATTGATGCTATGCCTCAAAACTCATATAAAATAGCATTAGATTTAAGAGGTGAAATGTTAAGTAGTGAAGAATTAGCAAAAAAAATTCTTCAAATACAAACATACAATAATTCTCATATATGCTTAATTATAGGTGGTTCACTTGGTATTTCAAAAGAAGTTATAGATAAAGTTGATTATAAATTATGTTTTTCTAAAATGACTTTTCCACATCAATTGATGAAGTTGATTTTGGTTGAACAAATATATAGAGCTTTTAAAATTAATCATAATGAAACTTATCATAAATAGAAATATCGTGAAAGTTTTGCCACAACAAAAGGCTAAAAAAATTGACTAAAAGATTTAAGAGTGATAATATAGAATAGGTATCGGAAAAATGGATACATTTTAAATATTTCGGAGGAAAATATGGAAAACTTAAACGCAGAATTATATGCAAAATTAACTGGTAATAAAAGACCTGAACGTCCAATTAAGGTGTTACAATTTGGTGAAGGAAACTTCTTACGTGCATTCGTAGATTGGATTATTAATACAATGAACAATAAAGGTGTATTCAATGGTAATGTAGCTGTTGTACAACCTATGCCATTTGGTCGTGTTGCTGATATGAAAACTCAAGATGGCTTATATACTTTATATCTTCAAGGTAAGCAAGATGGTAAGAAAGTAAGAACTCATGAGATTATCGATTCAATTGGTGATTTAATTGATCCATTTGCAGAATATGATAAGTATTTAGCTTATGCTAAGTCAGAAGACTTACAATTCATCATTTCAAACACAACTGAAGCTGGTATTGCTTATGATGAAACAGATACTGATTTTACTAAGACTCCAAAGAGCTATCCTGGTAAATTACTTGCATTCTTAAAAGCAAGATATGATGCATTCAATGGTTCACTTGAAAGTGGTTTATTCATTATGCCATGTGAATTAATTGATCACAATGGAGATACTTTAAAAGAAGTTGTTGTAAAATTAGCTAAGACTTGTGGTTATGATGAACAATTCATTAACTGGATTACAAAAGCTAATAAGTTCTACAACACATTAGTTGATAGAATTGTTCCTGGTTATCCAAGAGATAATGCTAAGGAATGCCAAGAAGAATTAGGTTATATTGATAACTCAATGGTAGTTGGAGAAATTTTCCACTTATGGTGCATTGATGGAGACGATATAAAGGCATTAGAAGAAGCATTCCCTGCTCCTAAGGCTGGATTAAATGTTTTATATGTTAATTCAATCGTTCCTTATAAGCAAAGAAAAGTTAAGATTTTAAATGGTACTCATACAGCAATCGTTCCAGTTGCTTATTTAGCTGGTGTTGATGCAGTTGCAGAAACTATGGCTGATCCTCAACTTGGAAAATATGCTCGTGATTTCATGTTTGATGAAGTTATTCCAACTATTGATATTCCACATGATCAAATGGTTGCATATGCTAACTCAGTTATTGAACGTTATGAAAACCCATTCGTTCACCACTTATTAATGTCAATCGCATTAAATTCTGTAACTAAGTTCAAAACACGTGATCTTCCAACAGCTGTTCAATCAATTGAAGCTGGTAATTTCCCTAAGCATGCATTCTTCTCATTAGCAGCATTAATGGCATTCTACAAAGGTGAAAGAAATGTTAATGGTAAAGTTGAAACAATCGATTTAAAAGATGATCAATGGGCATTAGATTTCTTCAAGGCAGAATGGCAAGGATTTGATGGTTCTAAGAGCGCTTGTGAAAAAATCACTAAGGATTTCTTAGGTCTAGAGAAGCATTGGGAAATGGATTTAAATAAATTAAATGGTGTTACTGAATTTGTAGCAAACGCATTATATGAAATTGAAACAAAGGGTATGCGTGAAGCTATTAAGTCAGTAATCGGTGACTAATTACTTTTTTAGGAGATTTAAATTAACATGATTGATTACATTATTATTAATCCTATTGATAATGTAGCCGTTGTATTAAGACCATATACTAAAGGTGAGGTTGTTGAGGGTGTTACTCTTCTTGAAGACATCCCTCAAGCTCACAAGGTTGCTTTAAAGGATATTAACAAGGGCGAAGATATTATTAAATATGGTAACCCAATCGGACATGCAACTTCTGATATTAAGAAGGGTGAACATGTTCATACTCATAATGTTGCAACTAATCTTGATGATATTATTGAGTATAAGTATGAACCAAAATATCCAGAAGTACGTGGATATAAATCAGACCGTAAGGTTATGGTTTATCCTCGTCAAAATGGTGAATTCGGTGTTCGTAATGAACTTTGGATTATTCAAACTGTTGGTTGTGTAAGTGGTATTGCTCAAAACATTATCAACAACTTTAAGTCTAAATATGATACATCAGATATTGATGGTATTTATACATTCAATCATCCATTTGGATGTTCACAAATGGGTGGAGATTTAGATACTACAAGAATTTTCTTACAAGATATGGTAAAGCATCCAAATGCAGGTGGTGTACTTGTATTATCTTTAGGATGTGAAGAAAACCAAGCTGATAAGTTTAGAGAAACTCTTGGAGAATATGATCCAAACCGTGTAAAGTTCTTAACTTTACAAGAAGTTAGTGATGAAATTGGTGAAGGAACTAGATTATTAAAAGAACTTTATGACAATATGAAAAATGATAAGAGAGTTGAAGAACCTCTATCAGTACTTCGTATTGGTTTAAAGTGCGGTGGTAGTGATGGTATGTCAGGTATTACTGCTAATCCATTACTTGGTAGATTTAGTGATTTCTTAACAATTAATAATGGTACAACAGTTTTAGGTGAAGTACCTGAAATGTTTGGTGCTGAAAAGTTATTAATGGCTCGTGCTAAAGATGAAGAAACATTCAATCAAACTGTTGATTTAATTAATAACTTTAAATCATATTTTAAAAACCACCATCAAGTTATTTATGATAACCCATCACCAGGTAATAAGGCTGGTGGAATCACAACTCTTGAAGACAAATCATTAGGATGCGTTCAAAAGGGTGGTGCAGCAAAAGTTATGGGTGTTATTCCTATGGGTGGAAGAATTAAGAATAATGGACTTAATTTAATTTCAACTCCTGGTAATGACTTAGTAGCTGTAACTACACTTGCTGCTGCAGGTTGTCAAATGGTATTATTTACTACAGGACGTGGAACACCATTTGGTGGATTCGTTCCTACAATGAAGATTGCAACTAATACACAATTAGCTTCAAAGAAAGCAAATTGGATTGATTTCAATGCTGGTCAAGTTGTTGACGGTGCATCTTGGGATTCAACATTAGAGCAATTTATTGATTTGATTTGCGATGTTGCAAGTGGTAAGAAACTTGCTAAAAACGAGGAAAATAATTTCCGTGAAATCTCTATCTTTAAAGACGGAGTAACTTTATAATTTTTATGTTTAAGGAGAACTAGAATTATGATTAATTTTATGGACGATGACTTCTTATTAACAACAGAAACTGCTAAGAAGTTATATCATGAACATGCAGAAAAGATGCCTATTATTGACTATCACTGCCATCTTCAACCAAAAGAAATTTATGAAGATAAGAAATTCAGAAATTTAGCTGAAGCATGGTTAGGTGCTGGTGATAGATATGGTGATCACTATAAATGGAGAGCATTACGTGCTAGAGGTTATTCTGAAGATTCAATTTCAGGTAATGTTCCAGGTAAGTCTTTAGAAGAAAGTGATTATCAAAAATATTGCCAATTTGCTGAATCTATGCCTTATTTTGTTGGTAACCCATTATACCATTGGTCTCATCTTGAAATGAGAAGATACTTTGGTATTTATGATATTATCAATAAGAAGAATGAAAAGAAGATTTGGGATGAAGCTAATGCTAAACTTGAAACATTAACTGCACGTCAAATGATGTATAAGTTCAATGTTGATACAGTTTGTACAACAGATGACCCAGTAGATGATCTTCATTATCATAAATTAATGGCTGAAGATAAGACTTTAAAAGTTAAAGTTAGACCTGCATTCCGTCCAGACAAGGCTATTAATGTAGAACTTGATTGGTTTGGTGAGTGGGTTAATAAGCTAGCTTCTGTAGTTGGTTATGAAATCAAAGAATTATCAGATTTAACTAAGGCTCTTGCAGAAAGAATTGATTTCTTCCATGAAATGGGTTCTCGTTTATCTGACCATGCATTAGATGTTGTTCACTATTGCCCAGCAACTTATGAAGAAGCTAATGCTGTATTCCACAAGGGTATGAAGAATGAACCAGTAAGCGACCATGAACAAGACCAATATAAGGGTTATATTATGGTATTCTTAGGAAAAGAATATTATAAGCATGGTTGGACTCAACAATATCATATTGGTGCACTTCGTAATAACTCTAAATCAATGTTAAAGAAGATTGGACCAGATACTGGTTTTGATGCAATTGAAGACCAAGTTTATATGGAAAAGTTATCTCAATTACTAGGTGCTCTAGATGAGGCTGATGCTCTTCCAAAGACTATTTTATATGATCTAAATCCACGTGATAACTATGCATTAATGGTTCTTGCTGGATGCTTCCAAAAGGAAGGTGTTAAGAACAGAGTTCAAGTAGGTACTGCTTGGTGGTTCTTAGATCAATTAGATGGTATGAAGCAAAATATGGAAGCTATGATGCAAGTTACAGTTATGAGCCAAGCTGTTGGTATGTTAACTGATTCTCGTTCATTCTTAGCTTATCCACGTCATGAATATTATAGA